>JAKALB010000139.1 GCA_021813365.1 Pseudomonadota bacterium | reverse complement strand
CAGCAGAGCGTTCGTCCTGCGCATAGGCGGCGGGAAAGCCGGTGTCGAACAGGATGCGGGTTCCGGCATCGGTGGTCAGAAGAAAGCCGGTGATCGGGATCAGGCGCCTGCCGGGACCGACATCGAAGCGTCCCAGGTCCAGCCGGTCCAGACGCACGAGCCTTTCGCGGCGCAATCGGGTCATGGCGCCTCCAGCGGCGAGATCGCCCAGCCGTTCTGCGCCAGAAGGTTCAGCACACCATCGTCGCCGGCCAGATGCAGCGCGCCAAAGCCGGCCAGGACCGGCCCCTCGGCGGCGGCGGATTCGATCACCGGAATCCAGGCGCGATTGCGGTTGGTGATCACCGTGCGCTCCAGCAGGTCCATCTGCCGGGCGGCCTGATCCGGGCTGATGCCGGGCAGGCGGGCGGTTTCCCAGGCAGAAAATTCCCACATCAGGCGGTTTTCGCCACGAAAATAGGCCTCGGCCATGGTGAACATGCCATCCTCGGCCGTGGCAGCTTCGGCAAGCGCGGTGTTCAGCAGCGCCACCTGGTCATCCAGCGTCAGGTGGTTGAAGATGTCGAACACGGTCTCGGCCGGCTCGAGACCGCGCACCGGCAGGGCGCGGTCACGGGCGGCGGTCATCAGCATCATGTCCAGCCCTCCGGGCTGGCCGTCAGGCGGCCCGCAGGAGGAAAGCGACAACAGCATCATGATGTACCACGGCCGCAGGCGCGTGACCACGGCGCCCGAGATCCCGCGGGCCTTCAGCGCGGCGGACAGGCGTGACCAGGTTTCGGGCGGCAGGGTCTGATACAGCGACTGACCCGGTGGCAGCACGATCAGGCCGGGATTGGCGCGCATCTGGTCCTGCAGCGCGGCAATCTCGTCCGGCCCGGCCTCGACCAGCAGGGTATGGGCAGCTTTCAGCGCGGGCTGCAATGCCGCCAGGGTGGCGGCGTGGCGGGGGTCGTCCATGTGATAGGTGCCCACCAGCGTGACCACCTGGTCGCCCCGGCGCGCCACCCACAGGTTGCCCCGCGCAAAGGGCACGGCATCGGCCCGCGCCACCAGCGCGGCGCGGTCGCCCGGCGCCATGGTGGCAATCAGGTCATGGCCCTGACACTCGGCCAGCGCCGGCAGGCCTGACGCCAGGGCAAGGAAGATCGCGCAAAGGGGGCGCAGCAGGCGGCGCAGCATGGTGCGAGCCTGCCACGGCGCGCCCCGCCCGCCAAGCGCGACCAGGCGAAACCCGGCGATTTTTTCCGCCGACGGCCCTTGCGGGGGTGTTGACAGGCGCAGGCGGCGCGCCTAACTCGGAGGCCGTTAGCACTCGCCCGATGTGAGTGCTAAGACCATTGAACCTGGATACCCAAGGGAGATACCCAGATGGCTTTCAAACCGCTGCATGACCGCGTCCTGGTCCGCCGCGTCGCATCCGAGGAAAAGACCAAGGGCGGCCTGATCATCCCCGATACCGCCAAGGAAAAGCCGTCGGAAGGCGAGATCGTGGCCGTGGGCGAAGGCGCCCGCAAGGATTCGGGCGAACTGATCGCTCCCTCGGTCAAGGCCGGTGACCGTGTCCTGTTCGGCAAGTGGTCGGGCACGGAAGTCACGCTGAACGGCGAAGACCTGCTGATCATGAAGGAATCGGACATCATGGGGATCATTCTCTGATCCGATGAACGGTCCGGCGGTGCGTGAGATTGCGCACCCTACCCCTCAATTCTGACTGGAGTTTCTGAAATGGCTGCAAAAGACGTCCGTTTCGACACCGATGCCCGCGACCGCATGCTGCGCGGTGTCAACATCCTCGCCGACGCGGTGAAGGTGACCCTGGGCCCGAAAGGCCGCAACGTCGTGATCGACAAATCCTTCGGCTCGCCGCGCATCACCAAGGACGGCGTGACGGTTGCCAAGGAAATCGAACTGGCCGACAAGTTCGAGAACATGGGCGCCCAGATGGTGAAGGAAGTCGCGTCCCGCACCAATGACGAGGCGGGCGACGGCACCACCACCGCCACCGTCCTGGCCCAAGCCATCGTCAAGGAAGGCATGAAGGCGGTTGCCGCCGGCATGAACCCGATGGACCTGAAGCGCGGCATCGACATGGCAACCTCGAAGGTTGTCGAGTCGATCAAGGCCGCCGCGCGCCCCGTGAAGGACAGCGACGAAGTGGCCCAGGTCGGCACGATCTCGGCCAACGGCGAGGCGCAGATCGGCCGTTTCATCGCGGATGCGATGCAGCGCGTCGGCAATGAGGGCGTCATCACCGTCGAGGAAAACAAGGGCCTCGAGACCGAAGTCGAAGTCGTCGAGGGCATGCAGTTCGACCGCGGCTATCTCTCGCCCTATTTCGTGACCAATGCCGACAAGATGACGGCAGAGCTGGAAGACTGCTACATCCTGCTGAACGAGAAGAAGCTGTCGTCGCTGCAGCCGATGGTTCCGCTGCTGGAATCGGTGATCCAGTCGCAGCGCCCGCTGCTGATCATCAGCGAGGACGTGGAAGGCGAGGCCCTGGCCACGCTGGTGGTCAACAAGCTGCGCGGCGGCCTGAAGATCGCTGCCGTGAAGGCCCCGGGCTTTGGCGACCGCCGCAAGGCCATGCTGCAGGACATCGCGATCCTGACGGGCGGCCAGGTGATCTCGGATGACCTGGGCATGAAGCTGGAAAACGTGACCCTGGACATGCTGGGCCGCGCCAAGAAGGTGTCGATCAACAAGGACAACACCACCATCGTCGATGGTGCCGGTGACAAGGCCGAGATCGAGGCCCGCGTGGCGCAGATCCGCACCCAGATCGAGGAAACCACCTCGGATTACGACCGCGAAAAGCTGCAAGAGCGCGTGGCCAAGCTGGCGGGCGGTGTTGCGGTGATCCGCGTCGGCGGCATGACCGAAGTGGAAGTGAAAGAGCGCAAGGACCGCGTCGATGACGCGCTGAACGCCACCCGTGCGGCGGTTCAGGAAGGCATCGTCGTCGGTGGCGGCGTGGCCCTGGTTCAGGCGGCCAAGCTGCTGAAGGATCTCAAGGGCGCCAACCCGGATCAGGACAACGGCATTGCCATCGTGCGTCGCGCGCTGGAAGCCCCGCTGCGCCAGATCGCCGAGAACGCCGGTGTCGACGGCGCCGTCGTGGCCGGCAAGGTGCGCGAATCGAAGGATCTGACCTTCGGCTTCAACGCCCAGACCGAGGAATATGGCGACATGTTCAAGTTCGGCGTGATCGACCCGGCCAAGGTCGTGCGCACGGCGCTGGAAGATGCGGCCTCGATCGCTTCGCTGCTGATCACCACCGAAGCCATGATTGCGGACCGTCCGGCCGAGAAGAACGCGGCCCCGGCCGGTGGCGGCATGGGTGGCGGCATGGGCGGCGGGATGGATTTCTGATCCATCCTTCTCGCGAAGGAAACGGGGGGCTCCGGCAACGGGGCCCCTTTCTTCTTTTCCGCGGGGCCTGTGGCGGATAGGCTCGCAGGATGGGGGATGGCCTTCGCCTTGTGGCACTGGTCGGGCTGGCCATGCTGGCCTTTGCCGGCAATTCGCTGCTGAATCGCGCCGCGCTGGCCGGGACGGAGATTTCGCCGGCGCTGTTCGCCGCGATCCGGCTCGCGTCGGGCGCGGCGGCGCTGGCTGCGCTGGCCCTGGCCGGGCGCGGGTCCGTGCCGCTGCGCAGCGCGGGGCGGGCGGGGGATGCGGCGGCGCTGGCGGTTTACGTCCTGGGGTTTTCCTTTGCCTATCGCTGGCTGGATGCCGGGATCGGTGCGCTGGTGCTGTTCGGCACGGTGCAGATCACCATGTTCGCGGGCGCGGTGATGGGGGGAGAGGCGCTGGCCCCCCGCCGCTGGATCGGCGCGGGTCTGGCCTTTGGCGGCCTGGTCTGGCTGCTCTGGCCCGGCGGCCCGGCGCCTCTGCCGCTGGAAGGCGCGGCGCTGATGGCTGCGGCGGGCCTTGGTTGGGGGCTCTATTCCTTGCGCGGCCGTCGCCCGCAGGAGGAGGCCGCGCAGGATCCCACGGCGCGGACGGCGGCGAATTTCATGCTGGCGACGCCATTGGCCCTGCTGGTGCTGGCAGGAACCGGGCATGGGACGGTCGACCCCAGGGGCCTTCTGCTTGCGGTGGTTTCGGGCGCGATGACCTCGGGCCTTGGCTATGCGCTGTGGTATGGGGTGCTGCCGAAGCTGCGCGCCTCAAGCGCGGCGGTGGCGCAGCTGACTGTCCCGGTGATCGCGATGGCCGGGGGGCTTCTGCTGTTGGGCGAGGCGCCCTCGCTGCGGCAGGTGCTGGCGATGGTGCTGGTGATCGGCGGCGTCGGCTGGTCGCTGCGGTCGAAGCCGGACTAGGGTGGCAGGCGCGGCCCGGGCTGGTCGGCCGGGCAAGGCGGTCTCAAGATGACGGCTCTACACTTGCCGGGCCAATCGGTGGATCAGGTGCCCGGTCTCGGTATCCTGACGGGTGACGCCGGTTTCCGCATAGCCCTGCGACTTCCAGAAGCCCATGCCGCGCGGATTGGCGTCCAGCACGCCAAGGCAGATGCGCGGGCAGCCGCAGGCGCGGGCGAGAGACAGGATATGGTCATGAAACCGCGCGCCGTTGCCGCGGGACCGGGCGCGCGGAGCCAGAATCATCAGGCCCAGGAAGCCATCCTCGGGCAGCGGATAGCCGAAGGACAGTTCCGCCACGCCGCTGAGCCGGCCCTCCAGATAGAGACCCAGCCGGTATGACCGCGCCGGATCGCAGCCCGGCGGGGTCGAGGTCAGGGCGTCCGTCACCTCGTCCTCGCCCGGCGGATGGCCGAGCCAGAGCAGGTAGTAATCCTGCGCCTCGGTCAACAGTGCGGCCAGTGCGGGGCGGTCGGCCACCGGGTCCAGCGCGCGGATCAGGGGCCCGGGCATCGGATCGCCACCACGGTCATTTCCAGCGTGCCGGACGGGCGGCGCCAGGTCACCGTGTCGCCCACCGCCGCGCCCAGCAGCGCCCGGGCCAGGGGCGAATGCGGCGCAATGCGCAGTTGGGCGGGGTCGGCCTCATCCTCGCCGGTGATTTCGTAAGTGGTCTCGCGGCCGTCCGGACCGGCCACGGTCACGGCATGGCCAAAGCCCACCGTGCCGGTGTCGGCGGGCGGCATCTTCAGGATCGCCGATTTCAGCCGGGCCTCCAGATAACGGATATCGCGTTCGGCGGCGGCCTCGGGCAGCTTGTCCAGCCGGTCGGTCCGGGCGCGCAGCGCCGCCAGTTGCGCCTGCGTGGCGGCCAGCCGGGCCTGCAACGCGGCCAGCCCGCGCGGGGTGACATAATTGGGATGCGGCGAGATCGGCAGGTCGGGCAACGGATCCAGCTCGCCCGAGCCCTCCCTGACAAAGGCGCGGCTCATCGGACCCGCCTTTCCCGCGGGTCACGGGCCAGGGCGCGCAAGGTCAGGCGGATGCAGCGGGTGACAGCCATGAGCGGAAAGTTCACCGGCCGCGGGCAAAAGTCCAGAGGCCGCCCCTTCCGGAGCGGCCCCTGCGCGTGCACCCTGCTGCAAGGCCGCCCGCGGCCTCAGCCCTCGGCGGGCACCCGCAGGTTGTCTTCATCCGGGATGCCGCGATGCTCGCTCCACAGCAGATAGGACGACCCGGCCAGAACCAGGAGGATACCCAGCCAATAGCTGCCCTCCGGGGCGAAATTCAGCACCAGCCAGCTGACCGCAATGTTCGAAAACAGCTTGAGGTCGTCGAACGGCTGCACGAAGGCGGCATCCGCGGCGGCATAGCTGAGCGTCAGGAAATGCTGGGCGAAATACATGATCACGCCGCCCGCCAGCAGATAGCCCCAGATCTGGGTCGAAGGCATCTCGAACCCGGCACCCAGCGAAAACATCAGGTTGACCGGGGTGAGCAGCACCAGAAGCCACATGGTGATCGAGGTCTGCGGCTCTTCGCGCGTCAGACGCTTGGTGATCAGCGAGGCGCCGCCCCAGGTGATGGCCGCGGCCATCGGCAGCAGCTTGTCCACGCCGAACCCGCTTTCCCAGGGGCGCAGGATGATCATCGCCCCGGTGAAGCCGATGGCGGCGGCGATCCAGCGGTTCGGGCCGACGCGCTCGCCCAGCAGCACGACCGCACCGATCATCACGAAGAAGGGCGAGGTCATCACCAGCGCGATCACGTGCCAGGGCGGGGTGCCGCTGGCGAAGGCCATGGTAAAGGCCTGCACACCCAGAACCGAAAGGCCGATGCGCAGCAGGTGCAGGATCGGGTGGCTGGTCTTCATGCTGGCCAGGCCGTGCCGCCAGATGAACGGCGCGGAAAAGACCGTGGCAATGGCATATTGCCAGAAGGCATCGGATTGCGGCTTGAAACCCAACTTGTAGGTGACGGTCCAGGTGACCGCATTGGCCAGGGCAAAGCAGATCCCGGCCAGCACCATATAGAGGGCACCCTTGAGTTTTTTCTGATTCATGGCGTATCCTTTCACCACCGCGCTGAATCAGGGAGATCATGAGGCCGCGTGCCTCCGGTCCTCGCCGGACCGGGCAGGCTGGTTCTCATTCTCTTTCATCCGGACTATACCGTCGGCCCCGGAGTTCCACCGGATCTGCTGACCCTTTGCCTTTCGGCAAAGGCGCTCGCGGGCTGTCACCGCCGGTGGGGAATCGCACCCCGCCCTGAGAATACCGGGACGACCCCGGCACGCATCGTGTATCGCAGTCGCGGGCATCGGGCAAGTGACGCAACGTGCGCCCTTGCGGCATGCCCTGTGCGGGCGCAGAGTCGGACCATGCGCAACATGTCCAGGGCACTGGCCTTGTCGGCCCTGCTGGCGGCGGCACCGGCGGCGGTGACGGCGGGCGATTGCGTCGTGCTGCTGCATGGCCTGGCGCGATCCGAAGCCTCGATGCTGGTGATGAGTCAGGCGCTCAAGTCCAAGGGCTATCATGTGGTGAATCAGGGCTATGCCTCGACCAGGGCGCCGATCGAGGTGCTGGTGGGGGCGGTCGGCCAGGCGGTGGCGCGCTGCGGCCCCGGCGAGACGGTGCATTTCGTCACCCATTCGATGGGCGGCATCCTGCTGCGCGCCTGGCTGGCTCAGAACCGCCTGGCCCGCCTCGGCCGGGTGGTGATGCTGGCGCCCCCGAACCAGGGGTCGGAACTGGTCGATGCCCTGGCGACTCTGGCACCATTCCGATGGTTCAACGGCCCGGCGGGGCTGGAACTGGGCACCGGGCCGGACAGCTTTCCGCGCCGCCTGCCGGCGGTGGATTTCCCCCTGGGCGTGATCGCCGGCAACCGCACGCTGAATCCGCTGTATTCCAGCATCCTGCCCGGCGGGGATGACGGCAAGGTCTCGGTCGCGGCGACAAGGGTCGAGGGGATGCGCGACCACATCACCCTGCCGGTGACGCATACATTCATGATGAACAATCCCGAAGTCATTGCCCAGACCCTGGCTTTCCTGCGCAGCGGCGCCTTCGATCCCGCGCTGAATTATGGCCGGGCGCTGAAACTGGTGCTTTCGAACTGACGCCGCCGACCTGGTGGCCGTCTTCGGCGCGCATGCCTCCGGCACCGTCCTGGCGCTGGGGGGTTTCACACCCCCCAGACCCCCCGTGGGATATTTGCGGCAAGATGAAAGCAGGGCCGCGGACCAGCCTTTCACCTTGCGCGAAATATCCCGGGGGGAGGCGAAGCCGGGGGGCAGAGCCCCCCTGAACCGGAGGCGGCGCAAAGGCGAGACGGAGTGTCGCCGGAGGCGGCCGCCGGTTCGGCCGGCTCAGG
>JAKALB010000138.1 GCA_021813365.1 Pseudomonadota bacterium | reverse complement strand
ATCTCGCCGGTCGCCTCGTTGATGATGTCCTTGGCGACATAGCGGCCCAGGATGTGATCGAATGGCACCAGCAGTTCGTGAACCTTGGCGTCATCCTTCCATTTCTTGACCATGCGGGGCGTGACCTTCTCGCCCGCCTTCAGGATCACTTCGCCGGTGGCGGCATCGACCAGGTCATAGGACGGACGGGTGCCCGACACGCGCTGCGGGAAGAACTTGGTCACCCAGCCCTGGTTCTTCACGTAGCGGTAGGAAACCGTCTCGTAATAGGCATCCATGATGCCTTCCTGATCCATGCCCAGCGCATAAAGCAGCGTGGTCACGGGCAGCTTGCGGCGGCGGTCGATGCGGGCGAACACCACATCCTTGGCGTCGAATTCGAAATCCAGCCACGAGCCACGATAGGGAATGATCCGGCAGGCGAACAGCAGTTTGCCCGAGGAATGGGTCTTGCCCTTGTCATGGTCGAAGAACACGCCCGGAGACCGGTGCATCTGGGACACGATCACCCGTTCGGTGCCGTTCACGATGAACGTGCCGTTCGAGGTCATCAGGGGCATGTCGCCCATGTAGACGTCCTGCTCCTTGATGTCCTTGACCGAGCGGGCGCCGGTGGTTTCATCCACATCGAACACGATCAGACGCAGCGTCACCTTCAGCGGTGCCGCATAGGTCAGGTCGCGCTGCATGCATTCGTCAACGTCATACTTGGGCTTTTCCAGTTCGTATTTCACGAACTCCAGCACAGCGGTTTCGTTGAAGTCCTTGATCGGGAATACCGACTGGAAGGTGCCCTGGATGCCTTCACCGTCCAGCGGCTTGTCACTGTCGCCCGAGCGCAGGAACAGGTCGTAGGACGACTTCTGCACCTCGATCAGGTTCGGCATCTCCAGGACTTCGCGGATCTTGCCGAAATACCGGCGGATGCGCTTCTGGCCAACATAAGCTTGCGCCATGCTCGTCGTCACCTTTCATTCATCGCTGGCCGCGCATCCCGATGGGCAACGGGTGCGTGCCATTTGCGAACAGGGGGAGAGGTTCCATTCATGCCGCCCGGCCCTTGGGTGGCTCCCGAACCTCTGACCGCGCCTTGGAAGGGGCTTTTCCGGCAAGCCTCTGCCAAGACACGCCGCGCATGACCGAACCGCCGGCCAGGACGCAGAAAGCCGGGCCGGGGAAACCCCCGACCCAGCCCTGAAACCGATGTCAGGATGCGATGCGCATCCCGGTTCGATTACTTCAGCTCGACCTTGGCGCCAGCCTCTTCGAACTTCTTCTTCATCGCTTCGGCGTCGGCCTTCGAGATGCCTTCCTTGACCTTGCCACCGGCTTCGGTCAGATCCTTGGCTTCCTTCAGACCCAGGCCGGTGATTTCGCGCACAACCTTGATCACGTTGATCTTGTTGGCGCCGGCTTCCACCAGCACGACGTCGAATTCGGTCTTTTCTTCCTCGGCCGGGGCAGCCGCAGCAGCCGGGCCGGCAGCCATCATGACGGCGCCACCGGCGGCCGGCTCGATGCCATACTTGTCTTTCAGGATGGTCTTCAGCTCCTGCGCCTGCAGCAGGGTCAGACCGACGATTTCTTCGGCGAGTTTGTTCAGATCAGCCATTTGTCCGTTCCGTTCAGATATAGGGTTTCCAACGTGCGAGGCCTTGCCCCACGCAGGGTTCAGGATCAGGCCGCGGCCTTTTCCTCGATGGTCTTCAGGATGCTTGCGATGTTCGCAGCAGGCGCGCCAATGGCACCAGCCAGACCCGAAGCCGGCGACCCGATCATGCCGACGATCTGAGCGATCAGCTCTTCACGCGACGGCATCGAGGCCACGGCCTTCACGCCAGCCTGGTCCAGAACCGTATCGCCCATGGCCCCACCCAGGATCACGAACCTGTCGTTCCCCTTGGCATAGGCTTCGCAGACCTTCGCCGCAGCGACGGGGTCTTGTGAGAAGGCGAGCACGGTCATGCCCTTGAGCAGGTCACCCATCTTGACGCCGGGTTTCCCATCCAGGGCGATCTTGGCGAGCTTGTTCTTGGCAACGCGCACGGACCCGCCAACTTCGCGCATCTTCGCGCGCAGGTCCTGCATCTGTGCAACCGTCATTCCTGCGTAGCGGGCAACGACCACGACGCCAGAGCTTGCGAAGATCTGGCCGAGTTCGTCGACCACTTGCTCTTTTTGGGCTCTATCCACAGTTTCACTCCAAGTGTTGGGGGTTGCCCCCCGGCTCAGTAGGGCCGGATTGCTCCGGCTTTGATGTCCTTACGGGGCAAGGAGCAAACTGCCTGCGGAGAGCCCGCAGCCAACTTGGTCTGATCCCGTCTCAGGGGGATTTATGCCGTTTGCGCGGCCACCCGCCGTCTCGGACGAAAAACGGCACAGCGCGCGACGAATCGCGCACAGCACCGTGCGGGCATACTTAGAGGGCGGGCGGGGATTTTCCAAGCCCCATTCTGAGCGCCCGGACTTGAAGGCCGACGCGGGGCGGGCCATGCTGGCCTGGCCCTGGCGGAGAATGTCGCATGACCACGTCTTCCACGCAAGTCGGCTCTGGAATCGTCTATTTCGGCGACAGCCTGACCGACAACGGCAACCTGTTCGGCGCGGCCGAAGGCGTCATCACCGAGGATCTGCGGCTAGACCTGGCCGGCCCCACCGGGGCGGCCAGCGACGGGCCGACCTATGCCAGCTATGCCGCAGAAGACCTGGGGGTCACGACCGAGCTGAATTATGCGGTGGCCGGGGCCGAGGCCGTCGGAAGCCAGCCGATCGGAGATTTCATCACCGAAGGCGGCTACGCGGATCAGGTGATCGTGCCGCCCGACGATCCGGCGCTGGACTGGGACATGAACCTTGGCGCGCAGGTGGCCCGCTTTGCGGCCGACACCAGCGGGCAGGACTTGTCGGACATGACGGCGGTGATTCTGGTCGGCGCGAATGATTACGCCAACCTGGACCTGTCAAATCCGCTGCGTGCGCCGCATGACATTCAGGTGGCGATAGGCCAGGTGGTTGCGGCAACCCTGGCCGCTGCCGTGACGCTGTGCGAGGACGGCCTGGGTGCGGTGGTGATCTGCGGCCTGCCGGACGCCAGCTTCTTTCCCGCGGTGCAGGCGGGCAGCCCGGCCGAGATCGCCCTGACCGAAAGCCTGTTCGCCCAGCACGACGCGGCGCTGCAATCCGGCGTGGCCGATCTGCAGTCGCAGGGCTATGATGTGCGCTATCTGGACATGACCCCGGTGACGGCGGCCATTGCCGAAGATCCGGCCGGCTTCGGCCTTGTGGCGCCCCTTGACGTGACCCTGACCTCCGGCGACCCGGCGCTGGCGGGCTATGACGCCGATCAGGTGGCGTTCTGGGACGACGAGCATCCCTCGACCGCCACACATGACATGCTGGGCGCCTACCAGGCCTATGCCCTGGAAAATACCGTCTCGACAGCGACCGACAGCGCCGAGTTGGGCAACCTGGATGCGCGCGACAACCTGGGGTTCTTTGTGGGCGGCGACGATCGGCTGCATTCGGGGGCAGGCGACGACAGCCTGTTTGGCGGCACCGGGGGCGACAGCCTTTCCGGCGGGCGCGGGGCGGATCAGGTCGATGGCGGCAGCGATGCCGACCTGTTGAACGGCGGTTTCGGAACCGATGTTCTGGGCGGATCGCCGGGCAACGATACGCTGCACGGCGGCCGCGGCGCGGATGTGCTGCTGGATGGCCTGGGCTCGGATGGACAGCACGGCGGGGCAGGCGACGACGCGTTCGTCTTCACCCAGGCCGAGCTGATCGGCGGGACGACCGGCGCCGACCTTGATTCGATCCGCGGCGGTGACGGGCAGGATACGCTCTACATTGTCCTGGACCATGACAGCTATCTGGCACTGGCCGGCGATCTGCAGGGCAGCGCGCCCCGGGATGCGCTGGACCAGCTGGGCCTATCGGTCAGGGGCGTGGAAAGCATCGTGGTGCTGGATGGGCGCGAGGCCTTGGCCGGAGCCTTTGCCGCGACCACCTGGTATGCGGACGCCAACACCTGGGGCCTGATCTGAAGGCCTGAACCGAGGGCCTCATCCCGGCGATGGATCCGGGGCCCGAAAGACAAGGGCGCCGGGTTTCCCCGGCGCCCCTGGTGAGCTTCCGGCGCGGCTCAGCGGCCGGCCGAGGACAGATCGACGCTGATGCCCGGACCCATGGTCGAGCTGAGCGAGACCTTCTTCACATAGGTGCCCTTGGCCCCGGCCGGCTTGGCCCGGGTCACGGCCTCTACAAAGGCGCGGACGTTCTCGGCCAGTTTTTCCTCGGCGAAGGACACCTTGCCGATGCCGCCATGAATGACGCCGGCCTTTTCGACCTTGAACTGCACTTCACCGCCCTTGGCGGCGGCGACGGCGGTCTTGACGTCCATGGTCACGGTGCCGACCTTGGGGTTCGGCATCAGGTTGCGCGGGCCCAGGATCTTGCCCAGGCGGCCGACCAGCGGCATCAGGTCTGGCGTGGCGATGCAGCGATCGAACTCGATCTTGCCGCCCTGGATGGCTTCGGCCAGGTCTTCGGCACCGACGATATCCGCACCGGCGGCCTTGGCTTCATCTGCCTTGGCGCCACGGGCGAACACCGCCACGCGCACGGTCTTGCCCGTGCCATTCGGCAGTTGCACCACGCCGCGGACCATCTGGTCGGCATGGCGCGGGTCAACACCCAGGTTCATGGCGATTTCCAGCGTCTCGTCGAACTTGGCCGAAGCCGCGCTCTTGATCAGCTTCACGGCATCCTCGACGGAAACCAGCGACTTGCCTTCGAATTGCTTCGCGGCAGCCTTCATGCGTTTGCCAACATGTGCCATGACTTACCCCTTGATCTCGATGCCGCAGGACTTGGCCGAGCCCAGGATGATGTTCATCGCCGCCTCGATGGAATTGGCGTTCAGATCCTTCATCTTGGTTTCGGCGATCTTGCGGATCTGCGCGACCGAGACGGTGCCAGCGACCTGGTGGCCCGGCTTGACCGAACCCTTGGCGCGGTTGCGCTTGCCCACCGGCGGCAGGCCGGCGGCCTGCTTGAGCAGGAAAGAGGCCGGAGCGGTCTTCAGCTCCAGGCTGAACGACTTGTCCTGGTAATAGGTGATGATCACCGGGGTCGGCGTGCCGGGCGGCAGGTCGGCAGTCTTCGCGTTGAATTCCTTCACGAAGGCCATGATGTTCAGGCCGCGCTGACCCAGGGCCGGGCCGACGGGCGGGGACGGGTTGGCTTGGCCCGCCTTCACTTGCAGCTTCAGGCTGCCGATAATCTTCTTGGCCATCTGGCCTCTCCTTTGTCACAGCGCCCGCCCTGAATTGGGCGACTGGCGCGGTTTAGTGGTTCGGTCCGTCACCTGGCCAGGCCAGGCGCTCGCCTCCCACGCGATGCACTCAGGCGCCCTTGGACACCTGAGTGAATTCCAGTTCGACCGGCGTGGACCGGCCGAAGATCGAGACCGAGACCTTCAGGCGGCTGTGGGCCTCGTCCACTTCCTCCACCATGCCGTCAAAGCCTTCGAACGGGCCATCGGTGACTTTCACCCTCTCGCCGATGTCAAAGCGGATCAGGTTGCGCGGGGCTTCCTGGCCTTCTTCGACACGGTGGAGGATCTGGTTCACCTCGGCGTCACGCATCGGCATCGGCTTGCCCTGCGGCCCCAGGAAGCCGGTGACCCGGTTGATCGAGGAGATCAGGTGATAGCCGCGGTTGGTCATTTCCATGTGCACCAGCACATAGCCGGGCATGAAACGACGTTCTGACGTGACCTTCTTGCCGCGACGCACCTCGATGACTTCCTCGGTCGGAACCAGAACCTCGTCGATCTCGTCCTGCATGCCGGCGTCTTCCACGGCTGACCTGATCTGCTCGGACACCTTCTTCTCGAAATTCGAGAGGACGGACACCGAATACCACCGCTTCGCCATGCTTCGTCACCTTGCCTCGCCCGGACGAACCCGGACCTTGTTGCCGCGGGCTACCCCGCCTCTGGCGAGCACAAAACAGCGCGCAGCCGAATCGCCGCGCGCCCCTGGTTCGCCGAACCTGGGCGCCCGATACAGGGCGGGCGCCGGAACTTCAAGGGAAAACCTGGATCGAGACACCAGTTGTGGCCAGGTCGGCACCCGGAATCGATGCCGGAAATGCCGCAGGATTCGTTCCTGGATCAGAAGGCGTTCAGAAGCGCCGAAAGACCGCTGCGGATGATGATGTCCACCAGCGAGAAGAAGGCCGCCGTCAGGGCCGCCATGACGAAAACCATGAGCGTCGTCAGCAGAACCTCGCGGCGCGACGGCCAGGTGACCTTGGCCACTTCGGCGCGGACCTGCTGGATGAACTGAACGGGGTTGGTGGCCATGATGCGTGCGATCCTGTCGAGTTGGGGCGCAGATACCGGTTCTGCCCGGAGAATTCAAGCCGCGCCGCCGCTCTGGGCGGCACGGGCCGCCGGATTGGACAGAATCCGCCGGACCGGGGGGACCAGCGCCACCACCAGGATGCCGATCGAGAACAGGCACCAGATCGCCGGCATCTCGTTGGGATCGGTGGTCAGCATGCCGGACAGGATCGGCCCGACCAGTCCGTGATAGATCACCATCCGCCAGGCGCCATAGACCAGCGGCAAGACGAAAACGGTCAGCTGATAGGTCGGAAAGCCCCAGCCCTGCCTGAGCCACAGGTCGGTCCAGTTCATCAGGCCGTTGTAGGGCAGGTCCCAGGCCAGGTGCCAATCGCCCGCGCGCGTGCACAGCGGCTGGCCGCACAGGATCGCACCCGGCGCGCAGCTGCCCGCCCAGGCGAACGGATACAACTGCAGCAGGATGACCGCCGCCGACAGGCCGCACAGCGCCAGGATGCCGACACGCCGCAGGGCGGAACGCACCGGGGCGACGGTGGCCATGACAAAGGCATTGATGAACATTGGCTGGAAGGCGATGTGCAGGGCCGCCAGATAGGTCACGACATCATTGGACGGCGTGCCGCATCGGTCCAGAGCGGCATAGCCCCACAACTGCAACGCCTCCATCAGGGTGAACCAGCCGATCGTCAGGGGAATGGCGACCGGATCGCCACGCCGCGCCGTGACCAGGGTGGCGGCCGTTCCACCGGCCAGCATCACGGCGGTCGCCCCCACACTCCAGCACATCGACGCTCTCCCCGGTATTGCCCCCACATGCCAAGGATGTGCGTGCAGCAAGAGGATAGCCCCACCGAGGGACCAGCGTCACCTGTCTTGTGGCCGATGGCCGGATGCCATGACGCCGGGGCGCAAGACGCGGATCGGCCCGGCAATGTCAGGCGATGGCAGGGGCAGCAGGGCTCGAACCCGCGACCTACGGTTTTGGAGACCGTCGCTCTACCAGCTGAGCTATACCCCTAGGTCTGTGCGCTGCGGGTTACGGCATGGTCGCCGGGAAATCAAGTGCCCGCAAACGCTTTCGCAGCGGGAATGCCCGGTGAAGCCAGGGCGCCGGATCTTTCGCCTGGATCGGCAGATGCCGGGGTGAGCGCCGCCCCGCCATGCCGGCGGATCCTGGCACCGGGCCACAGGCAGGATCGGCCGGCAAGCAGAAGGGCCGCCCCGAAGGACGGCCCCTGCACTGCACTGGATTCAACTCACTTGATGATCTTGGAGACGACGCCTGCGCCGACGGTGCGTCCGCCTTCGCGGATGGCGAAGCGCAGTTTCTCTTCCATCGCGATGGGCGCGATCAGCGTCACGTTGAACTTCAGG
>JAKALB010000014.1 GCA_021813365.1 Pseudomonadota bacterium | reverse complement strand
ACCACAGGCTGACACCCGCGGCGAACATCACTCCGCCGCCGGCCAGCACCAGCATGATCGAGGTGCCCAGATTCGGCTGCGCCAGGACCAGGCCGACCGGCGCCAGGATCAGCAGCATCGGCGCCAGAACCCACAGCGGCTGCGAGATGCGGCGGTCGGGCAACCAATCGTAGTAGGCGGCCAGCATCATCACCATGGCGACCTTCATCAGCTCGGACGGCTGCAGGGTGATCGGACCCAGTTCGATCCAGCGCTGCGCGCCCTTGCCGACCCGGCCGACCAATTCCACGATGACCAGCAAGAGGAAGGTGCCGCCATAGGCCAGCGCCGACATGTTGCGCCAGAACCAGATCGGCGTGAAGGTCAGGATCAGCGCCAGCACAAGGCCCGCGCCGTAGCGTTTCATCTGAGGCTCGGCCCACTGACCCAGGTCGCCGCCGGAAATGGAGTAGAGCATCAGCCAGCCCACCGCGGCGATGGCGGTGATGACCAGATACAGCCCCCAGTTCACATAGAGAACCTTCGCAAAGCCCGAGGGGATGTATTTGACGCGATATTCCAGGAAACTCACCGCGGCCCCCTACGCTTTCTTCGGACGCCCGGCGCCGTCGGCCGGATCACGCAGGCGCAATTCCTTCAGCAGGCTGTCGATCCGGCTGCGCTGGTTTTCGGGATAGGCCGACAGGGGCGGGATGGCGCCGGTCATCACCCGCAACAGCGCATCGCGGCCGATCGGCGCTGCCGCGGTCGAACCGCCCCCGCCGTGTTCCACCAGCACCGCCACGGCATAACGTGGCGCCTCGGCCGGAGCGAAGGCCACGAACAGCGCGTGGTCGCGGAATTTCCAGGGCATGTCGGCATTCGCCACAACCCCCGTCTCTCGTTCGGTGGCCGAGATGTTGCGGACCTGCGACGTGCCGGTCTTGCCGGCCAGCAGCATGGCAGGGTCCACCACCCGGCTGGAATAGGCCGTGCCGCGCTGACTGTTCATCACCTGGGTCATGCCATCTCGCACGGCACGCAGCAGAGAGCCGTCGATCTCCAGGCTGGCCGGTTCGGGCACGGGCACATCCTTGCCGCCGATCTGGCGGACGATCCGGGGCGCCACCGCGCGGCCGGTGGCCAGACGTGCGGCCATGACGCACAGTTGCAGCGGCGTCGCCAGCACATAGCCCTGGCCGATCGCCGCGTTGATCGTGTCGCCGATGCGCCATTCCTGCTTGTATCTCTGCAGCTTCCAGGCACGATCCGGCAAGGTGCCGGTGGATATGGCCGAAAGCGGCAATTCGTGCCGCACACCCAGGCCCAGCTTGCGCCCCATCTCGGCAATCGCGTCGATGCCGACCTTCTGCGCCACGTCGTAATAGTAGACGTCGCAGCTTTCGGCCAGGCTGCGGGCGAGGTCGACCTTGCCATGCCCGCCGCGTTTCCAGCAGTGGAACCTGCGGTCGCCGAATTCCAGATAGCCCGGGCAGTTCACATGATCGTCGAGCGTGACCACCCCGGCATTCAGCGCCGCCAGCGCCGTCACCATCTTGAAGGTGGAACCCGGCGGATAGCCGCCCTGCACCACCTTGTTGGCCAGGGGCTTGTGATCGTTTTCGGTCAGCAGACCATAATCGCGGCTGGAGATGCCGCGGACGAACAGGTTGGGGTCGAAACCGGGGGCCGAGACCGCGGCCAGGATATCGCCGTTCGTCACGTCCATGACGATGACGGCGGCGCTTTCCTCGCCCACGCGGGCCTGGATGAAATTCTGCACATCGGCGTCGATGGTCAGCACCAGGTCATCGCCCGGCGTGCCCTCGTTCCGCTCCAGTTCGCGCATCACCCGGCCGACCGCATTGACCTCGATCTTCTTGGTGCCGGCCTTGCCGCGCAGCGCATCCTCCATCCATTTCTCGATGCCGATCTTGCCGATCTGGAACTTCGGAATCCGCAACAGGGGATCGGGGTCTTCCAGGCCCTCGAGATCCTTTTCCGACACCGGGCCCACATAACCCACGATATTGGCGAAATCGACATCGCGCGGATAGATGCGGCTGAGCCCCACATCGGGGGTGACGCCGGGCAGGGCCGGGGCGTTCAGGTTGATGCGGCTGAATTCCTCCCATGTCAGTCGGTCGGCGATGGTGATCGGCACGAAGGCGGCGTTGCGTTCGATATCCCGCTTGATCCGCGCCAGATCGTCTGCCGTCATGGCGATCACATGGCTCAGCCGATCGAGCACCATGTCGACATCGCCCGCACCTTCGCGGGTCAGCGTCACACGGTAGTTCTGCTCATTGCCGGCCAGCAGCTTGCCATTCCGGTCCAGGATCAGGCCGCGCGCCGGGGCGATCAATTGCAGGCTGACGCGATTTTCCTCGGCCAACAGGCGGAATTCGTCGGCCTGTTCCACCCCCAGATAGCGCGCACGCGCACCCAGCACGACCAGGAAACTGCCCATCAGCCCGCCGACGAACAGGCTGCGCCGGGTGAACTGCCCGCCGGAACGTTCGGGGTCGCGGACCGGGCGCCTCACAGCCGCCTCCCATAGGCGTCAACTTCGCCCATTGCGGGTTTGCGCAGGTCGAGCACATAGCGGCTGACCGCCACGACCGCCGGATAGAACAGGATCGACCACAGCACCTGGATCACCGCATAGCCGAATTCCGGCTGCGGCAGGAACACGATGGCAAAGATCACACGGTAGGCGACGAAGACCGCCAGCATCAGGCAGGCCACCAGCAGCCACTCGACGCCAAAGTTCAACTCGCGCGTCAGGGCGATGCGGCTGCGGATGAACTCGGCCGCTGCGACGACCAGGGCCGTCCACAGGCCCGGCGGGCGCATCAGCAGGAAATCCTCCAGCAGCATGACGGCGGCCAGCAACCAGACCGGCAGGTATTCCGGCCGTCGCATCGTCCAGGCCATGACCAGGCACAACAGCAGGTCCGGCCCCGGCAGGCTGCCCGCCGCCGCCGGATGCAGCGGCAGAAGATGCAGAAAGATCAGCACCGCGGCCACGGCCACGAAGATCATGCGGTGGCCCCAGATCGGGTTGATCCAGCCATTACCCATTGCCGGCCGGCGGCTGGTCGGCCGCCCCCCCGGTCGAGTTGTCCTGCGGCGCGGGCAAGGCCGCCGGCAGCTGCGGGCCCTGATAGCCTTCGGGCAGCGGCTGGCTGGGCGGTGGCGCGACCAGCGCGCCGGCATCGGTGATCGGCTCCAGTTCGTGGCTGCGCAGCACGCGCAGGAACTCCAGCCGCTGGTAATCGGCGGCCAGCGCCACGCGCAGCCGCTTGTCGCTGCCCATCACCACCTGACCCACCAGCAGGCCCGCGGGGAACACCTCGCCATCGCCCGAGGTCACGACCCGGTCACCGGGACGCACCGCATCGGCGCTTTCCAGGAAATCCAAGGGTGGCAGCGGCGAGTTGTCGCCGGTCAGCATGCCCTTCTGGCCCGAGGGCTGCACCTCGATCGGAACGCGGCTGTTGGAATCGGTGAGCAGGATCACGCGCGAGGTGGTCTGACCGACGCCAGAGATGCGCCCCACCAGGCCGATCCCGTCCATCGTGGCCCAGCCGTCGCGGATCCCGTCGCGGGCGCCCACGTTCAGCAGCACCGACTGGCGGAACGGGCTGCCCGAATCGGCCAGCACCACGCCGGTCACATGCGTCAGCTTCGGGTCCAGCCGGACGTGGTTCAGGTCAAGAAGCCGGGCGTTCTTCTGTTCCAGTTGCAACGCCGCCTCTTTCCAGGCCTTCATCTGCTGCAGTTCATCGCGCAACTGCTGGTTCTGTTCATAGAGCCGGGCATAGCTCTGGAATCCGTCCACCATGCCCATGACCCTGGTCACCGGCACCAGGGCCCAGCTGAAATCGGGCACCACCCGGTCGATCAGGGCGGCGCGGAACCGTTCGACCCTGGGGCTGTCGATCCGCCACAGCAGGAAGATCCCGACCAGGATCAGCATCAGCAGACCCACCAGCACACGCCGGAGCGGCCGGGTGAAATCCTCGGGCGAGGTGTTGCGCATGCTGGCCATATGGCCGCCCCCCCTTCAGGGTGCTTCAGCTGTCGTAGTCGATCACGTGCCTCAACTGCTTTTCATACTCCAGCGCCTTGCCGGTGCCCAAGGCCACGCAGTTCAAAGGTTCGTTGGCGACCGAGATCGACAGGCCGGTCTGTTCGCGCAAGGCAAGGTCCAGATCGCCCAGCAGAGCTCCGCCACCCGTCAGCATGACCCCCCGGTCCACGATGTCGGCCGCCAGATCGGGCGGGGTGGTTTCAAGCGCCTGCATCACCGCATCGCAGATCGCCTGCACGGGCTCTGACAGGGCCTCGGCCACCTGGGCCTGGTTGATCTCGGTTTCCTTGGGCACGCCGTTCAGCAGGTCGCGCCCGCGGATCTGCATCGACGCGCCGCGCCCGTCATCGGGCATGCGTGCCGTGCCGATCGAGGTTTTCACCCGTTCGGCGGTCGATTCCCCTACCAGCAGGTTCTGGTGCCTGCGCAGGTAGCTGATGATCGCCTCGTCCATCCGGTCGCCGCCCACCCGGACCGAGCGGGCATAGACGATGTCGCCCAGCGACAGGACGGCGACTTCGGTGGTGCCGCCGCCGATGTCGACGACCATGCTGCCGGTCGGATCGGTGATGGGCATGCCCGCGCCGATGGCGGCAGCGATGGGCTCCGAAATCAGTCCGGCGCGGCGGGCTCCGGCAGAGAGGACGGATTGGCGGATGGCGCGCTTTTCCACCGGGGTCGCGCCATAGGGCACGCAGACGATGATCTTGGGCTTCGAGATGGTGGAGCGTTTGTGCACCTTGCGGATGAAATGCTTGATCATCTCCTCCGCCGTGTCGAAGTCGGCGATCACCCCGTCACGCATCGGGCGGATCGCCTCGATCGAGCCGGGGGTGCGGCCCAGCATCAGCTTGGCATCCTCGCCCACGGCCAGGACCTGCTTCTTGCCGTCCTTCACGTGATAGGCCACCACCGATGGTTCGTTCAGCACGATCCCCTTGCCCCGGACGTAGACCAGCGTGTTGGCCGTCCCGAGGTCGATGGCCATGTCCGAGGAAAAGAGGCCGAAGATGTTCGTCATGTTGTGTCCCGCCATGGATCAGCGGCCGCGACTCGAAAGCGAGTCCGGCAGCCGTTATCTATACGGGAAGCATCCCTGCGCGAAAGGGTCTAGCCGGGCCTAAGTCTTCTTTCTGCCGAGCTTGAATTTATTGAATATTTTTTGCCATGCACCGGGCGATTTCGCGGCGAGAAGTTTCACATTTTCGACATCCGTGCCCTCTGCGGCCGGTCTTGCGGCGGCCGTCGGGGCCTGGTGCCGATCGAAAAACTGCTGCAGGTAGCGATCCAGGGCCGGCGTGTCGGGCCGGAACGGGGTCCAGCTGTCGGCATCGGGAAAGCTTTCCAGGTCCAAGAAGTCGACCGGATCGTCGATGCCCAGGTCACGGAACATGGCGGCGTCCTGCTTCAGGCAGTCACGGTTCAACTGCCGCCGCGTGGCGGGCGACAGGAAGAAACGGCTGGTCTGCGTCTCGGCTCCCGGAGGCGGATGGTCGGAAAAATAGGCGAGCAGGGCCTGCTTGTCGGCCACCGCGGTCAGCCGCGACAGAAGATGGGTGTGCACGCGGGACAGGCCGACATTCTGTCGCGCCTCGCGGCCTTCGGTCATCTGCGCCCAAAGCCCGGTCCAGCCCAGGGCCGTGGTGAAGTCCTGCCCGATCTGGCCACCGGGCCAGTGCCGGGCAGTATAGGGCCGCAGGATCAGCGCCCGGTGGCCCAGCCGATCGCGGATGCGCGGCAGATCCTGGTGAAACCGCACGCCCTGCGCATCGGGTTCCAGCGGACCATGTTCGCGGTGTTTCACGGCCTGGGCATAGGCGCTTTCCAGTAGGTGGTCATAGCGCCGCAGATAGGCGATGAAGCGGCTGTCCAGGCCGGGGGCCTCGACCGGCAGGCGATCCAGCACATGGGCCAGCCTGTCGGGCCGGGCGAAATCCTCGGCCGAAAGCAGCAGGGTGGCATGCGGCGAGGCGAGGTCGAGCGTTTCGGACAGCCCTGGCCACAGGCCGTTGGTGCCCATCCGCAGCACGGCCATGCTGTGGTTTCCGCCCCGCCGCTGCGCCATGCCCGGATCACGATACGGCGGAAAGTGGATCGACCGCGCCGCCAGAGCCGCGCGATTGGCGAGAAACAGCGCCTGCAGATGCGAACTGCCGGTCTTGTAGACCCCGATGTGCAGGACCAGCGCGCGATAGCCGGACAGCCGGTAAGCAGATGTCATGCCGCGCCGTTCCTGTGCTCACGTTTCGGCGATGGCGCCCCCCGGACCCTGCCGGCCCCGGGGTGCGCCCCGGGAATGCGTCAGACCGCATCCTTGTAGTTGACCGATTTCACGTCGCTGTCGGGCGCGGACTTCATGCGGCGCACGAGAAGGCGGTTCAGCGCATTCACATAGGCCCTGACGCTGGCCACCACGGTATCGGTGTCGGCCGACTGGCCTGTGGCGATGCGCCCGTCTTCGGACAGGCGCACCGACACGGTGGCCTGGGCATCGGTGCCCTCGGTCACGGCATGGACCTGATAGATCTCGAGTTGCGCATGGTGCGGAAACAGCTCGTCCACCGCGTTGAAGGCCGCATCCACCGGGCCGTCGCCGGTTGCATCGGTCGATTTCTCGACCCCGTCGATGATCAGGGTCAGTTCGGCCTCGCGCGGGCCTTCGGTGCCGCAAACCACGCGCAGGCGCTTGACCTGGATCGTGTCGTGCTGGTCGGTGGTCGCCTCGTCGGCCACCAGCGCGATCAGGTCGTCGTCATAGACTTCCTTCTTGCGGTCCGCGAGCGCCTTGAAGCGGACGAACACGTCGTTCAACTGGTTGTCGGCCAGATCGAAACCCAGTTCCTTCAGCTTCGAACGCAGCGCCGCACGGCCGGAATGTTTGCCCATGGCGATGTTCTTGGCGTTCAGGCCGATGTCGGCAGCCCGCATGATCTCGAAGGTCTGCGCATTCTTCAGCACGCCATCCTGGTGGATGCCGCTTTCGTGCAGGAAGGCGTTCTTGCCGACGATCGCCTTGTTGAACTGCACCGGAAAGCCCGAGACGGCGCTGACACGGCGGCTGAGGTTCATGATCTTGGTCGTGTCGATACCGGTCTGATAGGGCAGGATGTCGTTGCGCACGCGCATCGCCATCACGACCTCTTCCAGAGCGGTGTTGCCGGCGCGTTCGCCGAGACCGTTGATGGTGCATTCGATCTGCCGGGCGCCGGCCTCGACCGCGGCCAGCGCATTGGCCGTCGCCATTCCCAGGTCGTTGTGGCAATGGGTGGCGAGGATGATCTTGTCCGCACCGGGAACCCGCTCCAGCAACATCCTGATGATCTTGGCGGATTCGAACGGATAGGTGTAGCCCACCGTGTCGGGGATGTTGACGGTGGTGGCGCCGGCCTTGATGGCGATTTCCACCACCCGGCACAGGTAGTCAGGCTCGGTCCGGGTTGCGTCCATCGGCGACCACTGCACGTTGTCGCACAGGTTGCGGGCGTGGGTCACGGTGTCGTGAATCCGTTCGGCCATCTGGTCCATGTCCAGGTTCGGAATCGCCCGATGCAGGGGCGAGGTGCCGATGAACGTATGGATCCGGGGCGAGCGGGCGTGTTTCACCGCCTCCCAGCAGCGGTCGATGTCCTTGTAATTCGCCCGTGCCAGGCCGCAGATCGTCGAGTTCTTCGACCGTTTGGCAATGTCGGTGACGGCGGCGAAATCGCCTTCGCTGGCGATCGGGAACCCGGCCTCGATGATGTCGACGCCCATTTCGTCCAGGAGGCCGGCGATCTCCAGCTTTTCCTCATGGGTCATCGTGGCGCCGGGGCTTTGTTCGCCGTCGCGCAGGGTGGTGTCGAAAATCAGGACGCGGTCCTGGGCCTTGGGGGCGGCGGCGGTCGCTTCGGTCATGTCGTATCCTCGGGAAAATCGTTGCTTCATCCGGGCGCTGGTCACCTCCGAGCGGTCGCGCCCTTGGGCACGCTCAGAGGCGGCTAAGAAGAAGCAGACCGAAGGCCAAGACGCGCGCGGGCTCCCGGCGGCGGCCGGGACAGATGGCGGCGATGGACGGATCCCTGGTCATGGGGCGCGACTATAATCACGATCTACGGGAAGAAAAGGGCGATTTGCCGGGCGGGGCGCAAAAATCCGGGGTCGGGCCGGTCGTCTGATCCAGGCTGCCCGCGGGCGCCAGCGGCTCGGCCGCGCAGCACATGGCCCATGTCGGCGCGATGGTGCCCGGTGGCCTGTCGCGGCGCCGGATGCGGCCAGACCGGCCCGCGGGGTTGTGCCCGTATCGCTCTGCAACGGGCGCGGGCGCAGCATCCCGGTGCGGCCTGGGGGTGGTGGTTCGGGGGTGGTGGAATGGGGGCGGTGGTCCGGAGCGCGTCGGTCCGGGGGGCGCCGGCGTTCAGCCGCCCGACCCGCCGCCCGTTCCGCCGGAGGGTGCAGCGGTGCCATTCGCGGGCGGGGTCTGCACATCCGGCCCGGTGCCGGGCGTGGGGGGCGGGCCCATCAGGATGCCGTTCTTCCAGATACCCTCGCTGACCTCGCCTTTCCTGTAGGTCAGCTTGCCCAGGCCCTCGCGTTTGCCACCGACGAAGGCACCTTCATAGACTTCGCCGCCCGGATAGGTGGCGATGCCCATGCCGGTCATCTCGCCCGCCTTCCAGTCGCCTTCATAGGTGAAGCCGTTCGGCATGGTCAGCTTGCCCCTGCCCTCGCGCAGACCCGCCACGAAACCGCCGGTATAGACCGTGCCGTCGGCATAGGTGGCAGTTCCCTGGCCCTCGCGCACACCGGCTTTCCACTGGCCGTCATACACATAGCCGTCGGGATAGGTCATCTTGCCCTGGCCGTCCGGCTTGCCGTCCACGACGCTGCCCTCATAGACCGCGCCACTGGCATAGGTGGATCTGCCCTGTCCCGTGATCGCGCCCCTGACCCAGCCGCCCTCGTAGGTAGACTTGTCGGGATAGGTGATCTTGCCCATGCCATCCGGCAGATCGGCCTTGAACGTCCCTTCGTAGACCGAGCCGTCGGCATAGACCATCTTGCCCTGGCCCTCCATGTGGCCGGCCACCCAGTCGCCGTCGTAGGACGAGCCGTCCCTGGCGGTGAACTTGCCCTTGCCGTGGCGCTTGTCGGCCTTGTAGCCGCCCACATAGCTGTCGCCGTTGGCGAAATTCGCCCGACCCTGGCCTTCGCGCTGGCCGTTCACGAAGGCGCCCGCGTAGATGTCGCCGTTCGGCTCCTTCAGCGTGCCGGTGCCGGTGATCTGCCCGGCCTTCCAGTCGCCGGTATAGGTGAGACCGTCCGGCATGGTCAGCGTGCCCGCGCCGTCCCGCTGATCGGCCCGGAAGGTGCCTTCATAGCGGGTGCCGTCGGCATAGGTGATGGTGCCCTTGCCGTTCTTGGCTCCGTTTACCCAGGTTCCGACATAGACCGTGCCCGAGGGGGTGGTCAGCGTGCCCTGCCCGTTGCGCTGCCCGTTGCGGAACGTGCCCTCGTAGATCGAGCCATCGGGATAGGTGGCGCGGCCCGTTCCGGTCATCGCGCCGTCCTTCCAGTCCCCCTCATAGGTGCCGCCGTCGGCGAAGGTGATCTTGCCCTGCCCCTCGGGTTTGCCCTTGGCGAATTCGCCTTCGTAGATCGACCCGTTCGGATATTTGGCGCGGCCCTTGCCCCTGATCTCGCCGGCCACCCATTCGCCGACATAGGTAAAGCCGTTGGGCAGGGTATAGGTGCCGGTGCCGTCCTGCCGGCCGTTCTTGAACGTGCCCTCATAGACCGAGCCGTCGTCATAGGTCTTGGTGATGATCTGGCCCGTATCCTGCGCGATTCCCGCACCGGGCAGGCCCCAGCCGAGACCCGCGGCCAGACCCGCGGCCAGGATCAGCATCCCCGTCGAACGACCGACTTGACCCGCCATCTTCAACTCCCGCTTTGCCGGCGGAACCCTAGCCGCCGCCCCCCGACCTGACAAGCGCCGGGGCGCGGCAGGCGGGCGGGGACGAGGCAGTCAGGCTTTCCCTTGCCGACCAACCTGCTAGAACCGCGGGGCACGATTGCAGGACACGACGATGCCCGCCACCTTTCGCATGACCCTGGCCCAGTTGAACCCCACGCTGGGCGATTTTGCCGGCAATGTCGCGAAGGCCCGCGCCGCCTGGGACGAGGGCCGCGCGGCCGGGTCGCAGATGGTCGCGCTGACCGAGATGTTCCTGACCGGCTATCAGACCCAGGATCTGGTGATGAAGCCCGCCTTCGCCCGGGCCGCGATGCGGGCGGTGGCGGATCTGGCGGCCGAGATCAAGGACGGGCCCGCGCTGGGGATCGGCGCGCCGCATCTGCGCGATGGCAAGCTCTACAATGCCTACCATGTGCTGCATGACGGCAGGATCGCCGCCACGATCCTGAAGCATGAACTGCCGAACGATTCGGTGTTTGACGAAAAGCGCGTGTTCTCTGCCGCCGACATCGGCGGCCCCTACCGGATCGGCCCGCTGCGGATCGGCACGCCGATCTGCGAGGATGCCTGGCATTCGGAGGTCTGCGAAACGCTGCTGGAAACCGGGGCCGATATCCTGCTGGTGCCGAACGGATCGCCCTATCACCGGGGCAAACCCCTGGTGCGCACGAATCTGATGGTGTCGCGCGTGGTCGAGACCGGGCTGCCGCTGGTCTATCTGAACATGGTGGGCGGCCAGGACGACCAGGTGTTCGACGGCGCCTCCTTCGTGTTGAACCCGGGGGGCGAGCTGATGGTGCAGCTGCCGCAGTTCGACGAGACCGTGACGCATGTCGATTTCGCAGAGACGGCCGACGGCTGGCGTGCCCTGCCGGGACCGAAGGCGCTGATCCCGCCGGTGGTCGAGGCGGACTATCGCGCCATGGTTCTCAGCCTGAAGGATTATCTGGCCAAGACCGGGTTCGACTCCGTGCTGCTCGGCCTGTCGGGCGGGGTCGATTCCGCCCTGGTCGCTGCCGTTGCGGTGGATGCGCTGGGTGCGGACAGGGTGCGCTGCGTGATGCTGCCCTCGCGCTACACCTCGGCCCGGTCGCTGGAAGATGCCCAGGCGGTTGCCCGTGCGCTGGGCACCCGGCTGGACACCGTGCCGATCGGCGGGCCGCAAGAGGCGGTGGGAGCGGCGCTGGCACCGCTGTTCGCCGGCACGACGCCGGGCATCACCGAGGAAAACATCCAGTCCCGCCTGCGCGGGCTGCTGCTGATGGCCTTGTCAAACAAGTTCGGCGAGATGCTTCTGACCACCGGCAACAAGTCGGAAATGGCGGTCGGCTACTGCACGATCTATGGCGACATGAACGGCGGCTACAATCCGCTGAAAGACCTGTACAAGACGCGGGTCTTTGCCACCTGCCGCTGGCGCAACGCAAACCACCGGCCCTGGATGGCGGGACCGGCGGGCGTGGTCATCCCGCCCGGCGTGATCGACAAGCCGCCAAGCGCCGAATTGCGCGAGAACCAGAAGGATGAAGACAGCCTGCCGCCCTATGAGGTGCTGGACGCGATCCTGGAAGGACTGGTGGAGAACGAAGCCTCGGTGGCCGATCTGGTGGACCAGGGCTTTGACCGGGCCACGGTGAAGCGGGTGGAACAGCTGTTGTATCTCAGCGAATACAAGCGGTTTCAGGCCGCGCCGGGCACGCGGCTGACCAGGCGCGCCTTCTGGCTGGACCGCCGCTATCCGATCGTCAACCGCTGGAGGGATGCGACGTGACCCTGGGGCTCTATCTGCTGGCGGCGCTGGCCGAGATTGCCGGCTGTTTCGCGGTGTGGAGCTGGTGGCGCGGGGCGCCGGCCCTGTGGCTGCTGCCCGGTGCCGTCCTGCTGGCGGTCTTTGCCGGGGCCCTGGCGCTGACGCCGCCATCCCATGCCGGCCGCAGCTTTGCCGCCTATGCCGGGGTCTATCTGCTCGCCTCGCTGGCCTGGCTGTGGCTGGTCGAGGGCGCTCGGCCCGACCGCTGGGATCTGCTGGGCGGGGCGCTGGCGCTGGCCGGAACGGCGGTCATTCTCTATGTTCCCCGCGGCTAGGCGGGGACGGTTGCGGCAGCGAACCGCGGGCGACGGCAGGATGGGCAGTCGTGCCCGTCGTCGCCCTGGCGTCACACGGCGCTGACCGGGCATTCGGGCAGCAGGCGTTCCACATCCTCGCGACGGCACAATTGCGTGGCGTCGGTGATCACGGCGGCGCTGGCAGCGGCGGTGGCCATCGCCAGGGCTTCGGCCTGGCCACGGCCGCGGGCGCGCGACAGGACATAGCCGCCCACGAAACTGTCGCCCGCGCCCACGGTGGATTTCACCTCGACCCTGGCTGCCAGGGCAAACAGCCGTTCATTGCCGTCGACCAGCACCGAGCCGTCGGCGCCGCGCGCGATGATGACGGTCTTCGCCACGCCGCGCCGTTGCAGGGTCTGCGCAAAGTCGGCGGTGTCCTTGCGGTCGGGCAGGGCGCGGCCGGCCAGGGTTTCCGCCTCGTCCCCGTCCATGCGCAGCACTTCCAGATGCGGGATCGGATGGGCCACGGCCTCGACCAGGGCGGGACCGGACGTATCCAGAACCACGTTCAGGCCGGGCATGGCGCGGGCGAGGCGGGCAGGGAAGTCCTGCGGAACGCCCGGCGGCTGGCTGCCCGAGATCACGCCGAAGGCGCCGGGGCGGGCCGAGGCGCGCAGCAGGGTGAAGACGCGCTCCTGGTCGGCCTCGGCCCAGATCGGCCCGGGCAACATGAAGCGGAACTGATGGCCGGTATCCCGCGCGGTCACGGTCAGGCTCTGCCGCGTCTCGCCAGGCGCGGTCAGGGCCAGGAACGGCACGCCTTCGGCCCGGATCAGCCCGGCCAGCCGGTCGCCGGTCAACCCGCCCAGGGCCACCAGCGCCAGGCTTTCGCCGCCCAGCGCGGCGATCGCGCGGCTGACGTTCAGACCGCCACCGCCCGGATCCAGCAGCGGCTCGGAACAGCGCAGCTTCACATCCGGGATCAGCCGCGGCACTTCGGTCGACATGTCAAGCGCGGGATTGAGCGTCAGCGTGACGACCGGAGTCTGCATGTCTGCCTTCATTCGGTGATTTCGATATCGGTGCGGAACACGCCCGCCTTCTCGGAGTTCTTGTCGCGCAGCGTCGTCACCAGCGTGTATTTGCCGGGGGCGATGCCATCGAGGTTGTAGGTGATGTTGGCCTGGAATTCGCGGTTCTGATACCGCGAGTTCAGGTCGAGCTGGGTGACGTTCGGCACCGAGGCCAGTTCGGCGCCAGAGGCGTCAAGCACCTGAAGATCCACGGCAAAACCGATGGAGTTCAGGCCTTCGCCAGGGCTGCCGTAAGCAAATCCGAAGGGCTCGGCATAGATGATGATCGGCTCGCCCTTCTTGAACAGGTTGGTGGACCTGGGGTTGTAGACGCCATAACCGGCGGCGGTTTCGCTGACCAGCAGCGCCTGGGTGAAGCCGATCTCGGGCACCTCGGCCCAGACCTGGCCCAAAAGGTCGCGCGCGCCTGCGATCGCGGTCGGATAGTCCCGGGCGGCCAGACGCGCCTCGATCCCGCCGGCGCTGTCGACAATGGGGCCCGCCCCGGCCGGCAGGGCCAGGGTCAGCATCAGGAGAAAGGCAAGTCGGGCGATCGGGGCATGAGTCATCGGACAGCCTCTTGTTAGCGGTATCATAAGGCGGAAGCACAGGGTGTGGAAGGGCAGGTCATTCCCACCACGGGTCGATGGCGGCGATGTCGTCATCGCTCCACCCGAAGTGGTGGGCCAGTTCATGGACCAGGACATGAGTCACCAGCTCGGCCAGCGAGACATCGCCGCGGTCGGCCCATTCGTCCAGGATCGGGCGGCGGAACAGCCAGATCGAATCCGGCTGAACCATCTGATCTGAAAAGCTTTTCTCGGTCAATGGCGTGCCGTCGTACAGGCCCGTCAACTCGAACGGGTCGGCGATGCCCATGGCTTGCAGGATCTCGGGATCGGCAAACTCCTCGACCCGCAGCACGATGTCGCGGGCGGCCTCGGCATAGGGCTCGGGCAGGGTGTTGATCGCGGCCCGCGCCAACTCCTCGACTAGGGCGGCGTCCGGGGCGATGCTTTCGGGTGCGGGCCGGGTCATGCGCCAAGGCTAGGCCGGGATGGCAAAACCCGCAAGGCCTTGGCGTAGTGTGGGTGCAAGATGGCCTGTCCGCGCCCGGTCTGGCGCCCGAGCGCCCCGGGACAGGCCTGTTCCATCCACGCTGACAGGCAGGCTGCAAGGGCAGGCCAGCCAGGCCTCGCGAATTACCCCGGCGCGCCGGCAAACTGGACAAAGCCCTTGCCTTGTGACAGGGAAGCCGGGTTCCTTTCAAAGGCCCGCGCCCCATGACCGTCACCCGCTTTGCCCCCTCTCCCACCGGCTATATTCACGTGGGCAACCTGCGCACCGCACTGATGAACTATCTGATCGCGCGCCAGACCGGCGGCACGTTCATCCTGCGGCTGGACGACACCGATCAGGAGCGCTCCAGGCAGGAATACATCGACGGCCTCCTGCGTGACCTTGACTGGCTGGGCCTGAAATTCGACCGGATGGAACAGCAGTCCAAGCGGTTGGCACGCTATGCGCAAGCCGCCGAGCAGCTGAAGGCGGCAGGACGGTTCTACGAATGTTTCGAAAGCCCGGTCGAACTGGACCTGAAGCGCCGGAAGCTTTTGAACATGGGCAAACCCCCGGTCTACGACCGGGCCTCGCTGCATCTGACCGAGGCACAGAAGGCCGCCTATCGCGCCGAGGGGCGGCAGGGCTACTGGCGCTTCAAGCTGGATCTAGAGCGGATCGAATGGAAGGACGGGATCATCGGCGACATCTCGATCGATGCGGCCAGCGTGTCGGACCCGGTGCTGATCAAGGCCGATGGCCAGGTGCTTTATACCTTTGCCTCGTCGGTCGATGATGTGGACATGGGGGTCACGCATATCGTGCGGGGCGCGGATCATGTGACCAACACCGCCACGCAGATCCAGATCATGAAGGCCCTGGGCGGCACACCGCCGGCCTTTGCGCATCATTCGCTGCTGACCGGCCCCAAGGGCGAGGAACTGTCCAAGCGGCTGGGGGCGCTCAGTCTGAAGGACCTGCGCGCGCAGGGCATCGAACCGATGGCGCTGCTGAGCCTGATGGCGCGGCTGGGTTCGTCCAGGCCGGTGGAATTGGCGCATTCGATGCAGGATCTGATCGACGGTTTCGACATCGGCACCTTTGGTGCGGCGCCGACCAAGTTCGACCCGGAAGACCTGCTGCCGCTGACCCGCCATTATGTGCAGGGACTGCCTTTCGAGGCGGTGAAGGACCGGATCGCCGCGCTGGGGGTGCCGGCCGAGAAGGCCGAACTGTTCTGGTCGGTGGCCAAGGGCAACATCACCACGCTGAACGACATGGCTGCATGGTGGGATCTGTTCAGCCATGGGGCCGAGCCGCTGGTGGACGATGCCGATCGCGATTTCGTGCGGCAGGCCTATGCGCTGCTGCCTCCACGGCCCTGGACGCATGACACCTGGGCTGCATGGACCTCGGCGGTGAAGGCGGCCACCGGGCGGAAGGGCAAGGATCTGTTCCGCCCGCTGCGCCGGGCGCTGACCGGGCGCGATGCCGGGCCGGAGATGGCCGATGTGCTGCCGCTGCTGCAAGTGGTGAAGCCGGTCTGAGCCGGGCCTGTCCCGGCTTGCCGACCGGGCCTGCCGCCGGACCCCCTCTGGGCATGAGGCACCGGCGGGCGCGAAGGCAGCGTGCCGGGATGCGTGGCGCGCGGCGGGGCTGGCATCACCGGCATCACGGCCATCAAGGCGCCCTGGGGGCAGGGGGTGATCACCCGGCCTCCAACCCTGCGCGACCGCTGCCCATCGCGCTCTAGACCGCCGCGCCCGCCTTCAACCCTTCGTAGACCGCCTCTTCCGCCGTGCGCGGGGCCAGGCAATCGCCGGCCATGTGCAGCGGGATGCCCAGGGCGCGGATCGCCGGGGCCAGGTCATCTTGCGGTGCATGGCCCAGCGACAGGACCAGCGTGTCCTGCTCCGGCAACTCGATCGCCTCGCCGCTGGCGGTGTGCTGCAGGAAGACCGTGTCGCCCGCCGTGCCGAAGATGCGAGCATAGGGGATCACGGTCACGCCGAGCCGGTGCAGGCTGGCGGCCAGCGTGTCGCGAACGTAAAGCGGCAGGCTTTCGCCGGCATGGGTGGCGGTGACGGCCAGCGTGACCCTGGCGCCCTGGCGGGTCAGAAGCTCGGCCAGACCCGGGCCGATCCAGTCGGCGCGCCAGTCGGCCACGGTGACGCGGGTGCCGGTTTTGGCGCCTTGCAGCACGTCCCAGGCGGTCAGGACAGAGATGACCCCATCGCAGGGCAGGTCGGGGCGGCGGGGCAGGGCGCCGGTGGCCAGGATCACGGCGTCGGGGGATTCGCGGGCAATCAGGTCGGGCGTCACCCGGGTCGCGCGGCGAAGGCTGACCCCGGCCTGGGCCAATTCGCGCTGGAGGTTGGTGGAGAGGCCGCCGAATTCGGCACGGCCGGGCAGCAGTTGGGCCAGGGCGACCTGACCGCCCAGCTGCCGGGCGGCATCGTAGAGCGTGACCTGGTGTCCGCGCCTTGCGGCGGTGACGGCGGCCTTCATGCCGCAGGGCCCGCCGCCGATGACCATGATCCGCTTCGGGCTTTCGGCCCTAGGCAGGCTGGACCAGATCAGCTCGCGCCCGGTCTCGGGGCGCTGGATGCAACTGACGGGCAGACCGCGGTGGAAATGGCCGATGCAGGCCTGGTTGCAGCCGATGCAGGCGCGGATGTCGTCGAGGGCGCCGGCGCGGGCCTTGTTGGGCATGTCGGGGTCGGCGATCAGGGCGCGGGTCATGCCGCAGACATCGGCCTTTCCGCTGGCGATGATCGCCTCGGCCTCTTGCGGCTGGTTGATGCGTCCGGCGACGAAGACGGGGATGTTCAGCGCCTTGCGGAAGCTGCCCGCGTCGGGGGCGACATAAGCGGGGGCCAAGGCCATGGGCGGCGCAATATGCACGGCGCCGCCGTGGCTGGCCGAGGTGCCGGTCGTGATGTTGACGTAATCGAGCAGGGGCTCCAGGGCCTGGGTGGCGGCCAGCGCCTCGGGGATGGTCAGGCCTTCGTCATCGCGCTCTCCGGCGCTGATCCGCATGCCGATGATGCAGGTCGCGTCGGTGGCGGCGCGGATCGCCTGCAGCACGTCCGACAGAAAGCGGCGGCGGTTGGCCTCGCTGCCGCCCCAGGCATCGGTCCGCCGGTTGACGCGGGGGTTCAGGAACTGCGCGGGCAGGTAGCCGTGCGAGGCCACGACCTCGACCCCGTCGAATCCGGCCTGCCGGATGCGGCGGGCGGCGCTGGCGTAACCGGCGATGATCTCGGCGATCAGGTCTTCGTCAAGAGCCCGGGGCATGACATGGAAGCGTTCGTTCGGGCTGGCCGAGGGCGCATAGGCCACGGCCAGCAGGCCGTCGGCGCTTTCCATGATCTCGCGCCCCGGGTGGAACAGTTGCGAGACGATGACGGTGCCATGGGCATGCACTGCCTGTGCCAGGGCGCGATAACCCGGGATGCAGGCATCCTCGGTCGCCATCAGAAGATGCGCGGTGTAGCGGGCGGTCTCGTGCACGCCGGCGACTTGCGTCACGATCAGGCCGACGCCGCCCGCGGCGCGGGCGGCGTGATAGGCGATCAGCGCGTCGTTCACCGTGCCGTCGGTCGGAAGCACGGTGTCGTGCCCCGTCGACATGATGCGGTTCTTCAGCGTGGCGCCGCGAATCGTCAGGGGCTGAAACAGATGGGGAAACATGTGCGGTCTCGTCCGGGCTGTCCTGGCGGTATGGCGGTGTGGCGGTGTGGCGGTGATGGGCGGCTTCGCGGCAAAAGGCAAGTCGGGGAAATCGGCACACCACTGCATACATTGGCACGCTTTTTCCTTGCCAACGGCCGTGCTGCTCGCCTAGTTTGGCCGCGCAGGAACGGGAGAACCGGGGAAGGCCGCAGGGCCCGGCCCGGTGCCGAAGGAGCAACCGCCCCGGTAAACTCTCAGGCGCAAGGACCGTCCTGTGAAAGACTCTGGAGAGTGGCGCGGATGCGCCCGCCGAAGGGATAACGATCTCAGGCGCCCGATCGGGCAGGGACAGAGGGGGCACCGAGGACGGGGGTTTCCCGTTTGCACGGTGCCGGTGCGACCAATCCGGCAGGAAGGACGGCGGCTTATGGCCGATGGGCTGTTGCGCTTGGGTCTGCATGACCTGCATGTGGCATTGGGCGGCAGGATGGTGCCCTTCGCCGGATACGAGATGCCGGTACAATACCCCGCCGGCGTGATGAAGGAGCATCTGCACTGCCGCGCGGCAGCGGGGCTGTTCGATGTCAGCCACATGGGGCAGGTGATCCTGCGGCCGCGATCCGGGCCGTCGGGCGACATGGCGGCGCTGGTGACGGGGTTCGAGGCGCTGATGCCGGTGGATGTGGCGGGGCTGGCGCGGGGGCGGCAGCGGTATGGCCTGTTCACCAATGCCACCGGCGGCATTCTGGACGACCTGATGTTCGCCAACCGCGGCGATCATCTGTTCGTGGTGGTGAATGCAGCCTGCAAGGCGGCGGACATCGCCCATATGCAGGCGCATCTGTCGGCTGTGGCCGAGGTGATCCCGGTGACCGACCGCGCACTGCTGGCCCTGCAAGGCCCGCTGGCCGAACGGGCGCTGGCCCGGCTGGTGCCACAGGTCACGGCGATGCGGTTCATGGATGTGGGCGTGTTCGGCGATGTCTGGGTCAGCCGGTCGGGCTATACCGGCGAGGACGGTTTCGAGATCTCGCTGCCCCAGGCGCAGGCTGAAGGCTTTGCGCGGCAGTTGCTGGCCATGGCCGAGGTGCTGCCGATCGGTCTGGGGGCGCGGGATTCGCTGCGGCTGGAGGCGGGCCTGTGCCTGTACGGTCATGACATCGACACCACGACCTCGCCCGTCGAGGCGGGGCTTGGCTGGGCCATCCAGAAATCGCGCCGCGAAGGCCCGCGCGCGGGCGGCTTTCCCGGCGCGGAGCGCATCCTTGGCGAGCTGCGCGACGGCCCGGCGCGGCTGCGCGTCGGCCTGCGTCCCGCCGGCCGGGCGCCGATGCGCGACGGCACGGCGCTTTATGACGGTGACGCCCAGGTGGGCGTGATCTGTTCGGGCGGCTTCGGTCCTTCGGTCGATGGGCCGATCGCCATGGCCTATGTGCCGCGCGCCCTGGCCGCGCCCGGCACGGCGCTGACGGGCGAGGTGCGCGGCAAGCGGCTGCCTGTCAGCGTCGCCCCGCTGCCTTTCCACCCCACTTCCTACAAACGCTGAGGTTATCCGGATGAAATTCACCAAGGAACATGAATGGCTGCGCGTGGAAGGCGATCTGCTGGTCGTCGGCATCACCGAACATGCAGCCGAGGCACTGGGCGATGTGGTGTTCATCGAACTGCCCGAGCTGGAGACCCAGGTGGCCGCGGGTGACGAGGTTTGCGTGATCGAAAGCGTCAAGGCGGCCAGCGACATCCTGGCCCCGGTAGACGGCGAGATCGTCGCGGTGAACGACAGGCTGGCCGAAAACCCCGGCCTGGTCAACGAAGACCCGCTGGGATACTGGTTCTTCAAGATGAAGGTCGAAGACCTTGGTGTCATCGACCAGTTCATGGACGAGGACGAATACAAGGAACTGATCGGCTGATCGGCTGATCGGTTCGCACCCGAATTCCTTCGCGGCAATGCGCGAGAACCTTCGAAGGATTCTGGGCCGGGCGCCAGGGTGGCGCCCGCCCGCCCCCTCATTCCAGGTGCAAAGCCATGACTTTCGTTCCGACCGACTACAATCCCTACGATTTCGCCAATCGCCGTCACATCGGCCCGTCTCCTGCCGAGATGGACGAAATGCTGAAAGCGGTGGGCACGCCCAGTCTTGAGGCGCTGATCGACGAGACCGTGCCGAAGTCGATCCGCCAGACGGTGCCGCTGGGATGGGCTCCGCTGACCGAACAGGATCTGCTGGCGCGGATGCGGGCGGTGGCGGCGCGCAACAAGGTGATGACCAGCCTGATCGGCCAGGGCTATTACGGCACGGTCACGCCGCCCGCGATCCAGCGCAATATCCTGGAGAACCCGGCCTGGTACACCGCCTATACGCCCTATCAGCCCGAGATCGCCCAGGGGCGCCTCGAGGCGCTGCTGAACTATCAGACCATGGTGGCCGACCTGACCGGCCTGCCCGTCGCCAACGCCAGCCTGCTGGATGAGGCGACGGCAGCGGCCGAGGCGATGACCATGGCGGAACGCTCTGCCAGGTCGAAGGCCAGGGCCTTCTTCGTGGACCGCGACTGCCATCCGCAGACCATCGGCGTGATCCAGACCCGTGCGCGGCCGCTGGGGATCGAGGTGATCGTGGGTGCGCCGGAAAGCCTGGAGCCGGCCAAGGTGTTCGGCGCGATCTTCCAGTATCCCGGCACCTATGGCCATGTGCGCGACTTCACCGCCGAGATCGACGCGCTGCATGGCGCGGGGGCGGTGGCGGTGGTGGCGACCGATCTGCTGGCGCTGTGCCTGCTGAAGGAGCCCGGCGCGATGGGGGCGGATATCGCGGTGGGGTCCAGCCAGCGGTTCGGCGTGCCGATGGGCTATGGCGGCCCGCACGCGGCCTTCCTCGCCTGCAGGGACGAGTTGAAGCGCAACATGCCCGGTCGGCTGGTGGGCGTGTCGGTGGATTCGCGTGGCAACAAGGCCTATCGCCTGGCGCTGCAGACCCGTGAACAGCACATCCGGCGTGAAAAGGCCACGTCCAATGTCTGCACGGCCCAGGCGCTGCTGGCCGTGATGGCCTCGATGTATGCGGTGTTCCATGGACCGAAGGGATTGCGGGCGATCGCCGAACGGGTGCATTTCCTGACCAACCGCCTGGCGCGGGCGCTGAAGGCGGCGGGGGCCAAGGTGTCGCCCGATGCGTTTTTCGACACGATCACGGTCGAGGTCGGTGTGGGCCAGACCGGCATTCTGGCCGCAGCCCGCGCCGAGGGGCTGAACTTCCGCAAGATCGGCAGCGACCGGGTGGGGATCAGCCTCGACGAGACCACCGATGAGCGCGTGCTGGTTCGCGTGCTGCGCGCCTTCGGCATCGAAGGCGTGCCGCCGCACCGCGCGCAGCTGTCCTTCCCCGAGACGATGCTGCGCCAATCCGACTTCCTGACCCATCCGGTTTTCCACATGAACCGGGCGGAATCCGAGATGATGCGCTACATGCGCCGTCTGTCGGACCGCGATCTGGCGCTGGACCGGGCGATGATCCCGCTGGGATCCTGCACGATGAAGCTGAACGCGGCAGCGGAAATGGCCGCGATCACCTGGCCGGAATTTTCCGATCTGCACCCCTTCGTTCCGGCCGACCAGGCCCTGGGCTACCGCGAGGCGATCGAGGATCTGACGGCCAAGCTGTGCGAGATCACCGGCTACGACGCCTTCTCGATGCAGCCCAATTCCGGGGCCCAGGGCGAATATGCCGGGCTGCTGACCATCCTGGCCTATCATCGGGCCCGGGGCGATCATCACCGCAGGATCTGCCTGATCCCGACCTCGGCGCACGGCACCAACCCGGCCTCGGCCCATATGGCGGGGATGGAGGTCGTCGCGGTGAAGACCGCTCCGAACGGCGATGTGGACATGGAGGATTTCAAGGCCAAGGCGCTGGCGGCGGGGGATCGGCTGGCGGCCTGCATGGTCACCTATCCTTCGACCCACGGCGTATTCGAGGAAACGATCCGCGAGATCTGCCGGATCGTCCATGACCAGGGCGGTCAGGTCTATCTGGACGGGGCCAACATGAACGCACTGGTCGGGCTGGTGAAGCCGGGCGAGATCGGATCGGACGTCAGCCACCTGAACCTGCACAAGACCTTCGCCATCCCGCACGGCGGCGGCGGGCCGGGCATGGGGCCGATCGGGGTGAAATCGCACCTGGCCCCCTATCTGCCGGGCCATGTGCATACCGGCGGCGCGGAGGGGCCGGTGAGTGCCGCGCCCTATGGCTCGGCCAGCATCCTGCTGATTTCCTGGGCCTACTGCCTGATGATGGGCGGCGAGGGCCTGACCCAGGCGACCCGCGTGGCGATCCTGAATGCCAATTACCTCGCGGCCCGGCTGAAAGGGGCCTACCCGGTGCTGTTCATGGGCAACCGGGGGCGTGTTGCGCATGAATGCATCCTCGACACGCGATCCTTCGCCAATGCCGGGGTGACGGTGGACGACATCGCCAAGCGGCTGATCGACAACGGCTTCCATGCGCCCACCATGAGCTGGCCGGTGTCGGGCACGCTCATGGTTGAGCCCACCGAATCCGAAACCAAGGCCGAAATCGACCGCTTCATCACCGCGCTTCTGGCGATCCGGGCCGAAATCAGGGCGGTGGAGCAGGGCGAGATTTCCGCCGAGGACTCGCCCCTGCGCCACGCTCCGCATACGGTCGAGGATCTGGTGGCCGACTGGACAAGGAAATATCCGCGCGAGCAGGGATGCTTCCCGCCGGGCGCGTTCCGGGTGGACAAGTACTGGCCGCCCGTGGGCCGGGTGGACAACGTCTGGGGCGATCGCAACCTGACCTGCATCTGCCCGCCGGTCGAGAGCTATGCCGAGGCGGCAGAGTAGCGGCCGGCGGCAAACAGCGGCGCCTTCGGCCATCTGCCTGCTGCGGGGGGGGGCTCTGCCCCCCGGCTTCGCCTCCCCCCGGGATATTTGCGAACAGGTGATGGGCAAGGCCTGTCTGCCTTCAACTTGGTCCAAATATCCCACGGGGGTCTGGGGGTGTGAAACCCCCAGCGCCGGGGCGCAGGGTCGGCGACGACGCGGCGGGCGCCTGGCCGAAGGCACGGCTGTCGTGCAGCCGGCGGCTTGCTTGACGGGTCGGGGACGGGCGGGTAGGCAACGGGGATGTCGTCTGAAAAGCTGTCCATTGCCGATGGGTTGCGTGCCGCGGTGCCGATTGCCCTGGGGTATTTCCCCATTGCCTTTTCCTTCGGCGTGGCGGCGACCCGCAGCGGACTGGGGATGGTTGAGGCCACGGCGCTGTCGGTCATCGTCTTTGCCGGGGCGGCGCAGTTTCTTGCCGTCGCCCTGATTGCCAGCGGTGTGCCGGTGCTGGTGGCGGCCTTCACGCTGGTGGCGATGAATGTGCGGCATCTGCTCTATGGTCCGGTGCTGATGCGCCGGGCGGGGGCAGATGCCTCGCGGGCATCGGCCTGGGCCTGGGCCTTTGCCCTGACGGACGAGGTGTTCGGTGCCGCGCTGGGGGCGCTGGCGCGTGGCCGGCGCTTCAGCGAGCCCTTCATGGTGGCGCTGGGCTTTTCGGCATATGCCGCCTGGGTGGCGGGCACGGTGGTCGGCGCCTGGGCGGGAGCCGGGGCGCTGGACCGTTGGCCGGCGCTGGCGGGGGCCCTGGGCTTCATGCTGTCGGCGTTGTTCCTGGCGCTTCTGCTGTCGATGATGCAACGGCGGCAGATTCCCCTGATCCTGGCAGCGGGCCTCGGCACGGTTCTGGGCGGCTGGCTGGGCTCGTCCACGCTCGGGCTGTTTGCCGGGATGGGGGCGGGAGCCCTGGTGGGCGTTCTGGGTTCGGGGTGGCGCGATGCGGCCTGATGTGCTGGAAATCTGCCTGATTGCCGGGGTCTGCACCTGGGGTTTCCGCTTTCTGCCCACGCGATTCGACCTGGACCGGCTGGCGCCGCATGGCCTGGCCGCGCGGCTGCTGAACGCGCTGGGACCGGCCGCGATTGCCGCCCTGTTCGTGACCGGGGCCGCGCCGGAACTGGCGCGCCCCTGGGCCGCGCAGGGCCCGCTGGCGGCCGGCGTGCTGGGCACGGCGCTGACCTGGGCGGTGTCGCGATCGGTCGTGCTGGCCACGCTGGCCGGATCGGCGGCCTATGGGCTGATCCTGGCCCTCGCAGGATAGCTGCGACAGCATTTTGCTTGCCCAAATCGCCGCAAGGGTCGACGATGCGGCAAAGGAGACAGGACATGGCCGATCTGACCGACCAGCTTGAAATCGCCCCCGCGACCGTGGTGCAGATCATCTTTCTCAGCCGCGAGCAGGGTGCCGTGTCCGAGGCCGAGCTGCATGCCTTCATCGATGCGTTGAACGAGGATGAGAAGGCGCATCTGACCGCCATCGCCTGGGTTGGCCGCGGTGCCTTCGAGCCCGAGGATTACGCGAGCGCGGTCGAGGCGGCCTTTGCCGGCGCCTCGACTCCGACGGCGGATTACCTGATGGGAATGCCGCATCTGGCGGAGAATCTGGAGGCCGGGCTTGAGGCGCTGGGTGTCGATGTGGCCGCCGAAGAGGAAGATCTGCTCTGACCTCTTTTCAGCCGCGCCAGGGCATCCTACATATTCCGAAACCGGAATGTGAGGTCTGAGATGAGCGAGGCTGTGAAACTGAGCTGTGCCACCTGCGGGCAGATGAATCGGGTGCCGAAGGACCGGCTGGCCCATGGGCCGAAATGCGGAAGCTGCGGCGCGCCGCTGGCCGATGGCAAGGTGATGGAACTGGACGCTGCGGCGCATGACAAGGCCACCCGGGGCGACGATCTGCCACTGATCGTGGATTACTGGGCGGCATGGTGTGGCCCCTGCCGGGCCATGGCGCCGGAATTCGCCAAGGCGGCGCAGGCTCTGGCCGGGCAGGTGCGGTTCGGCAAGCTGGACACCGAGGCGCATCCCGACATCGCCGGCCGTGCCCGTATCCAGGGCATTCCCGCGCTGATCCTGTACCACGGCGGGCGTGAGGTCGGCCGGCTGACCGGCGCGCGCCCGGCCAGTCAGATCATCGACTTCATCCGCACGACGGTCGGCGCCCGGACCTGACCCTACCGCCCGCAATCGGGCGCTTGTGGCGGGGGGCCGGGCTGATCTAGGCTGGCCCCATGCGATTGCCGCGCGTTTTCCGTTGGAAAGACATGTCGCTGGCCCGCGCCTTCGGTCTGGCCGGGGGCCTTGTCATGGTGCTGGCCGGGCTGGTCGTGGGCTTCTTTGTGGCCGACCGCATCGAGCAGGCGGTGGTGCGCAATGCCGCCAACACCACGGCGCTGTACATGCAGAGCTTTGTGGCGCCCTATGTCCAGGATCTGAGTGACCGCATCGACCTGCCGCCCGATGACCTGGCGGCGATCGAAAGCCTGCTGCGGAACACGCCGCTGGGGCAGCGGGTCGTCAGCTTCAAGGTCTGGCAGAAGGGCGGGCTGGTCATCGGCGCCTCGAACGCCAGGATCGTGGGCAAGACCTTTGAGGTCGCCGAGAATCTGCGCAAGGCCTGGAGCGGTGAAGTCCAGGCCAGTTTCGATGATCTGGATTCGGGGCCGGGCGCCGAGGATGACGCCGAGGCGAACCTGGATGTGCCACTGCTGGAAATTTACGTCCCCGTGCGCAGCAATGCCACGGGGCAGGTGCTGTGCGTGGTCGAGTTCTATGATATTGCCACGCAGCTGCAAGCCGATCTGAACCGGGCGCTGCTGACCTCGTGGGCGGTTGTGGCGGGGGTCGTGCTGCTGGTCGGTGCCAGCCTGTTCGCCATCGTGCTGCGCGGCAGCCGGACGATCGAGACGCAGCTGGCCGCGCTGACCGACCTGAACGCACGCAACATCGCGCTGCGGCGGCGGGTGCAGGAAGGCGCATCGCGCTTTGCCGGGCAGACCGACCGCATCCTGCGGCGGATCGGGGCCGATCTGCACGACGGGCCGGCGCAGCTGATCGGCTATGTGGCGCTGCGGCTGGATGCCTTGCGGCGGCATGTGGGCGACAACGAGGCCGCCCGGGCCGAGGTTGACCAGATCGACCGGGCGGTGCGCGAGGCGATCACCGAAATCCGGACCATCTCGCGCGGGTTGTCGCTGCCGGACATCGAGCGAAAGCCGCTGAACGCGCTGGTGCAGGGGCTGGTCGATGCCCATGCGGCGCGGACCCATGCCGAAGTCCGGCTGAGCATGGACCTGGGCGGCGACCCGAGTTCGGCGGTCAAGACCCTGGTTTGCCGGACCCTGCAGGAAGGCCTGTCGAACGGCTGGCGTCACGGGCAGGGGCGGGATCAGTCGGTCGATCTGGTGCAGAAGGGCCGGCACTTGCGGATGACGATCGCTGACCGTGGGCCGGGGCCGCAGCCCGAGCCGGCAGAGGCGGGCGACGGGCTGGCCGGGCTGGGCCTGGCGGGCCTGCAGGGTCGGGCCGAGGCCTTGGGCGGCAGTGTGCGGTTGCGGGCGCGCGGCGACGGGCCTGGGGCCGAACTGGTGCTGGAACTGGATCTGGAGGAGATTTCGGGATGACCGATGTGTCGGGCGCGATCCGTCTGGTGCTGGCTGATGACCACCCGATCTACCGCGAAGGGCTAGCGCGCACGCTGGCCGACGGCGGCATCGACGTCGTGGCCCAGGCCCGCGACGCGGACGAGGCGCTGGAGGCGGTGCGGCGCGAAAGCCCGCAGGTTCTGCTCCTGGACCTGTCGATGCCGGGCGGCGGCGGGCTGGCGGTGCTGAGCGCGTTGCAGAAGCTCGAAACGCCCCCGGCCGTGGCCGTGCTGACCGCCTCGGAAGAGGACGAGGATGTGATGGTCGCGCTGAAACTGGGCGCGCGGGGCTATATCCTGAAGGGCGTGGGGGCCGAGGAACTGGTGGAACTGGTGCGCGACATCGCGGCCGGGCGGTCCTATGTCAGCCCCGGCCTGGCGGGGCGGTTGCTGATCGCCATGCGCAAGCCGGCGCCCATGGCAGCCCATGCCCAGACCGGGCCGCTGAGCGATCTGAGCAAGCGTGAGGAAGACATTCTGAAGCTGGTGGCGCAAGGCAAGTCGAACCGCGAGGTCGGTCTGGCGCTGGACCTGCAGGAAAAGACCGTAAAGCATTACATGACCTCGATCCTGCAGAAACTCCAGGTCCGCAACCGGGTCGAGGCGGCGATGCTGGCCCGCGAACACCTGAAATAGCCTTGGCCCTTGGTCGGGTCCGGTGGTCGGAACGACGGTCCGGGTTCGCAAGACCTTGGTCCGCTGCGGCATCGGCGCAAACCGGACATGGTTGCGCTCGGGGCAGATTCCATCCAACCGAGGAGACCTGCAAATGACCAAGACCATCCTGGCCGCTCTGGCCCTGACCGCTGCGGCGCTGCTGGCCCTGCCGGCAAGCGCGGGCTTCGCGCCGGTGCTGTCCGGCACCAGCCTGTCCGCCGACAGCCTGGGCATCTGGAGCGAGTTCGAGAAGCGCCGCAAGCCGCGGGTTCCGGGAGGTTCGGGCTGCGACACGCCGCAGGACGTCGCCGAACATCCCGAGTGCCAGGTGTGACCTGACCAGAGACGCGGGGGCGCCGGGCAGCCGATCGGCCGTCCGGCCCCTTCCAGAGCCAATGCCCGCGCCCGCAGGCCTCGGCCGAGCTCGGTGCTGTCCCTTGACATTGCCCGCGCCATGGGCCAAATCAGCGCCCGAACGGGGCAGTAGCTCAGTTGGGAGAGCGTATCGTTCGCAATGATAAGGTCAGGGGTTCGATCCCCCTCTGCTCCACCAGTCTTCCAAAGGGCCGCGATCACCGCGGCCCTTTTGGTTTTGCGTCCTCCGGTTTTCCGGGTCCGATGGCGCCGGTCCTTTCCAAAGCGCTGTGCAGGGCGCTGGCGCGGCAGAGCCGCCGCGCGTGGAATTCCTGTTCCAGTTGCAACGGCCGCGCGAGGCGCTCGCCGGGCCCTGCGCGCGTGACGGGGCAGCGATTCTGACGTGAATCCACCGCGGAAAACCTGAGATTCGCGCCGGATCGCGGCTCTGCGGGCTGTCCGCCGGCGGGCGGCGCCATTCCGGAATACAATACATGGTTGTGTCAGGTCTGCGCGCCCTGCCACGGAAAAATGACAATGCTTTGGCCAATTTGAAAGCGCTTTGGCCTAAGAATCGTTGACTTGTCTGATGGGCGTGCCATATGTCGCCCGAAACGTTTCGGAAAAGGCGCCACACAGTTGGGTCGCCCGAGACGTTTTGCAAGGGAGCTCGTGCCGTGAGGCACTTCATCAATTTAGAGGGAGGAACCCAATGTCCTTTGGATATCGGGCCAAGGCGATGCGCGCGACCGCCATCGCTGCCGTTCTGGCCGCCGTTGGCGCGCCGGTCATGGCCGAAGAAATCACCTACGTTTCGGGCGCGGTCGGCAAGGCCGTGGAAAACTTTGCGGCCCTGGTGAAACCCTGGGAAGAAGCGACCGGCAACACCGTGAAGATGGTGCCGATGCCCGCCTCGACCACCGACCAGTTCGCGCAGTACCGGTTGTGGCTGTCGGCTGGCACCAGCGACATCGACCTGTATCAGACCGATGTGATCTGGGCCCCGCAACTGGCCGACCACTTCGTCGACCTGACCGAAGCCGCCAAGGATCTGGCGCCGACCCACTTCCCGTCGATCATCGAGTCGCAGACCGTGAACGGCAAGCTGGTGGCCCTGCCGATCTTCACCGACGCGCCGGCACTGTACTACCGCAAGGATCTCCTGGACAAATACGGCGTGGCCGTCCCCAAGACCTGGGACGAACTGACCGCCGCCGCCAAGACCGTGATGGATGGCGAGCGCGCCGCCGGCAACCCGGATTTCTGGGGCTTCGTGTGGCAGGGCAACGCCTATGAAGGCCTGACCTGCGACGCACTGGAATGGGTGAAGTCGTTCGGTGGCGGCCAGATCGTCGAGCCGGATGGCACGATCTCGATCAACAACGAAAAGGCGGTCAAGGCTCTGGAAACCGCCAAGGGCTGGGTTGGCACGATCTCGCCGGAGGGCGTGCTGTCCTACCAGGAAGAGGAATCCCGCGGTGTGTGGCAGGCCGGCAATGCCGCCTTCATGCGCAACTGGCCCTATGCCTATGGTCTGGGCAATGGCGATGACAGCAAGGTCAAGGGCCTGTTCGGCGTGACCACGTTGCCGGTTGGCGCCGAAGGCGACACCTCGGCTGCCACGCTGGGTGGCTGGAACGTTGCCGTCTCGAAATATTCCAAGCACCAGGAAGCGGCGATCTCGCTGGCACTGTATCTGGCCGGCCCCGAAGCCCAAAAGCAGCGCGCGATCAACGAGTCCAACCTGCCGACGATCATCTCGCTCTATGACGATCCCGATATCGCCGCCGCGCAGCCGATCATCCCGCAGTGGAAGGACGTGTTCCTGAACGCCGTGCCGCGTCCTTCGGCGCCGACGCTGAGCCACTACAACGAAGTGTCCTCGCTGTTCTGGTCGGCCGTGCATGACACGCTGTCGGGCAACGGCTCGGCCGCGGACAACCTGGCCAAGCTGGAAGCGGACCTGACCGACCTGAAGGGCGACGGCTGGAAGTAAGCCTCCTTCGGATTAGGATACGGGAGGGGGCGGCGGGTTCCGCCGCCCCTTTTCTTTCCTCCGCGTCCCGGGACTGAGGGGAGGGCGCGGGGCAGAGGGGGATGGAGATGACGACAGCTTCGACGTCCGGGCCGGCCCGCGCCATGGGCCCAAGCCTGCAACAGCAGCGGGCCCGCGCGGCCTTCTGGTTCCTGGCACCCATGTTGTTCGCGCTGTTCCTGGTGGCGGCCTGGCCGCTGATGCGGACGATCTGGTTTTCCTTCACCGACGCCACCGGCAATATCTATGACGGCAAGTTCGTGTGGTTCCAGAATTACGTCCGTGTCCAGACGCTGGACAGCGGCAAGACGATGTATCGCGGTGTGTTCTTCGATCCGAAATGGTGGAATGCCGTCTACAACACGGTCCGCTTCTCGGTGGTGTCGGTGATCTTCGAGACCGTGCTGGGCCTGGTGATCGCCCTGGTGCTGAACGCCGAATTCAAGGGCCGCGGCATCGTGCGCGCCGCCATCCTGATCCCCTGGGCCATCCCGACCATCGTCTCGGCCAAGATGTGGGCCTGGATGCTGAACGACCAGTATGGCATCCTGAACGATATCCTGCTGAATCTGCATCTGATCAGCGAAAAGATCGCCTGGACCGCCCGTGACGACACCGCCATGATCGCGGTGCTGATCGTGGACATCTGGAAGACCGCGCCATTCATGGCGCTGCTTTGCCTGGCCGGCCTGCAGATGGTGCCGCGCGACATCTACGAAGCCGCCAGGATCGACGGGGTTCACCCGATCAAGGTGTTCTTCAAGGTCACGCTGCCGCTGATCCGGCCGGCGGTGGCCGTGGCCGTGATCTTCCGCATGCTGGATGCGCTGCGCATCTTCGACCTGGTCTATGTGCTCACGCCCAACTCGACGGCGACCAAGACCATGTCGGTGATCAGCCGCGAGAACCTGATCGACTTTTCCAAGTTCGGCTATGGCTCGGCGGAATCGACCACCCTGTTCGCCATTCTGGCGATCTTCGTTTCGCTTTACATCTGGCTGGGCCGGGTGGACCTGACCGGGGAGACTTCGCGATGAAACGCAGCCCCATGGCCATCCTGTGGAACGTGCTGTTCTACCTCTTCGTGGTGGCGATCGTCGTCTATGCGATCTTCCCGTTCTACTATGCGATCGTGACCTCGTTCTCGACCGGCACGGCGCTGTTCGAGATCCACTACTGGCCCAAGGTCTTTGACCTGGCCAACTACAAGAACGTCCTGTTCCAGCGGCAATTCCCGCGCTCGGTGCTGAACTCGCTGCTGATCGCCTCGACCACGGTGATCCTCGCCCTGTTCCTGGCGGTCACGGCATCCTATGCCCTCAGCCGCGTGCGGTTCCGGGGCCGGGGCCTGTTGCTGATGGTGATCCTGGCCGTGTCGATGTTTCCGCAGATCGCGGTGCTGGCCGGGATGATCGAGATGATCAAGTATTTCGGCCTGTTCAACACGCCCTTCGCGATGATCATCAGCTACACGGTCTTCACCCTGCCGTTCACCGTCTGGGTGCTGACCACCTTCATGCGCGACCTGCCGATCGAGATCGAGGAAGCCGCCATCGTCGATGGCGCAACGCCCTGGATCATCATCACCCGGGTGTTCCTGCCGCTTCTGTGGCCGGCCCTGGTGACGACGGGGCTTCTGGCCTTCATCGGCGCCTGGAACGAGTTCCTGTTCGCACTGACCTTCACCCTGTCGGAAGATCAGCGCACCACGCCGGTCGCCATCGCCATGCTGTCGGGCGCCAGTGTGCAGGAAATCCCCTGGGGTCCGATCATGGCGGCGTCGGTCATCGTGACCGTGCCGCTGGTTGTCCTTGTCCTCATCTTCCAACGCAAGATCGTCGCGGGTCTGACCGCGGGCGGCGTGAAGGGTTAAATCATGGCCAAGATCGAATTGAAGAACATCAGGAAGTCCTATGGTGCGGTAGAGGTCATCAAGGGCATCGACCTGACCATCGAGAAGGGCGAGTTCATGGTGTTTGTCGGGCCTTCGGGCTGCGGCAAGTCCACCCTGCTGCGCCTGATCTCGGGTCTGGAGGAGATTTCCTCGGGGGAGCTCCTTTTCGACGACGAGCTGGTGAACAACGTGATCCCGTCCAGGCGCGGCATCGCGATGGTGTTCCAGTCCTACGCGCTCTATCCGCACATGAAGGTCTATGACAACATGGCCTTCGGGATGAAGCTGGCCAAGGCCAGCCCCGACGAGGTCGACAAGCGGGTGCGGGCGGCGGCCAAGCTGTTGCAGATCGAACATCTGCTGGACCGGCTGCCCAAGCAGCTGTCGGGCGGCCAGCGGCAGCGGGTGGCCATCGGCCGCGCCATCACGCGCGATCCGCGGGTGTTCCTGTTCGACGAGCCGCTGTCGAACCTGGACGCCGCGCTGCGGGTCGCCACGCGGCTGGAAATCGCCAAGCTGCACCATGCGATGGGCAACGTGACGATGATCTACGTGACGCATGACCAGGTCGAGGCGATGACCCTGGCCGACCGGATCGCCGTGCTGCGCGATGGCAGGCTGGAACAGGTGGGCACGCCGGCCGAACTTTACGAGCGGCCGGACAACATCTTCGTGGCGGGGTTCATCGGCAGTCCGAAGATGAACTTCCTGACCGGAACATTCGCCGATGCCTATGGCTGTGCCACGCTGGGCATCCGGTCGGAACATGTCGACATCGGTCCGGGCCAGCCCTGGGCGGGCGAAGTGATCCACGTCGAGGATCTGGGCTCGGACCATTTCCTGTTCGTGGAGATCGGTTCGGACGAGCCCTTGATCTGCCGCCGCCCGGGCAAGACCGATGTGGCGCTGGGCAGCAAGATCTCGGTCGGCCCGCAGCCCGCGCAGTTGCACCGGTTCGATCAGGATGGCAAGCCGATCCGCTGAGACAGCGGGCGGCCCCGGGGCAACCCTGCGGGCCGCCCGGACCGGATGCCGGTCGGCCACCCGGCCGGCGCCCCGGAGAGTAACCGCACCGCAATGATGAAGCAGGGCCCGGCGCCTTGCAGGAGAAAGAGATGACCATTCGCGTAACTGTCTGGGGCGAGAACGTCCATGAGCAGAAGAACAAGGTGGTGGCCGAGGTCTATCCCAAGACCATGCATGGCACGATCGCCGCGGCGCTGAATGCCGCGGCGGGGATCACGGCCGGCACCGTGACGTTGCAGGATCCCGAGCACGGCCTGACCGCAGAGAAACTGGCCGAGACCGATGTGCTGATCTGGTGGGGCCATGCGGCGCATGGTGCGGTGGACGACAGGATCGTGGAGCGGGTCTGCAACGCGGTCTGGGGCGGAATGGGCGTGATCTTCCTGCACTCGGCGCATTTCTCCAAGCCGTTCAAGCGCCTGATGGGTGCGCCCTGCAACCTGACCTGGCGCGAGGCCGGCGAGCGCGAGCGGATCTGGGTGACCAGCCGCCAGCATCCGATCGCCCGCGGCATCCCGGACCATTTCGAACTGGAGACCGAGGAAATGTATGGCGAGCCCTTTGGCGTGCCGGAACCGCTGGAGACGGTGTTCATCAGCTGGTTCCAGGGCGGGGAAGTGTTCCGTTCCGGCCTGACCTATCGGCGCGGGGCGGGCAACATCTTCTACTTCCGGCCAGGGCACGAGACCTATCCGACCTATCACCAGCCGATCGTGCAGCAGGTGATCGCCAACGCCGTGCGTTGGGCCCATAACCCCGAACGACGGATCGCCGACCCGAACGAGGCGCCCAACACGCCGGTCGAAAAGGCGCTGGAGCCGATCGTCGAACGCGGGCCCCGCCTGCATCACGCCGGCGAGAAGGGGTATCGCTGATGCGCAGGAAGCCGGTTCACATCCTGATCCTGGGCACCGGCGGCATGGCGAACAACCATGCCGAAAACTTTGCCAGGATCGAGGGCGTCCGTCTGGTCGCGGGTGTCGACACCCGTCCGGAGCAATTGCAGGCCTTTTGCGAGAAACACAAGATCGACAAGGGCTTCGCCTCGATCCAGGAGGCGCTGGCCTGGGGCAAATTCGATGCCGTGACCAATGTCACGCCCGATGCCGCGCATTACCCGACCACGATGCCGGTTCTGGCCGCGGGCAAGCATGTGCTGTGCGAAAAGCCGCTGGCCACGAACGAGGCGGACGCCCAGGCCATGGCCGATGCCGCCGCCCGGGCAGGCGTGGTGAACATGGTCAATCTCAGCTACCGCAACGTGGCGGCGCTGCAACAGGCGGCAAAGATGGTGCGCGCGGGCGCCATCGGCGAGATCCGGCATTTCGAGGCATCCTACCTGCAATCCTGGCTGACCCAGCCGGCCTGGGGCCACTGGGATCGCGAAAGCCAGTGGCTGTGGCGGCTGTCGACCAGGCACGGCTCGAAAGGCGTGCTGGGCGATGTGGGGATCCACATCCTCGACTTTGCGACCTTCATCGCCGGGCAGCCGGTGCAGGAGATTTCCTGCCGGCTGGCGACCTTTCACAAGGCACCGGGCGACCGGATCGGGGACTATCCGCTGGACGCCAATGACAGCGCGACGATGCAGGTGGTTCTGGGCAATGGTGCACTGGGCACGGTGGCGGCGACACGCTTTGCCAGTGGCCATCTGAACGACCTGAGGCTGCGCCTCTATGGCACCAGGGGCGGGCTGGAGGTCTCCTGGGAGCACAATGTCTCGACACTGCGGGCCTGCCTGGAGCCGGACCTGCAAAAGGCCGAGTGGCATGTGGTCGAGGCCCCGGTGCTGGCCACGATCTATGAACGTTTCATCGGGGCGATCCGCGGCGAATGTGCGGCCGATCCCGATTTCGCCCGGGGTGCCGTGCTGCAGAAGATGCTGGACCGGGCCGAACAGTCTGCAGGCCAGGGCGGGTTGAGCCTCAAGGTCTGATCCCTTGCCGGCGGCGCGGGACCGCCCGCGCCACCGCCCGCGCCACCGCCTCGGCCCTTTCGTTGCCGCCTTTGATCCCGATCAACGACCGCCTGCGCAAGGCCGGCTATCGGCAGAGGGCGCGCGGAGGAGGGAACGATGACGCGGTTGATGATGACGATCCTTTCCGTGGTGGCCACGACCCTGGCCGGCATGGGTGTGGTGCTGGTGCTTGTCCTGGGCTGGGTGACATGGCAGGCCATCCTGGGGGCCGCGCTGATCGGATTGGTCGCGGCCTTCCCGGTCAGCTATCTGATCGCGCGCGCCCTGGCCTGATTTACCTGCGACGGAAAACCGGGTTTCCTGCGTTTCAGCAAGAAACCTGCAACTGTCGAGGATTACATGGTCAATGGCTATTCCCGCGCCCAGATCAGCCTGCATTGGGCTGTCGGGCTACTGATCGTCTATCAACTGATCTTTGGCGAAGACATGAGTCATGTCTGGCGCAGCTTTCGCGACAGCGGGACGGCGACGATGACCACGGGAGCCTGGCTGCATATCATCCTGGGTGTGCTGGTGCTGCTGCTGGCCCTGTGGCGCCTGGCGCTGCGGATGACGCGCGGGGTGCCATCCGCCGCCC
>JAKALB010000137.1 GCA_021813365.1 Pseudomonadota bacterium | reverse complement strand
CGGCAGTCGCTGGATCCCGAGGATCTGATCCTGGCGCATGTGGGCGGCATGGACACCTGCGCCCGCGGTCTGAAGGCCGCTGCCGCGCTTCTGGCCGATGGTGCGCTGGAAGCGGCACGCGAAGCGCGTTATGCCGGCTGGAAGGATCCCAGGGCGCAGGCCATGCTGAAGGGCGGCCTGGCCGAAGCCGCCGCCCGCGTGACCGCCGAAGGACTGGAGCCCGAACCGGTCTCGGGCCGGCAGGAGCGGCTGGAAAACCTCTGGAACCGGTTCGTCTGATCGGCGGCGGCCGGGGGCTGTCTGCCCCCGGCACCCCCGAGGATATTTTGGGCAAGATGAAGGGGGTGGAATGCAGCGACGTGGATTCCTGACATCGGGCGTGGCGCTGGCGGTTCTGGCCGGGCTCGGCGGGGTGCGCGCCGGGGCGGCCGGGCGTGAACAGGTCGCGCAGGACGTGCTGGGCACCTGGATCAGGCTGGCGCTGGAACTGGTGCGGCACACGCCCACGATGACACCGCCGGTGGCCAGCCGGGCGCTGGCCTATCTGGGGGTGGGCTGTTTCGAGGCGCTGGCCAGCGGCGATGCCACCCTGGTCAGCCTGTCGGGCCAGGTGCAGGGACTGGGTGCCCTGCCCGGCCGCACGCCGGGCCAGGGCCATGATACGGCGGTGATCCTGAACACCGTGCTGGACGGGCTCATACATGCCTTCTTCCTCAACACCGGGCCTTCCGGCCAGCGCGCCCTGCAGACCCTGACCGCCCGGCTGGCGAGGCAGGCCGCCAGCGGCCTGGCCGATGACGTGGTGGCCGCCAGCCGCGGCTATGGTGCGGCGCTGGCCAGGGCCGTGCTGGATTGGTCGGCCAATGACGGCGGTGCGGTGATCGACAACCTGGGCTTCCCCCGGCACTGGACGGTCAGCGATCAGCCGGGTCACTGGCTGCCCACCTCGAAGATTGCGCTGCAGCAGGCACCGCTTCTGCCCGACTGGGGCAGGAACCGGACCTTCGCCCTGGCCTCGGTGGAAGGGTTGAGCATGCCGGACCCCACGCCCTATTCCGAAGACCCGGCCTCGCGGTTCTATGCCGAGGCGAAGGAGGTTCATGACACCGTCGTGCATCTGACCGAGGAGCAGGGCTTCATCGCGCGCTTCTGGTCGGATGACCCGATGCTCAGCTACACCCCGCCCGGCCACTGGACCGCGATCCTGATGCAGGTCGCCAGTGAGAAGTCCTGGAGCCTGACCGAGCAGGTCGAGGCGCTGGCCCTGATGGGCATGGTGCAGGCCGATGCCTTCATCGGCTGCTGGGCGATGAAATACCGTTATGATCTGGTTCGCCCGGTCACCTATATCCAGAAGCTGATCGATCCGGCCTGGACACCGATCCTGATCACGCCGCCCTTTCCGGAATATCCCTCGGGCCATTCGGTGCAATCGGCGGCGGGGGCGGCGATGCTGACGCATCTGTTCGGCGGTGACTACGCCTTCACCGACGAAAGCCCGGCGCCCGATGGCGTGCCGCAGCGATCCTTCGCCAGCTTCAACGCGGCCGCGGACGAGGCCGCGATCAGCCGGCTTTACGGCGGCATCCACTTTCGCCCGGCCATCGAACAGGGTCAGGCCCTGGGGCGGCGGATCGCCAGTCATGCCATGGCGCTGAAGACCCGAGCATGAAGCGGCTTGTGCTTGCGGCCGTGCTGACGCTGCTGACCCTGCCCGCCCGGGCCGAGGGCCCCGCGGCCATCCCGCGGTATCTGGACGAAACCGCGACATCGGGGGTGCGTGCGGTCTATGCCGGGGATTGGGAATTCATGGTGGGTGGCGGCGTCGCCGCCTTCGACTGTTCGGGCGATCGCAAGCCCGACCTGTTCTTTGCCGGCGGCACCGGGCCTTCGACGCTTTACCGCAACGAAAGCGCCCCCGGTGGTGCGCTGCTGTTCACCCCGGTGGTCTCGGGCGCCGAGATCGACCGGGTGATCGGCGCCTATCCGCTGGATATCGACAGCGACGGAAACCTGGACCTGGTGGTGCTGCGGTCCGGCGAGGATGTGCTGCTGCGCGGCACCGGCGACTGCCGGTTCAGCCGGGCAAACGAAGCCTGGGGCTTTGACGGCCGCGACCTCTGGTCGAGCGCATTTGCCGCCACCTGGGAGCCGGGGTCGGACTGGCCCAGCCTGGCCATCGGCACCTATATCGACCGCCGGCAGGATGCCTTCCCCTGGGGATCCTGCACCGAGAATGCGCTCTACCGTCCGCAAGGGGCGGGCTTTGCCGCCCCCCTGGCGCTGAAGCCCAGCTTCTGCGCCCTGTCGATGCTGTTCACCGACTGGAACGGCTCGGGCCGGGCCAGTCTGCGCGTCTCGAACGACCGGGAGTATTACAAGGGCGGAACCGAGCAGTTGTGGCATGTCGATCCCGGCCAGCCGCCGCGGCCCTACAGCGCGGCCGAGGGCTGGAAGCCGCTGAAGATCTGGGGCATGGGCATCGCCAGCAGCGACGTGAACGGCGACGGGTATCCGGATTACTTCCTGACGTCGATGGCCGACAACAAGCTGCAGGTGCTGGCAGCCGGCCCCGAAACCGCCAGCTTCAAGGATGTGGCCTTTGCCCTGCATGTCACCGCCCACCGGCCCTATGCCGGCGGAGACACCCAGCCTTCGACCGCCTGGCATGCCGAGTTCCAGGACGTGAATGACGACACCCGCCCCGATCTGTTCGTGGCCAAGGGCAACGTCGGCGAAATGCCCGATTTCGCCCTCAGGGATCCCAACAACCTGCTGTTGGCCGAAGCCGACGGCACCTTTGCCGAAGCGGGCGACCGCGCCGGCGTGGCCAGCCTGAAGACCGCGCGCGGCGCGGCGGTGGTCGATCTGAATGACGACGGCCGGATGGATATCGTGGTGGTGAACCGCAACGATGGCGCCGAACTCTGGCGCAATGCCGGCCAGTCCATCGACGGCCAGCCGCTGGGCCACTGGCTGCAACTGGCCCTGCACCAGCCCGGCACCAACCGCGACGCGATCGGCGCCTGGATCGAGGTGAAGACCGGCGATCGGGTGCAGCGGCGCGAGATCACCTCGGGCGGCGGCCATGCCTCGGGCCAACTGGGCTGGTGGCACTTCGGCCTGGGCGCGGCCGATGCGGCCGAGGTCCGGGTGATCTGGCCCGACGGCACGGCGGGCGACTGGGCCAGGCTTGCCGGTGACAGGTTCTGGGATCTGAGCAGAAATGCACCCCCTGCCGCGCGCTGAGGGCGCGAGGCAGAGGGAGCGAGGCGGGGGGAGCGAGGCAGGGGGGGGGGGGCGGCCTGATTTCCTCGTGGAACCCGGGCGGTCAGACCCGTTCCAGCGCCACGGCGATGCCTTGTCCCACGCCGATGCACATGGCCGACAGCGACCGCCGGCCACCGGTCAGCGCCAGTTGCAGCGCCGCCGTGCCGGTGATCCGCGCCCCCGACATGCCCAGGGGATGACCCAGCGCGATGGCCCCGCCGTTGGGGTTGACCCGCGCGTCGTCGTCGGCAATCCCCAGAATGCGCAGCGTGGCCAGGCTCTGGCTGGCAAAGGCTTCGTTCAGTTCGATCACGTCGAAATCGTCCGGGGTCAGGCCCAGGCGCTGCATCAGCTTCTGGCTGGCTGGCGCGGGCCCGATGCCCATCACGCGCGGCGGCACGCCCGCCGTGGCCCCGCCCAGCACCCGGGCGATCGGCGTCAGGCCGTATTTCGCCGCCGCCGCGGCGTTGGCCAGGATCAGTGCCGCCGCGCCATCATTCACGCCCGAGGCATTGCCCGCCGTCACCGTGCCGCCCTTGCGGAACGGGGTGCCAAGCCTTGCCAGGGCCTCGATCGTGGTGGCGCGCGGGTGCTCATCCCTGGTCACGACCACCGGATCGCCCTTGCGCTGCGGGATCGTCACCGGCGTGATTTCCTGCGCCAGCCGCCCGCTGGCCTGCGCCGCCGCAGCCCTGGCCTGGCTGCGCCACGCGAAATTGTCCTGATCCTCGCGGCTGATCCGGTAATCCTCGGCCACGTTCTCGCCAGTTTCCGGCATGGAGTCGGTGCCATACTGTGCCTGTATCAGCGGGTTGACGAAACGCCAGCCGATGGTCGTGTCGTGGATTTCGGCATGGCGGGAAAAGGCGCTTTCCGCCTTCGGTATGACAAAGGGCGCCCGGCTCATGCTTTCCACGCCGCCTGCGATCATCAGACTGGCCTCGCCCGCCCTGATCGCCCGGGCCGCGATGAGCACCGCATCCATGCCCGAACCGCACAGCCGGTTCACCGTCGTCCCGCTCAGAGACAGCGGAAGCCCCGCCAGCAGCAGCGACATCCGGGCGACGTTGCGGTTGTCCTCGCCCGCCTGGTTGGCACAGCCGAAGATCACATCATCCACCGCCGCCCAGTCGACCCCGGCATTGCGCGCCATCAGCGCGCGCAGCGGCACCGCGCCCAGATCGTCGGGCCGGACCGCAGACAGAGCCCCGCCAAAGCGGCCGATGGGCGTGCGGATATAGTCGCAGATGAAGACTTCGGTCATGTCACAGCTCCGGTACGGTCAGATCGGCCACGGGCCCGGCCAGGTGCAGCCTGGCCCCGGTTTGCGCCTGCAGGTCGTCGAATGATAGCCCGGCCAGCTTTTCGCGCAGCATGAAATGCCCGCCTTCGATGTCGATCACCGCCAGCGAGGTATAGACCCGGGTCACGCATTCCACCCCGGTCAGCGGCAGGGTGCAGCGCTCCACCAGCTTGGGCGCACCCTCTCTTGTCACATGTTCGGTGATGACCGCCACACGCTTCGCGCCATGCACCAGGTCCATCGCCCCGCCGACCGCGGGAACCCCCTTCGGCCCGGTGGACCAGTTGGCCAGGTCGCCATTTTCGGCCACCTGATAGGCGCCCAGGATCGCCACATCCAGATGCCCGCCCCGCACCATGGCAAAGCTGTCGGCATGGTGAAAGAATGCCGCGCCGGGCCGCAGGGTGACCGCCTTCTTGCCGGCGTTGATCAGATCCCAGTCCTCGGCCCCCGCCGCCGGCGCCTCGCCGAAATTCAGGATGCCGTTTTCGGTGTGAAAGATCGCCTGCCGGCCGGGCGGCTGGAATCTTGCCACCAGTTCGGGAATGCCGATCCCCAGGTTGACATAGGCGCCGTCGGCGATGTCCTGCGCCGCGCGCCAGGCGATCTGGGTGGACGAGAGTTTCAGGCGCACGATGTCATCTCCGGATAGCGGGCCTGGCTGCGGTTCAGCACCTCTTCCTGGGCAGGCTCGGGCACTTCCACAACGCCTTGCACGAAGATGCCGGGGGTGATCACGGCTTCCGGATCGATCGCGCCGGGCGCGACCAGTTCGCTGACCTGCACGATGGTCGTGGCGGCGGCCATGCACATCAGCGGGCCGAAATTCCGCGCAGCGGCGTGATAGGTCAGGTTGCCCAGGGTATCGCCGCGATGCGCCTTGACCAGGGCAAAGTCGGCCTTCAGCCAGCGTTCCTGCACATAGGGCCGCCCGTCGAATTCCGCGATCTGCTTGCCCTTGGCCAGTTCGGTCCCATAGGCCGTGGGGGTGTAGAAGGCCGGTATCCCCGCACCCCCCGCCCGGATGCGCTCGGCCAAAGTGCCCTGCGCCACCAGCTCCAGCTCGATCTTGCCGGCCAGGTAGAGCTCGGTGAACACCACGGGATCGGCGCTGCGCGGGAAGGAACAGATCAGCTTGCGGACCATCCCGGCCTCGATCAGCGCGGCAAGGCCGACATGGCCATTGCCCGCGTTGTTGTTGATCACCGTCAGGCCCGTCGGATGGCCGGTGGCCAGATAGCGGTCGATCAGCGCATGGATCAGCTCGATGGGCGAACCCGCGCCGCCAAAGCCGCCGATCATCACGCTGGCGCCATCGCCGATCCCGGCCACCGCCCGGGCCGGCGAGCCTATCGTCTTGTCCATCCTGCGCCTCCTGTTTCCACGCGACACGGGTCGCTTCATCCCGTTGGCTGACCCTGACGGCAACGCAGACCCGCAGACCCCACGCCCGCCGCCCGACCCGGACCGCCGGCGCGACAAAGAGCTTCAGATCGGGCATCGCCGCCCATTTGCGGGCACTAGGCCGGGCCAGACCGCCGATTTCAAGCCGCGCCGGAGGCTTTGCGTTCGCATGTTGATCTTTGTTCGCGCAACGCCCAGAATTGTGCGCATGGTGAACAGAACCGATGTCATCGCCTCGCTTGGCAAGGGGCTTGCCGTGCTGGAAAGCTTTGGCGCCGAGCATCCACGCCAGTCCATCGCGGAAGTGGCGCTGGCCACCGGCCTTGACCGGGCCACGGCCCGGCGCTGCCTGCTGACGCTGCACCAGCTGGGCTATGCCGAGTATGACGGCAAGTTCTTCACCCTGACGCCGCGCGTGCTGCGGCTGGGCCTGGGCGCGCTGGCCGCCCTGCCGCTGGCCCAGATGGTGCAGCCCTGGCTGGACCAGCTGTCCGACCAGATCGGCCAGTCGTGCTCGGTCGCGATCCTGGACGGCACCGACATCGTCTATCTGGCGCGCGCGGCACAAAGGCGCGTCATGTCGGTCGGGCTGATGCCGGGCTCGCGCCTGCCCGCGCATTGCACCTCGATGGGCCGGGTGCTGCTGGCCGCCCTGCCCCCCGATCGCGCCCGCGCCCTGGTCGAGGCATCGGATCTGTCGCCCCGCACCCGCCATTCGCTGACCGACCCGGACGAGATCCTGGCCGAGATCGCCCGTGTCCGCAGCCAGGGCTGGGCGCTGAACGATCAGGAAGTCGAGATCGGCCTGCGGTCGCTGGCCGTGCCGGTGCGCAACGGCAAGGGCCGCGTGGTCGCCGCGCTGAACACCGGCATGGCGGCCCTGCAGCAGGAGGCCGCGACCGTGGTGGCAACCTACCTGCCCGCCCTGCTGCGCGTGCAGGACGGTCTGCGGCGGGTCTTGCACTGACGGCAGGCACCCTGACGGCCGCAGGCCAGCCCCAGGTCGGGGCGGCACACTGACAGCACCATGCCTGCACCCGGCTGCGACGTGCCGCCAAGGGTCCGTCGCCGCCATCCGCGCCCGCCTGGCCGGCTTCGCCCCTTGGGCCGGGCAGGTCGCGGTTGCTGCATCGATCGGGCCGCCTATCGCCCCAGGATGCCGGCCAGGGCCACCTGCAACTCACCTTCCGGGTCGGAAACCATGGCCACGCGGCGCCAGCAGACATGGTGGTCCGGCCGCACCAGAACCGCTCCGGAATCCGCAACCTCGCGGCGACGAGCCCAATCGCCGCTCAGATCCTCGAAATCGCGGCGCGGGCCAATCACCCGCACGGCAATCTCCAGCCCCAGGGCCTGGCCCACCTTGGCGGCGGCCCGGCTCCAGACCTCGCCTCCGATGCCGGTCAGCAGGGTGAACCGGCCGTGGCCGCACAGGTCCAGCGTGGAATGCCTGTCGCCGGCCGCATCATAGACCCAGACATGCGGCAGCCGGGCGCCCGGCCAGGTTGTGAACTGGGCATGCAGTTCCGGATCCTTGGCAAAGGCCGGTTCGGGCTGGCCATCGGCACGGATTGCGGTCGAACGATACCGCTGGTTCATCTCGACCCCATGGGCGTCGAATTCGTATTTCTTGAAGGCAATCGCCTCGCGCAGGGCCTGTCGCTGCGCCTCAGCCTCGAGCGTGGCATCACCCAGCCTGGCCATGTTGGCGCGGATCTTTTCGGTATCCACCCCGCCATCCATGCCAAGCGCGGCGAAGATCGGGCCGAATTCCGCGATCGACTGGTTGGCCCGGGTCACGATCTGCCTGGCCACGGGCGCACGTTCGTCGGAATAAAGATCG
>JAKALB010000136.1 GCA_021813365.1 Pseudomonadota bacterium | reverse complement strand
CGACAGCCCGCTGGGCCAGTTGCAGGGCGGCACCAACATGGTGGTGCTGGAGGGCGACAGCGTCGGCCAGATCGTGCTGCGCGGTCCCGGCGCCGGCGAAGGCCCGACGGCCAGCGCGGTGATGGCCGACGTGATCGACCTGGCGCGTGGCCTGCGCCTTCCGACCTTCGGCCAGCCCGCGGCATCGCTGGCCGTACCGACCCCGGCCAAGACCGCAGCACCAGCACCCTATTACCTGCGGATGACGCTTTTGGACAAACCCGGCGCCCTGGCCAAGATTGCCACCTGTCTGGGCGAGGCTGGCGTGTCGATCGACCAGATGCGGCAATACGGCCACCAGGGCACCAACGCACCGGTGCTGATCGTGACGCACAAGGCAGCCCGCGATGATGTGATGCACGCCATCAGCCGGTTTGCCGCGACGGGCGTGCTGGTCGGCCAACCGGTCGCCCTCCGCATCGAGGATGTCTAGGAGCGCCGCCTCGCGCGGCCGGTCTCGCGGAGCGGGCTGAACCCCGGCGATGACACCCTCGGCCGGGCTGTCATCGGCCAGGCCGGGATCGCCCCCGGGATGACGCGAAACGCGAGATAGAGGCGCGATTGCCGGCTCGGGCCTTGGCGGCGGTCTGCCGGGGGTTGCGGGGCCGATTCGGTCCGCCCGAGCCAGCTGCCCGGAGACCTGTCAGCGATGTTAGCGCAATCAGCCTTGCCTGCTCCGGACCCGGCAGCTAGGGGAAGCCAAACCCCATTCACCACAGGACATTCTCTGATGAACACGCATCCCGCCACAGCCCAGGAATTCCAGGATCGCCTGTTGTCGCTGGGCCTGGGCCGCGTGTCCGAGGCCGCGGCGCTGGCCTCGGCCCGGCTGGTCGGTCGCGGCAATGAGAAGGCGGCGGACCAGGCAGCGGTCAATGCCATGCGCGATCAGCTGAACCTCCTGGACATTCAGGGCGTCGTGGTGATCGGCGAGGGCGAGCGGGACGAAGCGCCGATGCTGTATATCGGCGAAGAGGTCGGCACCGGCAGGGGTCCGGCGGTCGATATTGCGCTGGACCCGCTGGAAGGCACCACGCTGACCGCCAAGGACATGCCGAATGCGCTGACGGTGATCGCCATGGCACCGCGCGGCACGTTGCTGCATGCGCCCGATGTCTATATGGACAAGCTGGCCATCGGCCCCGGCTTCAAGCCCGGCACCGTCACCATGGCCATGTCGCCCAGCGAGCGCGTCAGTGCGCTGGCCGCCGCCAAGGGAGTCTCGACCGAAGATGTCACGGTCTGCGTGCTGGACCGGCCCCGGCATGAAGCGATGATCGCCGAGATCCGCGCGACCGGGGCGGCGATCCGGCTGATCACCGATGGCGATGTGGCCGGCGTCATGCACTGCGCCGAACCGGACATCACCGGGATCGACATGTACATGGGTTCGGGCGGCGCACCCGAGGGCGTATTGGCCGCCGCGGCGCTGAAATGCATGGGCGGTCAGTTCTTCGGCAAACTGCTGTTTCGCAACGATGACGAGCGCGCCCGCGCCCGCAAGGCCGGGATCACCAATTTCGACCGGGTCTATACCCGCGACGATCTGGTGCGTGCCGATGTGATCTTTGCGGCGACCGGGGTAACCAGCGGTTCGCTGCTGGCGGGGATCAAGCGCGAGCCGGGCTGGATCACCACCGAAACCCTGCTGATGCGGTCCAAGACCGGCTCGGTGCGGCGGATGACCTATCGCAGCCCGGTCAGGTGACGCGCGGGGCGCGCAGGTTTCCGTTTTACACGCAGGAATCCGCAGATCCGTTCGAAAGGATTTGCCCCGCGCCTCCGGCTGCGGCAGGACCGGGGCATGACTCGCGCCTTTCTTGATGTCGAACGATCGCTGACCAACCGCCGCTGGACCGGCCCCGACCCGGCGCTGGACCGCCAGGCCGAAGCCATCGCCCAGGCGACCCGTCTGCCGCTGGCGCTGTGCCAGGTTCTGGCCGCCCGCGGTGTGGCGCCCGAAGCGGCACCCACCTACCTGGCCCCCGCCCTGCGTGAACTGCTGCCCGATCCGCTGACCCTGCGCGACATGGAGCCGGCCGCCCGGCGCCTGCTGGCCTCGATCGACCGCCGGCAGCGCATCGCCATCTTCGCCGATTATGACGTGGACGGCGGAGCCTCGGCGGCTTTGCTGATCCTGTGGCTGCGCCATTTCGGCCTCGCGCCCACACTCTATGTCCCCGACCGGATCGACGAAGGCTATGGCCCGAACGTGCCCGCGATGCAGGCGCTTGGCGCGGAGCACGATCTGATACTCTGCGTCGACTGCGGGACGCTGTCGCATGAACCGATCGCAGCGGCGGGCTGCGACGTGGTGGTGCTGGACCACCACCTGGGTGCCGAGACCCTGCCCCCGGCGCTGGCCGTGGTCAACCCGAACCGGCAGGATGAAAGCGGCGAACTGGCGCATCTGTGTGCGGCCTCCGTCGTGTTCCTGCTGCTGGTCGAGGCGAACCGACGGCTGCGCCGGTCGGGCATTTCCGGGCCGGATCTCATGGGCCTGCTGGATCTTGTCGCGCTGGCCACCGTCGCCGATGTGGCGCCACTGGTGGGGGTGAACCGCGCCTTCGTGCGGCAGGGGCTGAAGGTGATGTCCCGTCGCGAACGCCCCGGCCTGCGTGCGCTTGCCGACGTCGCCCGCCTGACCGAGGCGCCGACACCCCATGCGCTTGGCTTTGTGCTGGGCCCCCGGGTCAACGCCGGCGGACGGATCGGCCAGGCCGATCTGGGTGCGCGCCTGCTGGCCACCTCCAGCGACCGCGAGGCGATGGAACTGGCCGTCCGCCTCGATCGGCTGAATGCCGAGCGGCGCGAGATCGAACAGGCGGTCCGGATGGAGGCCATGGCCCAGGCCGAAGCCCGTGGCGTCGACGGCCCGCTGGTCTGGGCCGCCGGCGAAGGCTGGCATCCGGGGGTGGTCGGCATCGTCGCCGCACGTCTGAAGGAAGCCTATCACCGGCCCGCCGTGGTCATCGGGCTGGAGGGCGGAGTAGGCAAGGGCTCGGGCCGGTCGATCACCGGGGTCGACCTGGGCGTGGCGGTGCATCATGTCGCAGCCGAGGGGCTGCTGCTGAAGGGCGGCGGGCACAGGATGGCGGCGGGGCTGACCGTGGCGCAGGACCGGCTGGAGCCGGCGATGGCGCGGCTGGCCGAGCTGCTGGCCCGACAGGGCGCCGGACAGGACAGGGCGCGCGATCTGCCCATCACCGGCCTGCTGATGCCCACCGCCGCGAGCCTGACCCTGGTCGAGCAGATCGACGACGCCGGCCCGTTCGGCGCCCAGGCCCCGGCCCCGCGCTTTGCCTTTGCAGCCCAGCGTGTGACGGTGCGGCGAATCGGCGACAGCCACCTGAAGCTGAGCTTTGGCGACACCGAGGGTCAGCAGATCGAGGGGATCGCCTTTGGCGCCCAGGACGGGCCCCTGGGCCAGGCGCTGGAACGCGCCGGACAGGGCCGGTTCCACCTGGCCGGCCGACTGGAGCAGAACACCTGGGGCGGCAAGACGCGCGTGCAATTCCGCCTGGATGACGCCGCACCCGCCTGACTGCATTTTCCCCCTTGCACGCCCCTGCGCGGCTGACTATAGACCCGCCTACCAACCGCGGCCCGTTCGTCTATCGGTTAGGACATCTGGTTTTCAACCAGGCAAGAGGGGTTCGACTCCCCTACGGGCTGCCAACATACTTCTCTATGCGTCCCAGATCGAACACAACCCCTTTAATTGCTGGGGTTTACGGGTCCATGCGTCCCAGTGCGACCCTATACATCCCGGCGTCTATGGCCTAAGAATATGGTCTGTCTTGCGTGACCCAGACCATAAGGGAACCCGTACCCATATAAGCTTTAGATATGCTCATCGTCGCTGCTCTTGCGTCTGGTGACGCGTGCTGCACGGAGCGGCAAGGGCTTGTAGCTAGCGAGGGCTAGTCGAAACGGGCGCATCCGTTGCCGCCAGTGCCGTCTTGTAAACGCTCACTGCATCAACGAAGGCCAGCGCGGCGTTCGCATCCGACACCATGTATTCTTCGGTCACGCCAGTCTGCGATCGAAAAGCGATCTGCCCATAGAGGCATATCGGGATTTGATAGTTCTCCTTGAACCTGCGATCCGGGGAGCCGTCCTTATTCGTCTTTGCCCATGTATGACCGACTACTTTCGCATCACGAGGGACACCTTCAATCTCGTGGAACCGCACCCCGTCAACGGTGACCTGCAACTCCCGCATGTCGATCAGGGCGAACACCCCATCGGCACGCGGGATGACTGCCAGGCCGGGGTAAATCAGAATGTCGTCGCCATTCACGTTCTCGAAGCGCATCGCACGTCCGGAGAATTGGATCAGGTCAGTCGAGCTAAACTCGAACGTCACGGGGTGCCTGTTGACGGTTCGGTTGGCAAGGGTGCGCTCCACGAACTGGTTCGTGGACCTGTCGGCCGTCACATCCCATTTCTTGTCGCTGAGTTTCAGTACGTCGAACGCGCGAACCATTGACGAGTAGGCGCGCTGGGCAGCGTCACCTGCCTCAAACGTCACCGCGATCTTGGTGTTGTCCTGCCAGCTCGCAAGACGGGCCACCTCCGCCTTAGTAACGGGCAGCGCCGCTTCCAGTTCAGCAATCCGCCTCTTATAGAACCAGCGGAATAAGCTCCCCTTGCGGCGGGTCAGTTCCCCTTGCTGCTGTGCTTCCTCCTCCCGCGCCTCTTTCAGATCAGCTTTCACCTGCGCCTGCTGTTCGCGTGCCTTCGCAATCAGGTCGCGCAGTGGCGTCAGCGAGGTGCTGGTCAGCACCTCCACCGAGGCGCTGGCAATTTCGTTCATGCCTGCCTGCGGCATGTAAACTTTCGCTGAGGCAGGGTTGTTTCCTGCCGCAGGGGTATCGACCGGAGGCGGCATGAAGTTGCCCGGTGCAGGCACAGGCTGTGGTGACGGACTTCCGGCTTGCCCGAATGGCATAACCAAAGCGCTGTATGACAGCCCTGTGCCCGGTGCGCCTACCGTAGCCCGGACTCCTTGCCGACCGATGTTGACCGTTGCGCCGGAGACGCCAATGCTCGTGCTGATGCCGCGCTTGCCGATGTTGATCCGCACGCCGGGGAACAGTGTAAATGTCTGCCTGAAACGAAGTGTCATGTCACAACCTTAGCGATTCTCGGATAACCTTAGCCGGGTTCCACTTTCGGTGCGACACTCCATCAGGCAGCATCCATTCTATGGTGTATTCTATGGTTCGAACCTGATTTTTATCTTTACTTTCAACGGTAAAAGACTCCCCTACGGGCTGCCAAGGTTCTCCCCCGGAAAGCTTAACGATGCCAGTCGTTTGGACGTGAGTCCTTGCGTGTCGCGTGCCGGCCTCTGGCTGTCACACGATGGTGCCGCGGGCGGCGACCGTCACCCGGCGCTCCACCAGCCCCGCGCGGTGAAACACCACCTGATCCACCAGATTGCTGACCGGACAGGCGTGGTTCGGCACGATCCGCACCTTTTGCCCCACCCGCAACAGCGCGCCGTCCAGGATCACATGGCCGTGTTCCTCGCTGAGGCCGGCGATCCGGGCCCCGGGCGCCTCGAGGATCAGGCCGTGACCGCTCAGGCCCATCAGGTCGGAAGTCAGGGTCTTGGACCCTGAATCGAGAATGGCCCGGTCGGGCGTGGGGGTGCTGAGGACACTCGCCAGCACGGTCAGCGCACAGTCGCCCAGACCGCAGGCTCCGCGTTCGACAAGCGAGCGATCGTTGTAGACATAGGTTCCCGCCCGGAATTCGCTGACGATCGGCGCAGCCCCCGCCCGGGCCAGGTCGGGGGTGCCGCCGGAACTGATCACCGGGCAATCGCCCAGTGCTGCGCGCACCAGGGCCGAGGCCGCGGCCATGAAGCTCTGAACCCGCGCCGTGCCGCCGGCCCGGGGATAGGTCATCAGACCGCCGAACCGCAGGCCGGGAGCTTCGGCGATGCGCTCGGCCAGGCTGGCGGCGGCCTCGGGGCCCTGCACGCCGCAGCGGCCGCCGCCGGTGTCGCATTCGACCAGCACGGTCAACGGCGCGGTGCCGCGCGCGGACAGGGCGCTCACCGCCTCGACCGAATCGGCGACCAGGGCAAAGCGGCCCTGCGCCGCCAGCCGCCGCGCCCGGGCGATCTTGGCGGGCGACAGCAGCGTGGTGCACAAGAGGATGTCCGTGAAGCCGGCGGCGGCGAAGACTTCGGCCTCGGAAATCTTCTGCGCCGCGATGCCGCGCGCCCCGGCCGCACGCTGCAGCGCCGCCAGTTCCGGCAGCTTGTGGGTCTTGACATGCGGGCGAAAGGCCATGCCCAGCCCATCGAACAGCGCCTGGGCGCGCGCGATGTTGGCGTTGACGATGTCCAGGTCGATCAGGACGGCGGGGGTTTCAAGGTCTTCGATCCGCATGCGTCCAGCCTGCCACCCGGCGGTGGTGCAATCAAGCGATCTGGCGGTCGCTATCGTCTCCGCCATGAAACTGCGCGCAGCCTCGCCCGGCCCGTTTCGAGGCGTAAAGCGCGCCGTCGGCATCCTGCAGCATCTGCTCCACCGCCGGTGCGGAATAGCGCCCGGATTCGGTGATCCCGATCGAGGCCGAGACGCGGCATTGCTGGCCCAGGAATGGCACCGGTTCGGCGATCCGCCCGATCAGCCGATGGGCGATGCGGGTCAGCGTGGCCCGATCGGTCAGATCGGGAAAGACCAGCACGAATTCATCGCCGCCGACCCGCGCCACCATGTCGCCGGCCCGGGTTTCCGCCCGCAGCACCTGCGCCACCGAGATCAGGACCTGATCGCCTGCGGCATGGCCCTAGGTGTCGTTCACCGCCTTGAAGAAATCGAGATCCATGTGCATCAGGCCGAAGGGTCGCGCCGCCGCGGCCAGTTCGGCGAGGAACAGTTCCAATGCGCGGCGATTCGCCAGGCCGGTCAACATGTCGGTCATGGCGCGCTCTTCCGCCTCGGCCTTGGCGTCCTGTAGCCGGCGGTTCAGGCTTTTCAGTTCCTCCATCACGGCCGATTTCGCCTCGACCAGATACAGCATCTCGACCGCAAGGTCGGTGGGGGCGAAATCCGCGTCGGTGAGGGCATGGGTTTGCACGGCCTCGACGACGCCAATCCCGAAGGACAGGTTGATCAGCATGCCACCGCCATCGGCCAGGGGCAGGGCCACGCCGCGGAAGGTCAGCATCCGTTGGGCGCGGCGCAGGTTCAGATGCAGCCGCTGGCCGGCATGCGCCGTCAGCGTCGCCATATCGACAACCCCCGCCGGACGGCGCAATTCGCAGGCGGAAAAGAACCCGGTCCCGATCAGCCGCTGCCCCGGCGCCAGTTTCCGCAGCGTGGGCCCGATGGCCGTGATCCGCCCCCGCGGATCAAGCCGCATGTGCAGGGGCATCAGCAGGTTCAGCGAGTGATCCGACAGATGGATCACGACATCGGCCCTTTTCGGCATCAGGCAGCACCCCGGGCCAGTTCGAACCGGCGGCCCGCCGTCCAGGCCCGGTCCAGGATGCGGATCGACACGGTTTCCCATCCGTCGTGCGCGCCCAGATGATCCAGCACGACCAGGGCGCCATAATCATCGGCCATGGCGCGCAGCAGGCCCACCGCCACATGACCCACGCCCGGCATCGTGGCCCTTGCCTTCAGCAGGGCCGTGCCGTCCGCGCCTTCGATCAGCACCAGATCGGGAATGTCCAGATCAGGCACGGCCAGGCGGCCGCGTTCCGGCAAATCCTCGAGCGAGTTGAGGAAATCGGCGAAGGTCACCCCGCCAAAGCGCAGAAGCCGCCGGACGGCCTCGACATTGCGGTGGCTGACCAGATAGGTG
>JAKALB010000013.1 GCA_021813365.1 Pseudomonadota bacterium | reverse complement strand
AGGCGCCTTCGGCGGCCGGTTCGTTGATCGTGTAGACCACGTTGATGTCGGGATCCTTGGCCAGCAGGGTTTCCATGGCCTTCTGGCCGCCTTCCGGGTTGGCGTCGGACGATTCATGACCGATCACGCGCGGATCGGTTTCCGAGCCCATCACCGTCAGATCCGGAACTTCGATGCCAAAGCCCTTGAGGAACCCGGTGTCGCGCTGAACGTCGACCGAGATGTTGTCCTTGTTGATGTCCAGCATGGCGATCTTGGCGGTCGCGGCCTTGTCGCCGAGCGTGGCGGCAGCCCATTTGCCGATCAGCAGGCCGGCCTCGAAGTTGTCGGTGGCAAAGGTCATGTCCTGGGCGTCCTTGTCCGCCAGGGAGGTGTCCAGCGCGATGACCAGGATGCCGGCTTCGCGCGCGGCCTTCAGCGCCGGCCCGACCGAGTCGTTCGAGGGGGTGATCAGGATACCCTTGGCACCCGCCGCGACGCAGTTTTCGATCGCGGTGATCTGCGGGGCGGCATCGCCGTCCTTCACGCCGGCATAGGCCTGGAAGTCCAGACCGGCGGCCTTGGCGGCGGCTTCGGCGCCTTCGCGCATCTTCACGAAGAAGGGGTTGGAATCGTTCTTGGTGATCAGGCAGGCCAGATCGGCTGCCGAGGCCGAACCCGCGATCAGGGCCAGGGCGGCAGCGCCCATCAGGGCAGCAGCTTTCAACTTCATTGATTTTCCTCCCAAGGAAAAGGGGGGCCAATTCCCCCACGCTTCGTACGCCACCGCCGTTCGACATGACCGTTGGACATGGTCGTTCGACTCTGGCGTCGCCGGGGCAGGAAAACCGATTCTCAAAGCCACGTCAAGATAAATAAATAAGAGTGATTTATTATTGACAGGCCGCACCGGAAGGTTTCATTCTGGGCGATGAAACGCGGCCCTTCGGGGTCTTGCCTGCGATCCCTGGAACCTCGACGATGCTGATCGGACTGCCCGCCATCCTTGGCCCGGACCTGCTGTATACGCTGCGCGCCATGGGCCACGGCGACGAGATTGCGCTGGTCGACGGCAATTATCCCGCGCAGGACCATGCGCGCCGCCTGGTGCGGGCCGATGGCCATGGCGTGCTGGACCTGTTGCAGGCGATCTTGCAGGTGATGCCGCTGGATCGCGACGTGCCCAGTGCCATCCTGCGTGCGGCGCTGAACAACGATCCCGCGCAAAGGGCGGCGATCCACCGCGCCATTGACGCGCTCTGCGCCCGCATGGTTCCGGATTTTCCGGTCACTCCGCTGCCGGGCGAGGCGCTGTATCCCCGGATCCGCAATGCCCATACGATCATCGCCACCTCCGAGCCCGAGCTTTACGGCAATGTCATCCTGCGCAAGGGTGTCGTAAAGCCCGATGGCAGCACCTGATCCCGATGGCCGACAGCACTGAAAACCTCTTGCGCGACCCGCCCTATGACCGCACCTCGGCCGAGGCCGCCGAGGCGGGCTATCGCGGTTCGAACCAGTCCGGGATGCGGGCCCACAACGAACGCCTGGTGCTCAGCCTGGTGCGCAAGCAGGGCGCGCTGGCCAAATCCGACATCGCGCGGATCACCGGCCTGTCGGCGCAGACCGTGTCGGTCATCATGCGCGCGCTGGAACAGGACGGGCTGCTGGTGCGGGGCGAGCCGGTGCGCGGCAAGATCGGCCAACCCTCGGTGCCGATGTCGCTGGCCGCCGACGGCGCCTTTTTCCTGGGGTTGAAGATCGGCCGCCGCTCGGCCGATCTGATGCTGGTCGATTTCGTGGGCGGTGTGCGCAGCATGCACCGCCGGGTCTACAGATACCCCACGCCCGGCGCCGTCGTGGCCTTCGTGGCCGAGGCGCTGCCCGGCATGCTGGTGTCGCTGCCGCCGGATATGCGGCGCCGGGTCTCCGGGATGGGGGTGGCCATGCCGTTCCAGCTGTGGAACTGGGTGCAGGCCGTCGGTGCGCCCCAGTCGGAAATGGATGAATGGCGGGTGCGCGACATCCAGGCCGAACTGGCCAGCGTGACCGGCCTGCCGGTCTATGTGCAGAATGACGCCACATCGGCCTGCGGCGCCGAACTGGTATTTGGCACCGGCGACCGGCCGAAGGATTTCCTGTATTTCTACTTCGGCTATTTCATCGGCGGCGGCCTGGTGCTGAATGGCCAGTTGTTCCTGGGCCGGTCGGGCAATGCCGCCGGTGTCGGCCCGCTGCCGCTGCCCGGCCCGGACGGTCGCATGCGGCGGCTGTTCGATGTGGCCTCGATGTCGGTCCTGGCCCGCGCGATGGAGGAAGCCGGCGAAAGCTCGGATCACCTGTGGGAAACCCCCACCGAATGGTGCGTCAGCGAACGCATCCTGCGCGCCTGGATCGAAGAGGCGGCCGAGGGCCTGGCCCTGGCCACCCTGTCCGCCGCGGCCCTGCTGGAGCTGGAAGCCGTGCTGATCGACGGCTGGATGCCTCCGGACATCCGCGCCCTGGTGACCGAACGCACCCGCGCTGCGCTTGACCGGCTGGACCTGTCCGGCATCACGCCCGTGACGGTCCGCGAAGGCACGGTCGGTGCCCAGGCCCGGTCTCTGGGCGCGGCGGCGATTCCGCTCAGCCAGCGTTACATGATCGACCAGAACGCCCCCGCGCGGGAAGGCTAGGTGTCACATCCCCGGTGCGGCCCGCGCCTGGCCGGCCGATCAGAACAGCGCCGCGTTCAGCCACAGGTGCAGCCCGATGGCGGCGGCATAGCCCAGCGCGATGGCCCAGCTCCATTTCAGGTGGCTGGCAAAGGTGTAGACGCCCCGCGCCTGGCCCATCAGCGCCACCCCCGCCGCCGAGCCGATGGACAGCAGCGAACCGCCCACGCCGCAGGTCAGGGTGATCAGCAGCCATTGGCCTTCCGACATGGCCGGGTTCATCTTCAGCACGGCAAACATCAGGGGAATGTTGTCGACCACCGCGGAAAGCATCCCGATCAGCGTGTTGGCAGACGTCGGCCCCAGGCCGAGGTACAGACCCTCGGACGCCAGCGCCAGATAGCCAAAGACACCCAGGCCCCCCACCGCAAAGATGATGCCGAAGAAGAACAGCAGCGTGTCCCATTCCACCCGGCTCATCTGGTGGAAACTGTCCAGCACCATCTCGGCATCGCGCCTGCGCCCGCCAAGCCGCGACAGGGCATGGGCCCACAGTTGCAGCGCCCCCAGGCCCAGCATCATGCCCAGCGCCGGAGGCAGATCCAGAAGGTTGCGGAACAGGACGGCCGTGGCGATCGTTGCCGCAAACAGCACGGCCACGCCCAGCGCGCCGGGCTTCATCCGCACCATCTCGCTCGAAGGCGAGGGCGCGCCCGGCGGCAGGGCTGCCGCCAGGATCGCCGCCGGCACCAGCCAGTTCACCATCGAGGGCAGGAACAGGGCGAAGAAGGCAAAGAAATCCAGCTTGCCCTGCTGCCAGACCATCAGCGTGGTGATGTCGCCGAACGGGCTGAACGCACCCCCCGCATTGGCCGCCACCACGGTCGAGATCGCACCCAGTGTCACAAAGCGCGCATTGTCGCGCCCAAGCGTCATGATCACCGCGCCTATCACCAGCGTCGTGGTCAGGTTGTCCAGCACCGATGACAGAAAGAACGCCAGCACCCCGGTCATCCAGAACAGCCGGCGATAGCTGAACCCCCGCGCCACCAGACGGGCACGCAGGGCGTCGAAGGCGCGGCGCTCCTCGAGCGTGTTGACATAGGTGATCGCCACCAGCAGGAACAGCAGCAGTTCGCCGTAATCGGCGATCACCTCCATCGCGCGATCATGCACCAGTTCGGCCTGACCGGTCTGGACAAAGGCCACACCGATCAGCGCCCAGATCACCCCTGCTGCCGCCATCACGGGCGTGGATTTGCGCAACTGGGTCGCCTCCTCGGCGATCACCAGCGCATAGGCCAGCAGAAACACCGCCAGAGCCGTCAGCCCCGCCCAATGCCCGACCAGGGAAATTTCCGCCATGCCTGCTCCTCCTGCCCGCCCCTATCTGGCCGCAGGCGCGCGCCGGGTCAACCGAAAGCGGTCATGCAGGTCTGGCGCAGGTCTACAACGGGTCTGATGCGGGGTCGACAACACTTTGACCGAAAGGTCAATAATCTGCCTCCCGGCCCGCACCGGCGCTGGACACCCCGCATCGCGCGATGCAATCTCGCCAGGGTCCGCTGCGGGAGGCAGAGAAGACCATGAGCACCGCCCCGAAAACCGCGTCCCAGATCACATCCGAGGCGGCCGCCACCGCCCCGGCGAATCTGCCGCAGGTGACTCATGCCCGCAATCCCGGCATGGCGCTGGATCTCGACTGGGTGGCCAGCGTGCAGGCCAACACCTCGGCCATCGAGCGCCGCGCCGCAACCCTGCCGGGCCGCCGCAGCGTGAAGAAGGACCACCAGGCCGCCTGGCTTCTGAAAGCCGTGAGCCTGATCGATCTGACCACGCTGTCGGGCGATGACACGCCAGGCCGCGTCGCTCGCCTTTGTGCCAAGGCCCGTCAACCGGTGCGGGCCGAGATGCTGGAGGCGCTGGGCCTGCCCGGACTGACCGTGGGCGCGGTCTGCGTCTATCACGAAATGGTCGAACCCGCCGTCCGCGCGCTGGAAGGCTCCGGCATCCCCGTCGCCGCCGTTTCCACCGGCTTTCCTGCGGGCCTCTCCTCGTATCGCACCAGGATCGAGGAAATCCGCGACAGCGTGAAAGCCGGTGCAAAGGAAATCGACATCGTCATCTCGCGGCGCCACGTGCTGACCGGCAACTGGCAGGCCCTGTATGATGAAATGGCCGAAATGCGTGCCGCCTGCGGTGATGCCCATGTGAAGGCGATCCTCGCCACCGGAGAGCTTTACACGCTGCGCAACGTCGCCAGGGCCAGCCTGGTCTGCATGATGGCGGGGGCCGATTTCATCAAGACATCGACAGGCAAGGAAGCGGTCAATGCCACCCTGCCCGTGACCCTGACCATGATCCGGGCCATCCGCGACTATCAGGACCGCACCGGCTTCAAGGTGGGCCACAAGCCGGCGGGCGGAATCTCCAGGGCGAAAGACGCGCTGAACTACCTGGCCCTGATGCGCGACGAACTGGGCCTGCCCTGGTGCCAGCCCGACCTGATGCGCTTTGGCGCCTCCTCGCTGCTGGGCGACATCGAGCGCCAGCTGGAACACCACCTGACCGGCCATTACTCGGCCGCCAACCGCCATGCGATGGGCTGAGCCATGACCAAACCGAGCGTCCGCGAGATTTTCGACACCATGGCCTATGGCCCTGCCCCCGAAGGCCATGCCGAGGTTTCGGCCTGGCTGGCCCGCCACAACGGCCGTTTCGGCCACTGGATCGATGGCGGCTTCACCGAACCGGGCGCGGGTTTTGCCACGAAGAACCCCGCCACCGGCGACATTCTGGCCGAAGTGACGCAAGGCACTCCCGCCGATCTGGAGCTCGCGGTGCGTGCCGCCCGCAGGGCACAGGCCAAATGGGCCAGGGTGCCCGGCTGGAAACGCGCGCAAGTGCTTTATGCCCTGGCCCGCCTGGTGCAAAAGCAAAGCCGCCTGTTCGCCGTGCTCGAGACGATGGACAACGGCAAACCGATCCGCGAAAGCCGCGACATCGACGTGCCTCTGGTCGCCCGCCATTTCTATTACCATGCCGGCCTGGCCCAACTGGTCGAGACCGAGCAGCCGGGCATGGAACCGCTGGGCGTCTGCGGCGCGGTGATCCCCTGGAACTTTCCCCTGCTGATGCTGGCCTGGAAGGTTGCCCCGGCGCTGGCGGCCGGCAATGCCGTGGTGCTGAAACCGGCAGAATGGACACCGCTGACCGCCCTGCTGTTCGCCGAACTCAGCCGCGAGGCCGGCCTGCCCAGGGGCCTGCTGAACGTGGTCACGGGCGATGGTGAAACCGGCGCGGCGCTGGTCGCCCATCCGGGGGTCGACAAGATCGCCTTCACGGGCTCGACCGAGGTGGGCCGCAAGATCAGGCTGGCAACGGCGGGCACCGGCAAGTCGCTGACGCTGGAACTGGGCGGCAAGTCGCCCTACATCGTCTTTGACGATGCCGACCTCGATTCTGCCGTCGAAGGGCTGGTGGATGCGATCTGGTTCAACCAGGGCCAGGTCTGCTGCGCCGGCTCGCGCCTGATCGTGCAGGAAGGGGTGGCCGACCGTTTCCATGCCAAGCTGAAACGCCGCATGGCCGATCTGCGAATCGGCGATCCGCTGGACAAGTGCATCGATGTCGGCGCGATGATCGACCCCGAACATCTGGCCCGCGTCAGCGCAATGGTCGATGCCTGCCGCGAAGGCGAGGTCTACCGCGCACCTGGCCCGGTACCTGCGGGCTGTTTCTGCCCGCCCACGCTGATCACCGGCCTCTCCTCGGCCCACCCACTGATGCAGGAAGAAATCTTTGGACCAGTCCTGGTTTCCACGACCTTCCGGATGCCCTCCGAGGCGGTCGATCTGGCCAACAACTCGCGCTATGGCCTGGCAGCAACCGTCTGGACCGAAAATGTGAACCTGGCCCTCGAGATCGCACCCAGGCTGAAGGCCGGGGTGGTCTGGATCAACGCCACCAACCTGTTCGATGCGGCGGCCGGCTTCGGCGGCGTCCGCGAAAGCGGCTTCGGCCGCGAAGGCGGTTGGGAAGGCCTGATGGCCTATCTGCGCCCCACCCGCAAACCCAGACCCCTCGCGCCGCAGAAACCCCAGGCCGAGCCCGAAGATTTCGCCGTCGAAGGCCTGGACCGCACCGCCAAGCTCTTTGTGGGTGGCAGGCAGGTCCGTCCCGACGGCGGCTATTCGCGTGCCGTCTTCTCCCCGCGCGGCAAGCTCCTGGGCCATGTGGGGCTCGGCAACCGCAAGGACATCCGCAACGCGGTAGAGGCGGCGCATGCCGCGAAAGCCTGGGCGCGCAGCACCGGCCACAGCCGCGCGCAGATCCTGTATTACATCGGCGAAAACCTCTCGGCCCGCGCGGCCGAGTTCGGCCAGCGGCTGCGCGACCTGACCGGCAAGCCCGGCCAGGCCGAAGTCGAGGCCAGCATCCGCCGGCTGTTCACCTACGCTGCCTGGGCCGACAAATACGACGGTGCGGTGAAATCCGTGCCGATGAAGGCCGTGGCCCTGGCAATGAACGAACCGGTGGGCGTGGTGGGTGTGCTCTGCCCGGATGAGGCGCCGCTCCTCGGGCTGGTCTCGCTGATGGCCCCACTGATCGCCATGGGCAATACCTGCGTCCTGATCCCGTCCGAGGCCGCCCCCCTGGCTGCGACCGATTTCTACCAGGTTCTCGAAACCTCCGACCTGCCCGCCGGCGTGGTGAACATCGTCACCGGCAGCCACGCCGAACTGGCCCGGACCCTGGCCGGCCATCTGGATCTGGACGCGGTCTGGACCTTCTCCTCCACGCCGCTCTCGGCCCTGGTCGAGAAAGAATCGGCCGGCAACCTGAAACGCACCTGGGTCAACCACGCCCGCGCCCGCGACTGGTCGGGCCCCGAGGGCGAAGGGCCGGATTTCCTGCGCGCCGCAACCGAGATCAAGACCATCTGGGTGCCCTACGGCGAAGGCTGAGCAAAGACCGCCTGCGGCGCACCTCCGGCAGGCGAGGGGGGGCTCTGCCCCCCGGCTTCGCCTCCCCCCGGGATATTTGTGGCAAGATGAAAGGCAGGAAGAATCGCGGCTTTCATCTTGCTGAAAATATCCCACCGGGGGTCTGGGGGGTGTGAAACCCCCCAGCATTGCGGCGGCGGCACAGCTGCCGTCTCGACCCTGGTGGCTCACCCCTGGGGGGTCAGCGCCGGCCGGGCGGCTTCGCGCTTCAGTCCCAGCCGGGCTTCGCGCCAGATGATCAGGCAGCCCGCCAGGATGACCAGCGCCGCGCCGGCCAGCATCGTCGTCGTCGGCACTTCGGCGAAGATGAAATAGCCGATCAACAGCGAAAACAGCATCGAGGCATATTCGAACGGCGCGATCAGCGAGGCGTCGGCATGGCGGTAACTTGAGGTCAGCAGGATCTGTCCTGCCCCGCCCAGCAGCCCCGCGCCCACCAGCAGCGGCCAGTCCCAACCCTGAGGCCAGGCCCAGCCGAAGGGAATGGTCAGCAGCGACAGGGCCGTCGAAGTGACGGAAAACCAGAACACGATGGCCGAGGTGTTCTCCGTCAGGACCAGCTTGCGCACGAACACCTGTGCCAGCGCCGAAAACACTGCCCCCGCCAGCACCAGCATGACCCCGAACGCCGCCGTGGCCGAGGTTGCGTCCAGCACTGTCAGCCGCGGTTCCAGCACGATCGTCACCCCCACCAGCCCCAGCACCACGCAGGCGATGCGAAATGCGCGGACCACCTCGCCCAGGAACATCGCGGCAAAGATCACCACAAGCAGCGGCGAGGCATAGCCGATCGCCGTCACTTCCGGCAGCGGCAGATAGGCCAGTGCGGCAAAGCCCAGCCCCATCGCCGTGGTGCCCATCAGCCCGCGCCAGACATGGCTCAGCGGCGCCTGCACCCTGACCCCCTCGGACAGGAGCCCCTGCATCGCCAGCCAGGCAAAGATCACCGGGATGGCAAAGACCGACCGGAAGAATACCGCCTCGCCCGGCGGAACATGCCCGGCCGTGGCCTTGATCATCGATTGCATCACGATGAAGACCAGGACCGAGGCCAGTTTCAGGCCAATGCCGCGCATCGGTTGCATGGGTCACTCCTTGGTCGGCAGGCTTTCACCCTTCGTCTGCAGGCACAAGTGCCATGCGGTTTTCTCCACTGGACGGCCGGGCGGCTTTGCGCTTGGTTCGGGGCAAAGGAGTTGCCCATGCCGGTTCTTGCCCCCCAAGCCCCGCTGTCCGCCCGCATCGCCCAGGGCCGCGGCCAGGCCCCTGCCGATCTGGTGCTGAAAGGCGGCCGTGTCTTTGACCTCGTCACCGGCGATCTGGTCGAAACCGACGTGGCGATCTGCGGCGACACGATCGTGGGCACCTTCGGCAGCTTTTCCGGCAGGCGCGAGGTCGATGTCTCGGGCCGCATTCTGGTGCCCGGCTTCATCGACACCCATCTGCACATCGAAAGCAGCCTGATCACCCCCTTCGAATTCGACCGCTGCGTCACGCCGCATGGCGTGACCACCGCGATCTGCGACCCGCACGAGATTGCCAATGTCGCGGGTCTGACCGGCATCCGCTATTTCCTTGACGCTTCGGCGCACCTTCTGATGGATCTGCGCGTGCAGCTCTCGTCCTGTGTGCCGTCGACCCATATGGAAACCACCGGCGCCCGGCTCGATGCCGCCGACCTGGTGCCGCTGATCGACCATCCCCGCACCCTGGGCCTGGCCGAGTTCATGAACTACCCCGGCGTGCTGATGCAGGATGCCTCCGTGATGGCCAAGCTGAAGGCCTGGTCGGGCCGCCACATCGACGGCCATGCGCCCCTGGTGCGCGGCCTGGACCTGAACGCCTATCTTTCCGCCGGCATCCGCACCGACCATGAAACGACCGGATATGAGGAGGGTCTGGAAAAGCTGCGCAAGGGGATGCGCGTCCTGATCCGCGAAGGCTCGGTGTCCAAGGACTTGCAGGCGCTGGTGCCGCTGTTGACCGAACGGCACTCGCCCTACCTGTGTTTCTGCACCGATGACCGCAACCCGCTGGACATTGCCGAAGAGGGCCATTTCGATTTCATCATCCGCACCGCCATCGCACTGGGCGCCCCGCCCCTGGCCGCCTATCGCGCCGCCAGCCTGTCGGCGGCCGAAGCCTTCGGCCTGAAGGACCGCGGCCTGATCGCGCCTGGCAAGCGTGCCGATATCGCGGTGATCGACGCGCTCGAGACCTGCAATGTCGCACAGGTCTTTGCCGGTGGGGTTCAGGCAACGCCCGAGGCCTTTGCCGCCCGCGGCACGATCCCGCCGGTTGCCCGCCATTCGGTCAAGGCGCCCCGCGTCGAGCCGCATCACTTCCGCACCGGCGGCAACCGGGCCGAAACCCCGGTGATCGGCGTGGTTCCCGGCCGGATCATCACCGAGCACCTGACCCATGAGATCGCTCCCCGGGACGGCGACAAGTCGGTCGACATCGCCCGCGACCTGGTCAAGATCGCGGTGATCGAGCGCCATGGCGTGAACGGCAACCGCGCCACCGGTTTCGTGCAGGGCTTCGGCCTGCAGCGCGGCGCCATCGGTTCCACCGTCTGCCACGATCACCACAATATCGCGGTCGTCGGCGTCGATTATGCCGACATGGCGCTGGCCGCCAATCGGCTGGTCGAAATCGAGGGTGGTTTCATTGTCGTCGAGGGCGGCCGGATCCTGGCCGAACTGCCGCTGCCCGTGGCTGGCCTGATGAGCCTGGAGAGCTTTGAACATGTGCATGACCGCCTGGTCGAATTGCGCGCCGCCGCCCGGTCGATCGGCGTGAGCCTGCATGACCCCTTCCTGCAACTGGCCTTCCTGGCCCTGCCGGTGATCCCGCATCTCAAGATCACCGACATGGGCATGGTCGACGTGGACCGGTTCGAGATCATGCCTTAGGCAACCCGCTCCCGGCCCGGCCGGGCCGTCTGCCCCGGCGATGCCACGCGCTGCGTCCCGGCTTGTCGCGGCTGCACGGTTCTGCGCCTGCGCCCTTCCTGCCGAAGGCCGGGCCGCAGTCGCCCCCAGAGCGGAATGCGCATCGGAAATGCCGCGGCCCGCCGGCGCAGGCTCAGCCCAGAGCCGGCCGCTTGCCGGGCTCGGTGTACCACCCGCCCAGGGCCGCCTCCAGCGCCAGGGCAGCGCGAAATACCGTCCGGTCGTCCCAGGTCCGGCCCACGATCTGCACGCCCGTCGGCACCCCGGTCGCGGCATGGCCCGAGGGCACCGACAGGACCGGACAATTGTGCAGCATGTTGAATTGATGGGTCATGACCCAGCCATATTCCGGATCCGCCTTTTTCCCGTTCACGGTAAAGCCCTGATCCCAGGGATCGTGCTCGGCCCGGACAGAGGGGGCATTGTTGGTGGGGCACAGGAACAGATCGTGCCGCGCCAGCACCGGCCCCAGCGACTGATACATCAGATGCGCCCGGCGCCAGGGCCGATGCACATCGTCCAGGCTGGCCCCGCGCTCGATCGCATCGGCCATCTTCAGCGCGTAGTCGGTCATCAGATGTGCCTTGTCGCGCCGATGCCAGATCGTCTGCCGGCCGAATTCCATCATCGAATACCAGTAGAGGCAGTCGGTATCGACCTGCGAGGTCCAGCCCAGATCGACCTCTTCGACCACGGCGCCCAGATCACGGAACACCTGCAGCGTGGCCAGCATGTTGGCCCGCACCTCGGGTTCCACCTCGACATAGCCAAGATCCACCGACCAGGCGATCCGCATCCCCTTGATCGTGTCGGCCCGCAGCGGCAGACGCACCCGCGCGCGCAAGGAATCGTGGTCCAGCGGATGCGGTCCCGAAGTCACGTTCTGCATCAGCGCTGCGTCGGCGACCGCGCGGGTCATCGGGCCACAATGGTTGAACTTGTCATAATTGGCAGGCGGACCGTCGGGGTTGCGGCCATGCGGCGGCTTGAAGCCCACCACGCCGCAGGCCCCGGCCGGAATCCGGATCGACCCGCCGATGTCGGTGCCGGTGGCCAGCGTGGTCAACCCCGCTGCCAGCGCCGCCCCCGATCCGCCCGAGGATCCACCCGGCCCCCATTCGGGGTTCCAGGGGTTGCGCGTCACGCCCCAGATCCGCGAATGCGTCACGCCCGACAGGCAGAACTCGGGCGTCGTCGTGCGGGCAAACACCACCGCCCCGGCGCGCTGCAGCCGGTCGATCTGGGGATCCGACACGTCGTCCACGTGATCCTGAAAGATCAGCGAGCCCTGCGTCGTCCGTTTGCCGGCCACGCGCTGGGCATCCTTCACCATCAGCGGCAGCCCCTCCAGCGCCCGCGGCCTGGGCCCCTTGCCGGCGTAACGCGCTTCGGCCCGGGTCGCCGCCGCCATCGCCTCGTCGAAATAGCGGTCGGCAAGGCAGTTGATGGCGGGGTTCACCCGCTCGACCCGGTCGATCAGCGCAGCCAGCAGTTCGCGGGGGCTCAAGCTGCGGGCGCGGAACAGGTCCAGCGCCCGGGTGGCGGACATATAGCACAGGTCGTCGTCGCGCATCGGGTCGTTCCTTCGGGTTGGTCGCGGCATCCTCGCCGCAATGGGCCCCAACTGTCCACACCCCGTTGCGACCGCGCGTCTTCCTCGCCAAGATGCCCGCCAAAGGGAGACCCAATTGACCAACACATCCCAGTCCCTATTCGAACGCGGCATGAAGGTTCTGGTGGAAGGCGTCTCGTCCGCCTCACGCGGGCCAGCCACCTTCGGCGGCGCGCCCCGCTACATGAGCCACGGGCAGGGCGCGCGCCTCTATGACGTCGATGGCCGCGAATACATCGACTGGATGATGGCCTTCGGCGCACTGCCGCTGGGCCATGCCCATCCCGCCATCGTGGAAACCGTCAGCCGCGAAATCGCCCGCGGCAGCCATTTCGCCACCGCCCTCGAGGTCGAGGTCGAGGTGGCCGAGATCCTGGTGGGCCTGCTGCCCCATGTGGAAAAGGTCCGCTTCGCCAACACCGGAACCGAAGCCTGCATGGCCGCCTTCCGTCTGGCGCGGGGGCATACCGGACGGCGGAAGATCATCAAGTTCGAGGGGCATTATCACGGATGGTGGGATGCGGTGCTGCTGAACACCAACCCGGTGCCCGCCACGATGTTCGGCCATCCGAATGACCCGATCCGCATCACCGACAGTTCCGGCATCCCGCCCGAGGCGCAGGCCGACACGATCGTCGCCCGCTGGAACGATTTCGACGCGCTCGAGCGTGTGATGGCCCAGCACGGGCCACAGGCCGCCTGCGTGGTCACAGAAGGCGTCATGTCCAACATGGGCGTCATCCCGCCCAGGCCGGGCTATCTGCAGCGGATGCAGGATCTGGCGCGCGCCCATGGCGCGCTGTTCTACCTGGATGAAACCGTCACCGGCTTCCGCCTCGCCGCCGGGGGCTGCGCCGAACTCTACGGCCTGTCGCCCGATATCGTCACCTATGGCAAGGCGCTGGGCGGCGGGCTGCCCATGGCGATGATCGGCGGCCGAGACGAGATCATGTCGGGCCTGGAATGGGGCAAGGTGCTGCATTTCGGCACGCACAACGCCGGTCGCCTGGCGCTGCACGTGACGAAGACCATGCTGACCACCATGCTGGCCGACAACCAGGCCGGGTTCCGCCGGATCGGGGATCTGGGGCAGAAGATGGCCGAAGAGATGCGGCGTGTCGCCCGCGCCAGCAACCGGCACGACATCGTGGTGCAGGGGGTGAATTCCATGTTTCAGGTCTTCTTCACCGATCTCGACGCCATCCATGACTATCGCGATTTCTGCACCCGGGTCGACCGCGCCAAGTTCCGGGATTTCGCCCTGCGACTGATGGACAAGGGCGTCTACATGAACCCTTCGGCCACACTGCATTCGCTGTCCTCGTTGGTGCATACCGAGGAAGACATCGCCGCCACCGGCCGTGCCATGGCCGCCGTGCTGGATGAGATGCCGTGATCATCGGCATCCTCGGTTCCGGCAGCCTGGCCGGGTTCCTGATCGAAGGCGCGGGGGGTGATTTCCTGATCTCGCCGCGCGGCCAGGCCCGGGCGCTGGCGGATCGTTATGGCGTCGCTGTCGCCACCAGCAACCAGGCGGTGGTCGATACCTGCGACCGGATCGTCGTCTGCCTGCCGGCAAAGACCGGCCTGGCCATCCTGCAAGAGCTGCGCTTCCGCCCCGGCCAATCCGTCCTCTCCGCCATGGCCGGCGTCGACATCGCGGCCCTGACCCGGGCCGTGGCCCCGGCCCGCGTGGCGGTGACGATGCTGCCCGGCCATGCCAATGCCCTGCGGTGCGGCCCTTCCATCCTGCACCCCGCCCTGCCGGAATGGACCGCCTTCCTCGCCCGCCTCGGCCCGGTTCACCCCCTTGACGATCCCGCCCAGTTCGAGCTTGCCGCCTGTTTCGGCGCATTTTCCGGCGCCTCGATCCACTGGCTGACCCACCTGGCCCGATGGTTCGAAACCCGCGGCCTGCCCGCCGATCTGGCACGCAGCCTGGTGGCCGAGACGCTGCGCGGCAACGCCGAAGTCCTGCTGCACAGCCCCGATCCCCTCGACCGGATCGCCGCCGGAGTCACCACCCCGGGCGGCATCACCGCCCGGGTGCTCGACACATTGACCGAACATGGCGCCCTGACCGCCTGGGACGAGGCGCTCGACCGCCTGCGGCAGGGCCCGCGCCCCTGACCCTTTCACCTTGCCGCAAATATCCTCGGGGGGTCCGGGGGGCGAAGCGCCCCCGGCCTTGTTCGTCCGGGGTCCGGGGGGCGAAGCGCCCCCGCCCGCCCTCACCCCACGCGGCGATAGGAGGTGGGTTCGCCTTCGCCCTGAGACCGGATCCGGGCGATGGCCTCGGCCAGGCCCTCATGCGCCACCGACATGGTCCAGCCATTGGCATGCAGGATCCGGCCCGGCCCGGTCAGGATCGCCACATGGCCCTTCCAGAAGACCAGATCGCCCCGCCCGGCCGCCTCGGCGGAAATCGGGGCCAGCGCCGCTTCCTGCAGGTCGCTGTCTCCCGGTATCGAGCACCCGCAGGCATGGAAAGCCAGTTGCACCAGGCCCGAACAGTCAATGCCGTGGCGCGAATTCCCGCCCCACAGATACGGCGTGTGCAGCAGGCCCTCGGCCACCGCCACCGGGTCGGTCAGCCACTGGCCCAGCGGCAGCAGATGCCGCATGGGCACAAAGCCCTGCGTGGTCTCGGCGAACTTGCCCGACTGGCCCACCACGGCCAGCCGCGCGCCCTGGGGCAGGGCGGCGATCTCGCGGGCCGCGCTGCGGGGCTCGGGATACAGATGCGTGCCCGGGCTGGCGACCCAATGGCTGGGCTCGGGGGCCTCGGCCAGCACCTCTTCGGGCAGCCAGCCGCAGAAGCCGTCCTTCTCGGCAAAGCCGAAGGCAAAGCCCCGGGCGCGGTCAACCACGGTGAACCGCTCGCCCAGCCATAGCTGCCGATCCCGCGCCCCGTCTGGCGCCCGCAACAGATCGACCAGCGCCACCGACACCCGCAGCGGCTGGCCTTCGGTCCAGGCGGGCCGCTCCAGCTGGCCGCGCAGCGAGACATGCGCCACGCGGTCGGTGGCCGGGGTCAGGCGGCGGTCCATCACAGGCCCAGCATGGCAGGCAGAGCTTCCAGCACCGCCCGCGCCCCCTGTCCCACGCCCCCCTTGGGCCGGGCGGGCGCATCGGCGGGCGTATGGCCGTAGATGTCGAAATGCAGGTAGCGGGCATGTTCGACGAAGCGGTGCAGAAACAGCGCCGCCGTGACCGATCCGGCAAAGCCCCATCCCGGCGCATTGTCCAGATCGGCGATGCCGGGTTCGATCACCGTCTCATAGGGTGCATGGAAGGGCAGGCGCCAGACCGGATCGAAACCCGCGGCGGCGCCGGCCATCAGCGCGGCCGCGTCGGCGTCGCTGTCGGCATAGAACGGGGCCAGGTCCGGCCCCACGGCCACCCGTGCCGCGCCGGTCAGCGTGGCCATGCTGAGGATCAGATCGGGCCTTTCCGCATCCGCCCAGGCCAGGGCATCGGCCAGGATCAGCCGACCCTCTGCATCGGTGTCGTTCACCTCGACCGTCAGGCCCTTGCGACTGGTCAGGATGTCCTTCGGCTTCAACGCATTGCCCGCGATCACATTTTCCACCGCCGGAACAATGACTCGCAGCCGCAGTCGTAGCCCCAGGGCCATGATCATCTGGGCAAGCCCCATCACGGTCGCTGCCCCGCCCATGTCCTTCTTCATCAGGCCCATGCCGCTGCCGGACTTGATGTTCAGCCCGCCGGTGTCGAAACAGACGCCCTTGCCCACCAGGGTCAGGGCCGGGCCTTCGGCGCCCCAGCGCAGCTCCAGGATGCGCGGCGCGCGCGGGCTGGCGCGGCCCACGGCATGGACCAGGGGAAAGCCCGCTGCCAGGTGTTCGCCGCGCAGCACCTGGGTTGCGGCGCCATGCCGGGCGGCCAGGGCCAGAAAGGCCGCCTCCAGTTCCGCCGGACCCAGGTCGCCGGCGGGGGTGTTGATCAGGTCGCGGGTCAGAAATTCGGCCCGGGCCATTTCCAGCAGGCGCCGGCCGTCAACGCCGTCCGGCGCCACCAGCCGCGCCACCTCGGGCTGGGACTTGCCGGGGCGATAGCGGTCAAAGCGATAGCTTGCCAGCAGCCAGCCCAGGGCGATCTCGCTGCGCAGCGACTGTGCGATCTCACCCTGCAGCGCCCAGGCCCCGGCGGGCAGACCGGCCACGGATTTCACCGCGCCGAACCGGCTGCGTGCCCGGTCCGCAGCCGTGCCCAGACCCAGCACGGCCCCGGCCACGCCGCCATCGGCGCCGGGCAGCAGGCGGATTTCGCCCAGCGCGGCCTCGAATCCGGCGGCACTCAGCCAGGCTTGCTCGGGCGCGGGCCGGCTGGCCATCCAGGCCTGCAACGTCTGGGGTGTCAGGGCATGAAGCGGGCGGGCGGGGGCGGCGGGATCGGCAAAGCCGGGGGTCATCTCAGACATGGGAAGGGCACCTTTCGCCCGCAGACTGGCGCGGCGACCGCCCCGGCGCAAGTCGCTTTGCCGCTGCGTCCGGGCGTGTCGGCCGATGCCCGTTCCAGGATCGCGGCTGATCGCCGCCCAGGGGGGGCGTGGCCAGCGCAAGGGGGCCGGTTCCGCATGGACGCATCCCGAGAGTTGCCGCTAGGCGGTGCGGCGCCCGGCCGAGGGGCGCCGGATGCCCAGGCGCGGATGCAGCCTCCCGGCAACCACAAAGGCTCCGCCCAGGAGCATGCCCGCCACGCCAAAGATCGTGGCCGTGGGCGCCAACGCCAGCACGGCCCAGGCCATGCCCGGCGTCAGGATCGACGAGACATCTCGGAACGAGGAATAGATCGCCGACATCTCGCGCCGTTCCGACGGCTTCACCGACATCAGGAACGGCAGCCCGCCCACCACGTCCAGCGTCACCAGGAAAAGGCTGGCGCAGATCAGGCAGACCACCGTCGCCCAGGGCCAGGGCGACAGCAGGAAGGCCAGCAGAAAGAAACCGGCACACAGGGCAAAGGCGGTCCGCACCGCCGTGCGCACCGACCCCCGCCGCGCCAGCCGCAGGATCAGCGGCGAGATGATCAGCAACGCGTTCGACAGGCTCAGCGCGATGCCGCCGACCTGCTTGGCCAGCGCCGGGTCGGCAAAGCCGCCGGGCCTGGCGGCCTGTTCGATGCAGAAATACGGCAAATAGACCACATAGACCCACCAGCCGGTCGACCGGATCACCGCGAAAAGCCAGCCCGCGATCAGCCTGGGCTGCCGGAAGAACCGGCCCAGATAGGCCAGGGGGTTGCCGCTGCGCTGCGTGACCAGCGCAATCGCCTTGCCATTGCCCAGCCGCAACCGGAAGAAGATCACCAGCAGGCTCAGCGCGAACAGCCCGGCCAGCAGGAAGGGCGCGGGCTTCCATACCCCATGCAGCCAGACCCCGGTCATCGGCCCGATGGCCCAGGGGAAGGCCGCAAAGAACATCTGGGTCGATTGGTTGCGCCCCAGATCCGCACGGTCGACATAATCCAGCACATAGGCGTTGAAACAGACGAAGGTCGTGGCCGTGGCCATGGCGTTCAGACCCAGCGCCACGGCCACCGACAGCGGCGTGCCCAGCATGGCCATCGACATGCCGCACAGATAAAGGCCGATCCCCCCGGCATAAAGCCATTGCCGCGGCACCGAGCGGTTCAGCGCCGGCACCATCAGCATCCAGATCAGCGATACGAAGCCGGCCGCGAAATAGGCTCGCGAGGCGGCAAGGGTGGATCCCATCGCATCGCGCACCACCAGCGGCATGACCGAGATCAGCATGCCCCGAATCGCTGCGTCCAGCCCGTTCAACAGGGCGAAATGCACCACCTGCGGGGCGCGCGGCAAACGGGCTGGCGCGGAACGGTCAGAAGACATGCGGGCATAATGCCGCGCCGGAAAAGCCTCGCTGCGACAGGCGCGACATGGACGGGCCGCAGGCGACCTCAGCCCTGGCTCCGGGCGCGCGCCAGGATGCGCAGCAACCGCGCCCGCGCCTCGGGTAGCGGGCGGTCTCCCAGGGCAGGCGCCAGCGCCAGCTGCAGGAAATGCCCGGTGACGGCCAGACCCTGCGCCAGTTCGGTCGCCATCTCGCGGTCGGGCGGCACCCGGCCCAGCAAGAGCCCCGGCAGGGGCAGCAGCCTGGGCGCCCAATCCCCGGCACTGGCGCGGCTGACCGCCCGTCCGGTCCGGGGCGAGACATAGGCCAGATCCTCCGCGCGGCCCGTCACCGCGCAGGCCGACAGGTCCAGGCCAAAGCCGATGTCCTCCAGCAAGAGCAGTTCCCAGCGCAGATAATCCGCCCGCCAGTCTTCGCCCGCCCCGGTCGCACCCCGGTCCAGCCGGTCCAGCAGCGCCAGCGTCGGCCGATACAGCCGCACATGCGCCTGTCGCTCGGGCAGGCCCAGATGCAAGAGCGCGGCCATGGCGCCCAGGGCATGCAGCGCCGCGGCATCGGCCAGGATCCTTGCGCGCTGCGCCAGGGGCTCGGCCGACCAGGTGCCGATATGCTCATCCAGCCGCGCCCGCCAGGTCAGCCGCAGTTGCGTGCCGGGCTGCAGCATGGCGGCCCTGGCCCGGCTGGCCCCGCCAGGCAGCACGCCCATGTGCCGCCCATGCCCGGCCGTGAACACCTCCAGGATCGCCGCCGTCTCGCCATGCGGGCGCACCGAAAGAAGAACGCCGTCATCCTGCCAGTCCATGCGCCGATCATGAAAGGCCGGGCGGCCCGACACAAGTCAGCCGTTGAACCCCGGCTCATCCAGCAGGCAGCGGCCCTGTCGGTCCTCGACCTCGATCACCCACAGGTCGCGGTCCCGCATCCGGTCCCTGGCAATCATCGTGTCGATCTCGCCCTCGACACCCTCGGCGCGCAGCCGCCACAACACCTCGCCCGTTGCCAGGTCAAAGCCGCGCTCGTACAGCCGCGCCTGACCCTGCATCAGCGCCACCTTCACCAGCACGGCGCCCGCCGTCGCATCGCCGCGCGCCACCACAAAGCCGGGGATCCCGGCCAGATCCAGCCGCCGCAGATAGGCAGAAACCCAGATTCCGCTTGCCAGCCGCGCCAATCGACCGCCTTTCAACTTGGTTCAAATATCCCGGGGGTCCGGGGGCAGATCCCCCGGCGCTCTCCGGCAGGCTCAGGCCTGGGGATTGCCGTCCTTGAATTCCAGCCCCATCTCGGCATAGCGCTCGGGCTCTTCCAGCCAGTTCGGCCGCACCTTGACGGTCAGGAACAGATGCACCCTGCGGCCCAGGAATTCCGAGATCTCGGCCCGCGCCGCCGTGCCGATCGCCTTGATCGTCTCGCCACCATTGCCCAGCACGATACCCTTGTGGCCGTCGCGCGCCACATAGACCACCTGGTCGATCCTGGTCGTGCCATCGGGCCTGTCCTCCCATCCCTCGGTCTCGACCGTCAACTGGTAGGGCAGTTCTTCATGCAGGCGCAGGGTCAGCTTCTCGCGGGTCATTTCGGCCGCGATCATCCGCATCGGCAGGTCGGCCAACTGATCCTCGGGATAGAACCACTCCCCCGCCGGCATCTCGCGGGCCAGCCACTGCCGCAGCTTGTCCACGCCATGGCCGCGCTCGGCGCTGATCATGAAGGTCTCGGCAAAGGGGAAGGCTGCGTTCATGTCCCGGGCCAGGGCCAGCAGCACCTCGGCCTTGACCCGGTCGATCTTGTTGATCGCCAGCGCCACCTTCTGACCCTGGGGAATACGGTCCTTCATGCCGTCGATGATCGCCGCCACACCCTCGGTCAGGCCGCGATGCGCCTCGATCAGCAACACGATCACATCGGCATCGGCGGCCCCGCCCCAGGCGGCCGCCACCATCGCGCGGTCCAGCCGGCGGCGCGGGCGGAACAGGCCCGGCGTGTCGACAAACACCAGTTGCGTGTTCCCCTCCATCGCCACGCCGCGGATCCGCGTGCGCGTCGTCTGCACCTTGTGCGTCACGATCGAGACCTTGGCCCCGACCATGCGGTTCAACAGCGTCGACTTGCCCGCATTGGGCTCGCCGATCAGGGCAACGAAGCCGGCCCTGTGGCCGGCAGACGATTCGATTTGCGAAGACATGGCCGCCGCATAGCCGATTCCCGAATCGAAAGCGAGGGCGCTCAGCCCCCGGGCAGGGGACCATCGGCCTGCAGCCTGGCCAGCAGGGCCTGGGCGGCCTGCTGTTCGGCGGCACGCTTGGTGCCGGCCTGGGCGCTTTCCGCTTCACCGCTGGCCAGGCGCACGGTCACGGTGAAGACCGGCGCATGGTCGGGGCCGGTGCGGCCCTGTTCCTCGTAGCTGGGCGGCGGCATGGCCCGGGCCTGGGCCCATTCCTGCAAGGCGGTCTTGGCATCCCGGCCCACGGATTCGGCTCTGGCGATCCGGCTTTGCCACAGCCGCAGCACCAGGGCGCGGGCGGCGTCGAAGCCCTGGTCCAGATAGACGGCGGCAATCAGCGCCTCCATCGCATCGCCCAGCAGCGCCTCTTTCCGGCGGCCGCCGGACAGCATTTCGCTGCGGCCCAGGCGCAGCACCTCACCCAGGCCGATCTCGCGCGCCACTTCGGCACAGGTTTCCTTGCGCACCAGCGCGTTGAAGCGCGGCGCCATCTGGCCCTCGCTGGCCTTCGTGTCGGCGGCGAACAGTGCCTCGGCGATCGAAAGGCCCAGCACCCGGTCGCCCAGAAACTCCAGCCGCTGGTTGTCGGGCCGCTGCGCCGAGGCGATCGAGGCATGGGTGGTGGCACGAACCAGGAGTTCGGGCCTGGCAAAGCGGATGCCCAGCCGGTCGGCAAAGGCGGCCAGGTCAGCCGACAGCTTCACGCGCCCCTCACGATGCCCAATGGAAGAACCGGTCCATGCGCCAGGTCCAGAAATACAGCATCGACTTGCCGGCAGACGAGAACACCACCAGGTTCGCCTTGCCCAGAAGGTTTTCGCGCGGCACAAAGCCCACGCCGCCGACATCCTGGCTGAAACGGCTGTCCTGGCTGTTGTCGCGGTTGTCACCCATGAAGAAATAATGATCGGCCGGCACGGTGAAGACGGCGGTGTTGTCGGCGTAGCCGTTGTCCTCGATATTCAGAACATCATGCGCCACCCCGTTCGGCAGGGTCTCGATATAGCGGCTGCGCTTGCAGATGTCGCCGTCGCCCACCGGGGCGTTCTGGCAGCGCGGGCGGTTGCCCATCGCGCCCTGCGGGCCCATCACCTCGTCAAACGTGCCGGCGGGTTCCTGCGGCACCTCGGCGCCGTTGATATAGAGGATGCCATTGATCATCTGCAACTTGTCGCCCGGCAGACCGACCAGCCGCTTGATATAGTCTTCGCCGTTCACCGGGTGGCGGAACACGACGATGTCGCCACGCTCCGGCTCGCCCGACAGGCCCGGAACCAGGATCCGCCCCGGAATAGGGCAGGCCGAGAACGGGCAGGAGTATTTCGAATAGCCATAGGCCATCTTGTTGACGAACAGGAAATCGCCGATCAGCAGCGTGTCCTTCATCGATTCCGAGGGGATGAAGAACGGCTGGAAGAAGAACGACCGGAAGACGCCGGCGATCAAAAGGGCGTAAACGACGGTCTTTATCGTCTCGACGATGCCGTTTTCCGGGTTCGTGCGGCTGGCCGTGTGCGCTTTCCTGAAGTTTGCCGCTTCTTGCGCGGGCGGGGGGGCCAAGTCAAGGCAGGCCTTGGTCACTTGCGCGGGATGGTCGGGCCGAACCCGGATCGGGGCGGGAAGGCGGCCGATGCAGCAGCGGGGCGCCGCGCGGCGTGCCGACCGGCAGCGCCTCGATCAGCACGAAGGCCTGCGCCCAGGGGTGGTCGTCGGTCAGCGTCACATGCACCAGCGCCTCGTGATCGGGCGGGGTCATGGCCGCCAGCCGTTCGGCGGCCCAGCCGGTCAGATGCATCACCGGCTGGCCGGTCCACAGGTTCGCCACGGCCATGTCTCGCCAGGCGATTCCCATCCGCAACCCGGTGCCCAGCGCCTTGGCGCAGGCCTCTTTCGCCGCCCAGCGCTTGGCATAGGTGGCCGCCACGTTGCGCGGACGGCTCTCGGCCTTGCGCCGCTCGATATCGGTGAAGACCCGGGTGACGAAACGGTCGCCATGCCGAGCCAGCGTTGCCGCGATCCGGTCGATGTTGCAAAGATCGCTGCCGATTCCAAGAATCACGGGCCTGACCTGCCGGGGCAAAGGGTCGACCGGCAGGCTAGGGGCGGCACCGGCATCTGTCCAGCCAGACGGGCGGGGCGGTCGGCCGGGGCCGGTCGCCAGCGGGCGGTGCCGACAGCCGGCCCGTGCCGGTCAGACGCGAAACGCCTGCCTGCCTGGGCGCTCCTGCACCGGGTCGGATTAATTTTGCCCGGATTGACGCATATCAAGGCTTTCGGCGCGGTTCGGGTGCCAATTCGCTGCAGTTGCAATCGAAGTGGAGCAAACACCATGACTTTCCTTACCAAGACCCGGATCGCCTGTGCCGCCAGTGCGCTGGCCCTGTTCACGGCCCAGGCCGCGCTGGCTGACGCCACCGTCGCCGTCTCGCTGTGGGACAAGGGACCGGACTCCCTGATGATGGATGACGCCCACATGATGAAGATGGGCAAGATGGATTCTGCCGACATGTCGACCGGCACGATGGGCATCAGCGTCGACCAGGCCAGCATTGCGGCCGGCAAGGTGACGTTCAACGTGACCAACGACAGCAAGGACATCATCCACGAGATGCTTGTGGCGCCGGTCAGCGCGGGCCAGGTCGAGTTGCCCTACGACCCGACCAAGAACCGGGTCGACGAAGAGGGCGCCAAATATCTGGGCGAGGTCAGCGAACTTGACCCCGGCCAGACCGGCTCTCTGACGGTCGACCTGACGCCCGGCACCTATGTGCTGTTCTGCAACATCCCGGGCCATTTCATCGACGGGATGTGGACGCTGATCACCGTCAACTGATCTGACCTCCGGGCCCGGGGTGGGCATTCGTGCCCATCCTAGGCCCGGGCGGCATCCATCCGGCGGCGCATTTCCTCGATGGCGGCGCCAAGTCCGATGAAAACGGCCTCGCCGATGAGGAAATGGCCGATGTTCAGCTCCTTCACCTGCGGAATCGCGGCGATGGGGGCGACGTTGGCATAGGTCAGGCCGTGGCCGGCGTGCACCTCCAGCCCCAGCGAATGCGCCAGTTGCGCGCCGCGGATCAGCGCCTCCAGTTCGGCGCGGGTCTCGGCCTCGCGCCCCTCGGCGTGCAGGTCGGAGTAATGCCCGGTGTGCAGTTCGACCACCGCCGCGCCAATGGCGGCCGAGGCTTCGATCTGCCGGGGGTCATGGCCGATGAACATGCTGACCCGCGCCCCCGCCTCGCGCAGTGGCGTGATGAAGTCGCGCAGGCGGTCGGCATCGCCGGCCACGTCAAGGCCGCCTTCGGTTGTCCGTTCGGTGCGCTTTTCGGGCACCAGGCAGACGGCATGCGGGCGGGTGGCCAGCACGATGCTCTGCATCTCGTCGGTCGCGGCGCATTCGAAATTCAGCGGAATGCCAATCCCGGCCTTCAGCGCCACGATGTCGGCGTCGCGGATGTGGCGGCGGTCTTCGCGCAGATGGGCGGTGATGCCGTCGGCGCCTGCGGCCTCGGCCAGCAGGGCGGCGCGCAGCGGGTCGGGCCATTCCGATCCGCGGGCGTTCCGCAGGGTGGCGACATGGTCGATGTTGACGCCGAGGCGCAGTTTTCCGTGGGTGGGCATGGGGTTGTCCTGCAAGTCTCTCACTGCGACTCTTACGGATTTGGCCCCGCCGCGTCATCCCCTTCGGCGGGGGTGCGGCTGGCGCGTTTCTTCACGATCCGGCGGTGACGCAAGGCCTGATAGGCGCGCACCAGCGGCAGGGTGAGCCAGCCCAGCAGGAACGATACCGCCAGCCCGGGCAGGATCGAGCCGACCAGATAGGGCAGATAGATCCGCTCCCAGAACAGGATCAGCCCATCCCAATGCGCCTGACCGGGGCCAAAGATCGCCAGGACGTTGTTCCACAGTTCTGCCGTGGCCGTCCCGAAGGCAACAAACACCCCGCCCAGCGACAGCGTGTCAGAGGTGCCGAGCATCCAGTGCCCCAGCCGCAGCGAAACCAGGGCGATGATCGGCGTCGTGACCGGGTTCGACAGGAGAGTGGCGAACAGGGCCGCCAGGATGTTGCCGCGCAGCGCCCAGGCCAGCGCCGCCGCCGCCAGAAGCTGCAGTCCGAAGATCGGCGGAAAGTTCACGAAGGTTCCGGCAAAGACCCCGCGCGCCACCCGATGCGGCGGGTCGGGCAGGCGGCGCAGTCGGTGGCCGGTGTATTTCAGTGCCCGCAGAATGCCGCCGCGCGGATAAAGCTGTGCCTTGGCCCGCGCCCAGAAGGACTGCTTCTCGCGGCGTTTGAACAAGCGGGCCTCCCTACGGTTTGCGAGTCACATCCCGAAAGCGCGCCACCTGCGCCACATCGGTCTCTGCCTCCAGAGCGGTCATGACCATGTGCAGATGTTCCACATCGCGCAATTCCACATCGACAAGCAGCCTGTAGAAATCTGGCTTGCGTTCGGTGAACTTCAAGTCCGAGATATTGGCCTTCTGGTCGCCGATCAGCGTGCAGATGCGGCCCAACACCCCGGCATCGTTGGAAATCGCGATGTCCAGCGTCACGGCATAGGCGGGCGGGTGGCGTCCCGTTTGCCAGTGCAGGTCGACCCAGCGTGAGGGCTGTTCTTCCAGTTCCTCCAGCGCCGGGCAGTCGATGGCATGCACCACCACGCCCTGGCCGCGATAGGTGATGCCCACGATCCGCTCGCCCGGCACCGGCTGGCAGCACTGCGCCCGGCGAAAGGTCTGGTCGGCGGCCAGCCCGACCACGGCGCGCTTGGTATCGACCTCGTCGGTCTGGGCCAGGGCCAGTTCGGGGTAAAGCGTCTCCAGCACCCGGCGGGCCGTCAGTTCGGCAGATCCCAGCCGGGCCAGCAGATCATCCTCATCCGCCAGGCCCAGCCGCTTGGCGGCGGTGCGCAGCGCCTTGTCGGTGGCCTTGCGGCCGACATGGTCAAAGGCGGCGCGCGCCAGTTCGTGGCCCAGCTTGACGAACCGGCCCCGGTCTTCCTCTCGCAGGCTGCGCCGGATCGCAGCCTTGGCGCGGCCCGTCGTCACGATGTCGATCCACGACGCCTGCGGCTTCTGCCCCTCGGCGGTGATGATCTCGACCGACTGGCCGTTCTTCAGCCGGGTCCACAGGGGCACGCGGATGCCGTCGACCTTGGCCGAAACGGTGGAATTGCCGATCCGGGTGTGGATGGCATAGGCAAAATCCAGCGGTGTCGCGCCGCGCGGCAGCTGCACCACGTCGCCCTTCGGCGTAAAGCAGAACACCTGATCCGAATACATCTCGAGCTTCACGTTCTCGAGAAATTCGTCATGGTCGCCTTCGTCGAAGCGTTCGGTCAGCGTGGTGATCCATTTCGCCGGATCAACGGCGAAAGGGTTCTGCGCGCGCACGCCCTCGCGGTAGGACCAATGCGCGGCAACCCCGGCCTCGGCGACCTCGTGCATTTCCTGGGTGCGGATCTGCACCTCGACCCGCTTGCCATCGCGGCCCGAGACCGTGGTGTGGATCGAGCGGTAGCCGTTGGTCTTGGGCTGGCTGATGTAATCCTTGAACCGCCCCGGCACCGCGCGCCAGCGCTGGTGGATCACCCCCAGGGTGCGGTAACAATCCGCGACCGAGCCACAGATCACCCGAAAGCCGTAGATGTCCGACAGGCGCGAGAATTCCAGATCCTTCTGCTGCATCTTGCGCCAGATCGAATAGGGCTTCTTCGCCCGACCGAAGACATCGGCCTCGATCTTCTGACGTTCAAGCTCGCTGCGGATGTCGGCGGTGATCTGGTGGACCACATCACCGGATTCGCGCTGCAAGGTCAGGAACCGGCGGATGATGGAATTGCGCGCCTCGGGGTTCAGCACGCGGAAGGCCAGATCCTCCAGCTCCTCGCGCATCCACTGCATGCCCATGCGGCCCGCCAGCGGCGCATAGATCTCCATCGTCTCGCGCGACTTCTGGGCCTGCTTTTCGGGCGACATGCTGCGGATCGTGCGCATGTTGTGCAGCCGGTCGGCCAGTTTCACCAGGATCACCCGCAGATCCTTGGACATGGCCATGAACAGCTTGCGGAAGTTTTCCGCCTGTTCGTTCTGCGCACTGGACAGTTGCAGGTTGGTCAGCTTGGTCACGCCATCGACCAGTTCGGCAATCTCGTGGCCGAACAGGCGTTCAACCTCGGCAAAGGTCGATTTGGTGTCCTCGATCGTGTCGTGCAGCAGCGCCGTGACGATGGTGGCGTCATCCAGGTTCTGTTCGGTCAGGATCGCCGCCACCGCGACGGGATGCGTGAAATAAGGCTCGCCCGACTTGCGGAACTGGCCCTCATGCATCTTCATTCCATAGGCATAAGCCTGCCGGATCAGCTCGGAATTGCACCGCGGGTTGTAGTTGCGGACAAGAGCGACCAGGTCTTCGACGTCGATCATACCTGTCCTGCCGTGACCGGCAGCCTCGCGATCAGTTGTCGCCCGATCAGTTGTCGCCCAGTCGGTTGTTGCCCAGTCGGTTGTTGCTCGGTCAGTTGTCGCCCTGGGCTTCCATCAGCGCGCGAAGAAGCTTTTCCTCGTTCATGTCGTCCTGCATCGGACGGTCCATCTCGCCCGACATCAGCAGAGCCATCTGGTCTTCTTCCGGCTCATCGACTTCGATCTGGGTCTGGTGGCTTTCGATCAGCCGCTCGCGCAGCGCGGCGGCGCTCTGCGTTTCCTCGGCGATCTCGCGCAGGGCCACGACGGGGTTCTTGTCGTTGTCGCGGTCCACGGTGACCGGCGCGCCGGCCTGGATCTCGCGCGCCCGATGGGCGGCCAGCAACACCAGTTCGAACCGGTTCGGCACCTTGTCAACGCAATCTTCAACCGTCACGCGGGCCATGGGATGCTCCAAGCGGGTGGGGATACGAGGAGCGGTCCTTACGCCTTTCCCCTGCGGTTGACAAGACGCGAATCGGTCATAGCGGCGTGACCTCGGCACGCAGGGCTTCGGGCAGGGCGGCCAGCATCTGCGTCACTGTCAGGCCCAGCAGCGGATGGGTCCAGTCTGGGGCCACCTCGGCCATCGGCACCAGAACGAAGGCGCGGTCCTGCATCCGGGGATGCGGCAGGATCAACTGGTCCGGCGCCACGGCAGACTGCCGGTCGGGGGGCAGGTTGCGCCAGGCATCCCCGGTCGCTGCATCGGGCAGAACCAGGTCATCCACCGCCAGCAGATCCAGGTCCAGCGTGCGTGCGCCCCAGCGGCTTTCACGGGTTCGGCCGAATTCCGCCTCGACCTGGTGCAGATCGGCCAGAATCTGCCGGGGCGCCCGGTCGGGGGGCACGGCATAGCTGGCAACCGCGTTCACATAGTCGGGGCCCGCGCCGGCCGGAAAGCAGGGCGCGTGATGGAAGCGGCTGATCCGCGGGTCGGAATAGCCCAGATTCAACAGGCGATTGTGCGCTGCCCGCAGCGTTTCATCCAGAGAGGCAGTCACGAATGCAAGATTGGCTCCAAATGCGACAAACGCTCGTTTTGCGGGCATTGCCGACTGTGGTAGACTTTCGTATAGCGTCGGTTGCATGTGTCATTTCAGAAGCCGATATTCGCTTCATCTGGTGTGAGTTTTCGTAGCGCCACTTCGGTTCAGGGCGGGCGTCCGGCCGATTGAAAGGATAAATCGATGTTTTACAAGGACGAACGGCTGGCGCTGTTCATTGATGGCTCAAATCTTTATGCTGCGGCCAAGGCTCTGGGCTTCGACATCGATTACAAGCTGCTGCGCCAGGAATTCATGCGCCGGGGTCGCCTGCTGCGCGCCTTCTACTATACCGCACTGCTGGAAAACGACGAATACTCGCCGATCCGCCCGCTGGTCGACTGGCTGCACTACAACGGCTTCACCATGGTGACCAAGCCGGCCAAGGAATACACCGACAGCCAGGGTCGCCGGAAGGTGAAGGGCAACATGGACATCGAACTGACCGTTGATGCCATGGAGCTTGCGCCGCGCGTGGATCACATCGTGCTGTTCTCGGGCGATGGCGATTTCCGCCCTCTGGTGGAAAGCCTGCAGCGCCAGGGCGTGCGCGTCTCGGTCGTCTCGACCATCCGCAGTCAGCCGCCGATGATCGCCGACGAACTGCGCCGCCAGGCCGACAACTTCATCGAACTGGACGACCTGCGCGAGGTCATCGGCCGCCCGCCGCGCGAACCGCGCCCGGTGGAGCCGCGTGAAGAGCTGCTGACCGAGCCGAAGTGAACGGCCCGTCGCTGAATCACCGCCAGGCCTCGGCCCGGCAGCGGCCGCGGTCTGCTGCCCAGACCGCTGCGCGCTTTTGACGCGCCCCGGGCGAGAGTGGTTTCCGCCTGGTTCCGGCACGACCGCATCCGCGCGGCCGAAGGGTGGACCTATCCGGCCCGAGAGGTTAGCTAAGGGCCAACGGAGGCACCCATGGCACCTGACCTGACCCTTTATCTGGCGGCCCCGCGCGGTTTCTGCGCCGGCGTGGACCGCGCGATCAAGATCGTCGAACTCGCGATCGAGAAATGGGGCGCGCCGGTCTATGTGCGGCACGAGATCGTGCACAACAAATATGTCGTCGACGGGCTGCGCGCCAAGGGTGCGGTCTTTGTCGAGGATCTCGACGAATGCCCGTCCGACCGACCGGTGATCTTCTCGGCCCATGGCGTGCCGAAGTCCGTTCCGGCCGAGGCGGCAAGACGCCAGATGATCGCCGTCGATGCGACCTGTCCGCTGGTGACAAAGGTGCACAACGAGGCCGCTCGGCATTCGGAAAACGGTCTGCAGATGATCATGATCGGCCATCAGGGCCACCCCGAGGTGATCGGCACGATGGGGCAGTTGCCCCCGGGTGAGGTGCTGCTGGTCGAGGATGTGGAGGACGTGGCCCGCCTGCAGGTGCGCGACCCGCTGAAGCTGGCCTACATCACCCAGACCACGCTGTCGGTCGATGACACGGCGGCGGTGGCAGCGGCGCTGACCGCGCGGTTCCCGGCCATCCTGGAACCGGCGCACAACGACATCTGCTATGCCACGACCAACCGGCAGGCAGCGGTAAAGGCCATTGCCGGCAAGATCGACGCGCTGCTGGTGATCGGGGCACCGAACTCGTCCAACTCGAAACGCCTGGTCGAGGTGGGCCGCGCCCAGGGCTGCGCCTACAGCCAGCTGGTCCAGCGCGCGGCCGACATCGACTGGCGCGCGCTGCAGGGCATCCGCGCCGTGGGGGTGACCGCCGGCGCTTCGGCCCCCGAAGAGCTGGTGAACGAGGTGATCGCGGCATTCCGCGACAGGTTCACCGTGTCGGTGCAGGTGGTGGAAACCGCGCAGGAGGACGTGGAATTCAAGGTGCCGCGCGTGCTGCGGGAACCGGCATGATCCGAATTTCCGCGCCGAAATCCGCAAGACCATCTGCAAAGAGCCGGACGACGCATGGCTGACCTTTTCGCCTATACCGACGGCGCCTGCTCCGGCAATCCCGGCCCGGGCGGCTGGGGCGTGCTGATGGTCGCGCGCGAAGGCGACCGGATCGTCAAGACCCGCGAAATGTCGGGCGGCGAGGCGCTGACCACCAACAACCGCATGGAACTGATGGCCGCGATTGCGGCGTTGGAGGCCCTGTCGCGCGACACCGCCATCACCATCGTCACCGATTCCGCCTATGTGAAGAACGGCGTGACCGAATGGATCCATGGCTGGAAGCGCAACGGCTGGCGCACGGCGGGCAGGGATCCGGTGAAGAATGCCGAATTGTGGCAGCGGCTGGATGCCGCCCAGGCCCGGCACAAGGTGGTCTGGCGCTGGATCAAGGGCCATGCCGGTCATCCCGAGAACGAAAGGGCCGATGAACTGGCCCGCGCCGGAATGGCGCCGTTCAAGCCCGCGAAGACCACGCCGGCGGGCTGAGCCGGCCTGCCGCCTCTTGCCGGGAAACCGGCGTGTCGGTCGCGAGACCTCGCCCGCTCAGATCCAGTCCAGGTTCACCTTGCCCGAAGGCTCGGCCCTGGCAATCGCCGCCCGCAGCGCCTTGTAGCGGTTGCGCAGATCCTTGAACTTGCGCTCGTGGGTTTCGGCCACCAGGCCGCGAATGCCGGCGAACAGCCCGTCGCGGGTCATCGCCTCCAGGATCTCCAGCTCGGCCCCTTCGATATCCATCTTCACGAAGGCGATAGCGCCCCGCTGGGCCACCTGGGTCCGCACCCAGGCCGGAAAGTCGATCAGCGGCACGTCCACGCCATTGTCGGCGTCGATCCGTCGCCCGCCGCCCAGGATGGTCGACTTGACCGAAGCGCCCTCGGGATTGTCGGCGAAATTGTTGGCCCGCATCAGCCGCACCGTGCCGCTGCCCACGCCCACGGCAGCGTTGATCAGGGTCACATTGGCGGTCTCGGCAAATCTCTCGCGCAGCTTGGCAAAGGTCAGCGGATCGGGCTCGAACGCCACGACATCGGCCCCGGTCGCGGCCAGTTGCCTGGTCACCACACCCATGTTGGCCCCCAGGTCGACCGCCAGATCGCCGGGCCTCAGCAAGGTGCAGATCCCTTTCAGATAGCCGTCGGCCCAGGCCTTGCGCTGGTTGCGCCGGGCACGGCGGGCCAGCGCCGCGGCCGATTTCCCGCGCCGGGCGGCGGGGCCGTCACCGGCAGCAGCGTCGTCCGGGTCAGTTTCGTCGGGGATCACATCATCAGACATAATGGCTCTGGATCGGGGGGCTGTAGGGATGATCGACTTGCGGCTTGCGGCAAGCATACAGGATCATGTGCGGTCCGGTCAGATCCATCTCGCCGCCGCGCGGGCGTCCGGTCGGGTCGGGCACGGCCTGCACCCTGGAGGGGCTGCGCCGCGGCACGATCGAGACCTCCAGCATCTCATAGCCCCGCGCCGCGTGCCAATAGCGCCATGGCACGTCCGGCCCGGTCTGAAAGAAGCCGTGCCCGAACATCCCGTCGCACGAGACATAGGCCAGCATCAGCCCGCCGGGCTTCAGCAGGTCGTGGCAGGTGTCCAGCGCCGTCGCAATGTAGAAGATATGCTCGGTCGTGCCGCCGTCGATCACCAGGTCGAACTGGCCCTTCAGGGCCTCGGGACAGGGGCGGTTCAGATCGTGGATATGCTGCGCACCTTCGGCCGCGGTGAAATCCATCGCCTCCATCGCAGGATAGCCCAGCGTCGCCAGCAGGCGTTCGGAAAAGCCGTCGGGCTGCAGCACATCCTCCGCGGTCAGCACCCTGCCCTGCGCGGCCAGCTCCTTGAGGAACCGCGCCAGCCTGGCGGGCGACATGTGGATCTTCTGCCGACCCAGGATCAGCCCCCGCTTCGCCCCGGCCGCCGCCGCGGCATGGCGGGCCAGGAACTGGCCCGGGATCAGGCTGATGCCCATGCGTCAGTCCTCCAGCGCCTGGGTCGGGTCGATCCCCACCCGGGCGCACATCCGGGCAGCGTAGGAGTTTGCCAGCGGCGGGTTCTTGCGCCACCAGGGCTTGGTTCCGTTGGTATAGAGATGCACCGACAGCGTGTTGTCCGTGAAATGCCCCTCGACCCGGCCATGGGGGTCATAGAACACATCGTTCAACTGAAAGGGCACCGGGTAGAGGTAATCCGGCGTCAGTGCCTTTTCGTAGTCGCCGGTCTGTTCGGCGAAATAGGTAAAGGCCTGGGGGCCAAAGGCGGTGCGTTCCGCGTTGTAGATCCGCACGGCCTGCGGCAGCGAGGCATCCTGCTTGTCGATCTTCTTGCGCTGCTGCTTGGAAAACCAGGGCGGCGCGTCGGGCAGGTTGTCATAGTAATCCAGCAGCCGGTGGATCAGTTCGCCATCGCGCGGGATATAGACCACGCCGCAGTTCAGCGCGCCGCGAAAGCCGTGACCGGCATAGATGTTCTGCATCTCGTCCGGAAAGGGCCTGTGGCAGAAGGCGTCGCAGTCGATCCAGACCGCATCGGTCGCCTGAATCATCTTGTAGCGAAAGACGTTCGACAGGAAGGATTCCGAGGTCTGGGCCACGATGGCCCGGTCGATCGTCATGATCTCGGAGGCGGGTTTCACGATCACCCCTTCGGGCACGTTCGAAACCGTGTCGGTGCAATAAAGCGTTGTCGGGTGTCCTTGCTGCACATGGCTCAGCAGGCACAGCTGGTTCAGGTAATGCAGCTTCTCGCCAATCCAGAGCGAGGCGACAGGGCGGCGGGTGGGGCTCGACATTCAATGCACCTTTCCAGAAAGGTCGTCAGGGTTGATCGGCGGGCTTCGAAGTCTCGAAGGCGTGCAGGATGCCGGGATCAGACTTTGGCATCGGGGCCAGGCCCAGACCCGGCATCAGCGCCGCGATCCGGTCCATCTGGCCGTGCCAGGCCTCCAGATGCCGGCCATAGAAGAACACCTGGCGCGGGGCCGGGGTCAGGCCAGGCAGCGCGACCTGCAGAACCTCGGGAGAAAGCGCGGCATCGGCGATCAGCAGCGCCCCGGGCGCCCGGGCCCGGACCAGCAGGCGCAGCGTCTCGGCGGGGTCGCTGCCCAGCAGGGCTTCGGCCAGCGTCAGCTTCGGCCCGAAGCTGACGCCGTTCTTCTGCATCACCCGCGTCATCATCGTTCGCAGCGACGGATTGTCTTCCTGCAGCGTCACGGTCAGATCCGGCCGGACCCGCGCCAGATGCAGCCCCATGAATCCCATGGCCGAGCCGATTTCCAGCACCGCCGCACCCCTGGCCAGGCGGTTCGGCAGCTTTCGCGCCACGCCACGTTCGAACTTGCCCGCCGCGATCTGCGGCAGCACCGACTGCGGGATCACCCGGTCATCCATCGGCAACAGGATGTCGTGGTTGGCCACCCAGTCGACCGCGCGGGGGGCCGAGACATCGGGGGTTCCGGGCAGATAGCTGCCAGCCGGCGCCGCCGGCACCGGCCCTCTGGCGCCTTCGGCCTTGCGATCCGCCTTGGCCCTGGCGTTGCGGGCCCTCTCGATATCGCTCATCAGCGCCGCGATCTTCGCCTTGTCGCGCGGCTGCGGCGGCTTGGCCAGGATGCCGGTGATCGGCACCGCGCTGGCCCTGGCCAGATCGGCCACCAGATGGTGATACTCCTCGGTCTGCCGCAGTTCGGCCAGGCGCGCTTCGGCCCTGTCCACCGCCGCCCGGTGCAGCCGGGCCAGCACCGGATCGGCGAGCAGCTGGTCGATGATCGCATTCCGCGCCGCGCTATAGCGCAGCATCGTCTCGTCGCGCACTTCGTTGCGGTCCTGCAGGCTCCAGTAGTCCGAGTTGTACTTGTCCTTCTTGAAGTTCACATTGCCGCGCATCTTGCGGATGGCATAGCTGTCGACCGACTTCACGGCATAATGGTTCAGTTGCACCCAGTCATAACCCACCGTCCGGGTGATCGACCGCCAGCCGCGGAACTTGAAGTAATCTTCCATCACCTTGCCCGACCCGTTCAGCCACTTCACCTGGTCGGGGAAATCGGTCTTGATCCACTTCGTCTTCATCTTGGGCCGGTGGATGCCCAGCTTCCAGTGATCGGGATCGAAGGTAAACAGCGTCTTCACGCCCCAACCCTTGTTCCAGGTCACGGGTGCCGCCATCAGATACTGTTCGGTCACCGGCGCGCGGCTCCAGTCCACCACACCGCCCGATCCAAAGATGCGCCAGGTCACCACGATGCCGTTGGCGCCCTGGGCCTTGGCGGCGCCGATCAGGTCGTCCAGCGTGCCGTTGCCATAGCGGATCGCCAGAAATTCGTCGGCGTCGAACACCATCACCCAGTCCGACTGACCCACGACCGGCTCGTCCTGGGCAAAGTTCAGGGCAGAGGGCTGCGGCCGCAGCCCTTCCGGGATCACATTGCGGCGATGATGCGCCAGGCCCAGTTCCTCCAGGCGGATCAGCATGTCGTCGGTGCCGTCGGAACAGTCGTTGGTATAGACCACCAGATCGGTGAAGCCGATCGCCAGATGATGCGCCACCCATTCGATGACGAAGGGGCCTTCGTCCTTCATCATCGACACGGCCGTCACCTGACCATGCGGCGAGACATGCCGCTTCAGCGCAAAATCCACCGTGCCCCACAACTCCGCCGCCCCGCGCGGGCGCGTGCGGTCCTGCGCCACGGTCATGGCTTTCTTGGCCTTCTGCACGGTCACTTGTGCCTGCTCAATCGCGCGATGCCGCATGTTGTCGCGGTTCTGTTCGGCCAAACCCTAGGGTCTGCCCGGCCACAACCGCAAGTCCGATCCGAAACCGGCAGCAAAATCCGCCGAAAATGTGGCTTATCCGCCTTGGCTTTCCAAAAAGGCAACAGTCGCAGGGCGAGCGATACTTCCGATAGTCGAATGAGGTGACAGGTCGGGACTTCCCCGCCATAGTGCCCCTATCGAGATGAGCAGCCGGCCAAGACGGGAAAATCCCGCGGGCCGCCCCGACAGGAGCCTCGGAATGGATATTGCGCCGCTTCGACCGGATGAATTCGTGGCCACCTATCACGGCATAAACGTCCCTGCCGCGCCGCATCTGGGGCCGGGGATGATCGCCGCGATGCACCAGGGCAAATACGAACGGCAAGAGGTGCAGCTGGCCCTGGCCCAGGTGCCCAGGGGCGCACGCATCCTGGAAATGGGTGCCGGGTCGGGCGTGGTGGGTGCCGTCGTGGCCCGCCATTGCCAGCCGGAAGCCATGCTCAGCGTCGAGGCGAATCCTTACCTGCTGCCGCATATCCGCGCCCTTTACGCCGCCAACGGTCTGCACGAGCGGGTGGCCTTGCGGCACGGCGCGGTATTTTCCGACCCCGCCGCTCCTGATCAGGTGGAGTTCTTCGTGCGCGGCAATTTCCTGGGCTCGGGCCTGGCACGGCCCGATCACGGGCAGGTCAGGCCGGTTCAGGTGCCGGTGATCCGCTATGCCGAACTGACCGAACAACATCCGCACGACGTGATCCTGATGGATATCGAAGGCGGCGAACTGGAATTTTTGCGCCATGCCGAGCTCGGGCCGGTCCGGCTGCTGATCGCGGAATTCCATCGCGGCATCTACGGGCGCGAGGGGATGCGCGAATGCCGTCACCTCTTGACGGCCAAAGGCATGGTGATGGACCAGGACGCTTCGGCTGCCGGCGTCCATGTCTGGCGGAGGGCTGCATGAAGGCCGCCGATGGTTTCTGCGACGCTGCGCCGGTGGCTGGCCGCGACCCGTCCGTTCCGCCAGAGTCGCGCAACGTCGCCCGCGCCGTGTGTCGCAAAGCCTTCCTGATCCGCCGCCCGCTGGTCGATGCCCATTTCACCCGCCGTTCGGATGATCTGATCGTGACCTTCGACAACCTGTCCTCCGTCGGGCAGAGCGACCCGGCCCAGCCCTGGCTGGCGCTGCGGGCGGAACGGATGGGCCTGTCGATCCTGGGGCTGATCGCCAAGCGCAAGGACTGGTATCGCAACCCCGACGCCGCCGCGCTGCTGACCATGC
>JAKALB010000012.1 GCA_021813365.1 Pseudomonadota bacterium | reverse complement strand
GCCCCACCGCAGCCACCGAGGCCCCGTATTTCATCTGCCCCAGCACCCGCGCCAGCATCACCCCGCCCACCGCATCGACACATCCCGCCCAGGTCTCGCTCTCCAGCGGCCGTTTCGACACTTCCGCCAGATCGGCCCGCGGCACGATCCGTGCCGCGCCCAGGTCGCGCAGATAGGCCTCCGTCTCGGGTCGCCCCGTCACGGCCGCCACCCGGTATCCCAGCCGCGCCAGCAGCGTCACCGCGACCGAACCGACCCCTCCCGCCGCCCCTGTCACCAGCACCTCGCCCCGGTCGGGCGTCATCCCATGCGCCTCCAGCGCATTGATCGCCAGCATCGCGGACAGTCCCGCCGTGCCGATCGCCATCGCCAGCCGCGTCGTCAGCCCGGCTGGCAGGGGCACCAGCCAATCGGCCTTGACACAGGCCTTCTGCGCAAACCCGCCCCACCAGATCTCGCCCACGCGCCAGCCGCCCAGCAGCACCTTGTCCCCCGGCCGATAACGTGGATCGCGGCTGTCCAGCACCGTCCCCGCCAGATCCACGCCCGGCACATGCGGCCAGGTCTTCACCAGCCCGCCGCCACTGCCCAGGCACAGCCCGTCCTTGTAATTCACCGTCGAATACTCGACCGCCACGGTCACGTCGCCCGCGGGCAGCCGCGCCTCGTCGACCTCCTGGACCGAGGCGCTGGTCCGCCCCTCGGCATCCTTCTCGACCACCATCGCACGGAACATCGCGTCTCCTTCACACCCGGGCGGCGCAAGCCGCGCGCAGCCAGCGCGCCGCGCCCTCGGCATCATTGGGCAGCGCCAGAGCCATATCCCCGGCAAATTCCAGAAATCCGGCCAGATTCATCGCATTGACCCCCACCAGAACCGGCTGCCCGGCCTCCAGCGCGGCGGCGATCAGCGGCACGAAACCGCGCCCCAGCTGTTCCTGCTTGCCAAACTTGTTGACCACCAGCGCATGGGCCGCGGGCAGGCGCCGCGCCACTTCGGCCACCGCCGTTTCCAGCGCGTCCGCATCCAGCCGGCAACCTTCGGCCAGCGGCCCCAGATCCTGACTGATCCGCACCGAAGGCCCATCGGGCAGCAGCGTCAACTCCATGTCGCACAGATCGCGGTCCGTTCTTGCGATGGCCGACTGCACGCCCCCCGCCAGCCGCAATCCGGATCCCTGCAGCGCCGCCACCATCCGCGCCAGACACAGGTCGGTCGCGCCGCGTTCATCAGCCGTCACATAGGCAAATTGCATGGGTGCTCTCCCTGAAGGCAGGGAACCATGCCCCGGCGCAGAAGAAAAGGGGGGCAGGCAAGCCGCTGCGGACCAGGCCGCGACTCACGGGCGAAACCGGTTGACGCGATCATCCCAAGGTTGCAATGATCGCACGGCCCGCCGCAGCCGTCCCGCTGCCACCCCCTGCGGCCGGGCCTGCGGAGGTTACATGTCGCGCCTGTCCTTGCCGCCCCTGGCCGTCTTTGCGGCCTTCGCCTTCGGGATCGAGACCATCGTGGGCCTGGTGCTGGGCATCGCCACCGGGCTTTCGGAACTGCACAAGACGGTGCTGGTGGCCTTTCTGACCATCTATCCGGCGCTGACCACGCTGGCCTTCCTGCCCCTGTCGGCCCGCGACCAGCGCCGCGAACCCCAACCCGATCGCGAAGCCCTGTCGGGCGGTTATGGCTACGGCCGCGGCGCCGACCCGCAGGCGGCGGAATAGGTCATTTCTGGATCGTGGTCAGATAGTTGGCCAGATCGACCAGCCGTTCCGGCGTCGGGGTTTCGATCCCGTCGCCGGTATCGAACAGCACGATCGGACTGTCCAGCACCGGGCCGAACCGGGGCATGATCGCCATCGGCGCCTGACCTTCGGCGTAACCCCATATCTTCTGCATCACATAGGCCATCGGGAATGCACCGCCATTCCGCGCCGAAAGGCCGGTCAGGTCGGCCGGCGGACGCTCCAGCCCCGCGGCCAACGCGCCGTCACCCCGGCCCGTGGCGCCGTGGCAGGGGGCACAAAGCGCCGTGAAATCCTCCGCGCCACGGTCGGGGGTGGCCTCGGGGTCCAGCCCGCCGGTCAGCACGCAGGCGCCCAGCCCGCCCAGAGCGATCCAGGCCCCCAGTCCCAGCATGATCCGACGCATCACCTGCCCTCCGCCCCGGGCTTGCCGCCCGTTTCGTTTCATGCAGATTCCCACGCCGCCCGTCAGGGTGCAAGGGGGCCCGCGGGTTTACCGCACCCGGCCGGCCGCCAGGTGCACGATCCTGTCCATCCGCGCCGCCAGGTCCAGGTTGTGCGTGGCGATCAGCGCCGCCATGCCTGTGGCGCGCACCACCTCCATCAGCGCGGCAAAGACCTGGGCAGCCGTCTCCAGATCCAGGTTGCCGGTCGGCTCGTCCGCCAGCAGCAGCTTTGGCCCGTTGGCCAGCGCCCGGCAGAAGGCCACGCGCTGCTGCTGCCCGCCAGACAGCTCGGATGGGCGATGGCCGGCGCGATCCGCCACGCCGACCTGCCCCAGCAGGTGCAACGCCCGTGCCTCGGCGGCCTTCCGGCCTGCTCCATTGGCCAATTGCGGGATCACCACGTTTTCCAGCGCGGTGAATTCCGGCAGCAGATGATGAAACTGGTAGACAAAGCCCAGATCCTGCCGTCGCGCCGCCGTGCGCGCCCGGTCGCCGGCCCTCGCCATGTCGCGCCCCGCCAGCCGCAGACTGCCCGCATCGGGCACATCCAGCAGCCCCGCCACATGCAGCAGCGTCGATTTTCCGGCGCCCGAGGGCGCGACCAGCGCCACGACCTCGCCGCGCGCCACACTCAGATCGACGCCCTTCAGCACCGCCACCTCATTGGGCCTTCCGGCGTTGTAGGTCTTGGTGATCCCGGCCAATTCCAGCACCGCGTCACTCATAGCGCAGCGCCTCCACCGGGTTCAGCCTGGCCGCACGCCGCGCCGGAAAGATCGTCACGCCAAAGCTGAGGCCCAGCGACAGGGCACAGGCCGACAGCACGTCTTGCAGCTGCAACCGGGCCGGCAAGGCATAGATTCCCCGGATCGACGGATCCCAGACCCCGCCGCCGGCCCAGTAGTTCACGAAGGAAAAGATCGGGTCGATGTAGAGGGCGAACAGGCTGCCCAGCACCACGCCGCAGATCGTGCCCAGGATGCCCGTCACCGCCCCGCACAGGAAAAAGACCCTCAAGACCGCGCCCTCGGTCAGACCCATGGTGCGCAGGATGCCGATGTCGCGACCCTTGTTCTTGACCAGCATGATCAGCCCCGACACGATGTTCAGCGTCGCCACCAGAACGATGATCGACAGGATCACGAACATCACGTTGTCCTCGACCGTCAGCGCCCGCAGGAAGGCGCCCGAGGATTGCTTCCACGTCCACAGCATCGCCTGCGGCCCGCCCGCCTGATAGAGCGCCGGGCCGTAATCCTCGATTGCTTCGGGGTTCACCACCTCGACGTCGATCTCGTCCGCCAGACCCTCGCGGTTGAAGAAACTCTGGGCCTCGGCAAAGGGCATGTAGATCCGCGTGCGGTCGATGTCGTAGCGGCCGGCAGTGAAGATGTAGCTCACCGTATAGGCCTTGACGCGCGGGCTGATCCCCAGGGCCGTCCTGGCCCCCTGCGGCGAAATCAGCCGCACCCGGTCACCCACCGCCAGTCCCAGTTCCCGCGCCAGCCCCGAGCCCAGCGCCAGCCCCTGATCGTAATTCGCCAGATCGCCGCTGTGTTCCGCCCCCTTGCCGATGCGCGGTATGGCCGCCAGATCGGCGCCGGACATGCCATAGACCTCGGCGCCGCGCGTGGCATCACCCGCCGTCACCATGACCTGGCCGCGGATCACCGGCGCCGCCTGCACCACGCCCGGAATGTTGCGGATGGCGCCGGCCAGCTCGGCATAATTCGGCCAGCCCCTCACGATACGCCCATCCGGGGCCTGCGAGCCCGCCGACAGCACCGTGACATGGGCATTCGCCCCCAGGATCGTATCGACGAATTCGGCCCGGAACCCGGCGCGCACCGCCAGGGTGGCGATCAGGGCAAAGACCGCCAGCGTGATGCCGATCAGGCTGATCCAGGTCATCACCGCCACGCCTCCCTCGGCCCGACGGGCGCGCAGGTATCGCCAGGCGATCATCCATTCCAGACGGGAAAACGGCGCAATGTCTGCCAATTCTGCTCTGCCTTCTTTGCGGCGGACCCTGCGGGCAATCGGCCCGCGCCGTCAAGCCTGCCCGGCGTCAGACGGCAGCCCCCCGCCGGGGCCGGATCATCCGGCGCAGCAGGGCAAGGATCGTGCCCATGATCGTCGAGGCCAGCAGATAGCCGATCCCGGCGCAGATCGCCCCGTCCAGCGTTGTCGGCATCGCGGGCCGGTAATCGGCATAGGTCGCTTCCAGCAGCGCCTCGTCGCGAAAGGCGCGCGGCATGGCCAGCCGCTGCACGGGCGTGGCCGCCCGCAAGGCCTCGAGGTCGGCCGACAACTGCTGTTCCAGCACGAAGCTCGCCCGCATGTCGGCCTGCTGCGCCTCCAGCAGCTCTGATCCCGACAACTGCCGCAGCGCGCCCTCCCGGCTCAGACCGCTGGCCGCCGCCGTGGCGTCGAATTGCTGGGTCACCGCCCGCAGCCCATCGACCTTGCCGGCCAGGCGCTGCAGATACTGCTGCGAAAATTCGGGAAACTGCGCCAGACTGGCCGCTCCCATGATCCCGGCAAAGACCACCAGGACACGCATCGCCTAGCGCGCCGCCCACAGCATGCCGCGGCGGATCATCTCGCGCGGGGGGCCATGGTCGATCACGTCGGCCTGATGGCCCAGCGCGTTGTAATACACCCGTCCCTTGCCCCACAGCTTGGTAAAGGCCACCGGCATCGCCACCGCCCCGTTTGCCGCATGCGGCCCGTCCACCACCGGAAAGTCGGTCACGGCATGCACTTTCACCGCCGGGTCGATGTGCAGGTAATACTGTTCGGTCTTGACCATGAAATCGGCAATGCCCGCAACCAGCGGATTGCCCGGATCCGTGATCCGCACCTTGTACTCCACCCCGTCATTGCCCGGATGCGCCACCCATTGCGCCCCGGTCATGAACTGCCACAGCACATCCGTGCGGAAGGCATCGCACATCCCCCCATGACAGCCGGCCAGCCCGGTGCCCGCCGCCACCGCATCGGCCACGGCCTGGGAGCGGTCCTTCTCGATCTGGCTCATCGTCCAGACCGGCACGATCAGGTCAAAGCTCTTCACCCGCCCGGCATCGTCGAAACAGGCCAGCGTATCGGTCACTTCGACCTCGAATCCTTCGGCGCGCAGATCGCCCGCAAACAGGGCCGCCACCCGTTCGGGCTGGTGCCCCTCCCATCCGCCCCAGGTCACCAATGCCCGCTTGCCCATGCCATCCTCCGCGCTTTGCCCGTATTGAGTCGAAGCCATGCCGAAGAGTCCAGAGCTTTCAGCCTGGCGGAAACACGCCGCCCAGGCGATTGCGGGAAGGCGCGAGCCTATGCCGACATGCCCCCGTTGTGTCAGCCATGCCAGACCTGAAGTAATGTATACTTTACATCCGGTCAGAATCAATATACATCAGGTCACGTTCACCAGACCCGAAAGGCACAGCCATGAACGCCGGAGAACGCAATACCTGGGTCTCGCTCTGCGCCAGCCTGACGGTGAATGCCTGGTTCGGCCATCTTGTCTGGGCCATGTATCAATCCGGCACGCATCTGGCCCCCGACGGGCTTCAGATCTGGGCGCGCTCGATGCTCTGGGTCATTCCCGTCTCGATTGTCGCCAACATCGGCCTGACGATTCTTGCCTCGATCGTTGAAGGCGCCGTGACCGGCCAACCCCGGATCCTGTTCCTGAAGGACGAGCGCGACCGCAATTTCGAACTCCACGGCATGGGTGCGATGATCCTGATGGTGGTGATGGCCTTTCTGGGGGCCATGATCTGGCTTGCGTTTGGAGGCTCTGCCTTCAATGCCTTCAACCTGATCTATCTTGGCTTCTTTCTCGGCGATGTCTGCAACTCGCTGGTGAAGCTGGGCCTTTATCGGTGCAGCTGATGGGCCACCGCATCACCAACCAGATCCGCCGCCTGAGGTTCGAAGCGGGCGAAATGACCCAGGCCGATCTGGCGCAGCGCGCGGGCGTCACGCGACAGACCATCATGGCCATCGAGGCCGCGAAATACGCCCCTTCGCTCGAGCTCGCCTTCCTGATTGCCCGCGCATTCAACCGGCCGCTGACCGATGTCTTCCATTTCGAAACCGACTAACACCTGAGGGTTGCCCATGTCCCGTTTCCTCTCCGCCGCCTCGCGCGCGGGCCTGTTTCTTGTTGCCCTGCCCCCGGTTCTGATCGGCGGCTTCGTCCTGGCCTCCATGGCGACCGGATCGCTCAACGGCGTTTCGGACCCAGCCGATATCGTCCGCCGCGCCTCCTATCCGCTGGCCATGGTGCTGCATGTCGTCGGGGGTTCGGCCATGGTGATCCTGGGCCTGACGCAATTCTCGGCCACGCTGCGCCGCCGCCTGCCGCGGCTGCACCGCTGGTTGGGCCGCGTGCTTCTGGCGCTGGGCGCGGGCGTGGCGCTCTCGGCGCTGTGGATGAACGCCAGCCCGCTTGCGCTGCCCGAAAGCCAGCTTCACAACGGCGCGCAGAACATCATGGCGGCGGCCTTTCTCGCCGTTGCGGCGCTTGGACTTGCCGCCGCCCGTGCCCGCGACTTCGCCGCCCATCGTGCCTGGATGCTGCGCGCCTATGCGATCAGCATGGGCGCAGGCACCCAGACCCTGATGCTGTTTCCGGTCTTCGTGATTTACGGCAAGGTCGAGGGGCTGGCCGCCGACCTCGCCTTCATCAGCGCCTGGGCGCTGAACCTCGCCGTGGCCGAGGCGCTGATCTCCCGCCCCTCGCGCCCCGCCCTGGCCGCGGCCTGAGCACGGCATCCCCCCCGGGCCAATGCCATTCGGTGAACTGCGATGGCCCGGCCGAAATCCGGCTGGCCGACAAGGCCGGGCATCGCCCGGGTCGCGCCCTTCCGGCCACAGCAGGGCCCGAGGCGCACGCGCCCCGGGCCCTTCCCCGGCTCCGGCGTCGGTCGGGTCTGCCCGCAGCCCTGCCGGCACCGCTTTGGCCTCTGCCCCTACCGGCCGGCGTAGATCTGCGCCACCCGGTCCACCGCGGCCTCGGGGCTCATCTCCTCGCTTTCCCCGGTCCGACGCGAGGTCAGCTCGACCTTGCCATGCGCCAGCCCGCGCGGCCCGACCGTGATCCGCCAGGGCAGGCCGATCAGGTCCATCGTGGCGAATTTCGCCCCGGCCCGCTCGTCCCGGTCGTCGTAAAGCGGCTCCAGCCCGCGAGCGAGCAGCGCCTTTTCCAGCGCCGCCGAGGCCGCATCGGCCGCGCCATCGCCCTGCTTCAGGTTGACGATCCCCACCGGGAACGGCGTCACCCCCTCTGGCCAGATGATCCCCCTGTCGTCATGGCTCGCCTCGATGATCGCCCCCAGCAGCCGCGAGACGCCGATCCCGTGACTGCCCATCTCGACGGGAACCTGCTCGCCCTTCTCATTGGTCACCGTGGCACCCATCGTGGCGGAATACTTGGTGCCGAAGTAGAAGATCTGCCCGACCTCGATGCCGCGACCCACCTTGCGATGCGCCTCGGGCACCTGGGCGAACAATGCCGCGTCGTGGGTCTCGTCGGTGCGGGCGTAAAGCGTCGTGAACTCGCGGCAGACCGCGGCCACCTGGGCGCGGTCGTCATAGTCGATGTCGCGCGCCCCCAGCTTCAGCGTCGTCACCCGGTCATCGTAGAAGACTTCCGATTCCCCTGTCTGCGCCAGCACCAGGAATTCATGCGTGTTGTCACCACCGATCGGCCCCGAGGCGGCCCGCATCGGGATCGCGGTCAGACCCATGCGTTCATAGCTGCGCAGATAGCTGACCATATGGCGGTTGTAGGCATGCAGCGCGCCGTCGCGGTCGACGTCGAAATTGTAGCCGTCCTTCATCAGGAACTCGCGCCCCCGCATCACGCCGAACCGGGGCCGCATCTCGTCGCGGAACTTCCACTGGATGTGATAGAGCGTCAGCGGCAGATCCTTGTAGCTGCTGACATGGGCGCGGAAGATGTCGGTGATCATCTCCTCGTTCGTCGGGCCATACAGCATTTCGCGGCCCTGCCGATCCTTGATGCGTAGCATTTCCTGGCCATAGTCGTCATAGCGGCCCGATTCCCGCCACAGATCGGCGGGCTGCAGCGTGGGCATCAGCAGCGGAATATGCCCGGCGCGGATCTGTTCCTGATGCACGATGTCCTGGATGCGGCTCAGAACGCGAAAACCCAGCGGTAGCCAGGAATAGATCCCCGCGGCCTGCTGCTTGATCATGCCGGCACGCAACATGTAGCGATGCGAGACGATCTGCGCCTCGGCGGGGTTTTCCTTCAGGACGGGCAGGAAGTAGCGGGACAGACGCATTTGGGCCTCTTGAAACGGTTCCCGTGTTCCTAGCCGCTGCGGGCGCAGCCATCAAGCGAAAGGGCCTGAGGAAGGAGATTGACAAGCGCTTTGGATGTGCCATCCCAAGACCAGACAAGAGAGGCGGGCATGGAATACATCGATCAGGCCCTGGGCGAAGTGTTTGACGATCTGACCGGATCTGGCCTCTGGCAGGATGAAAAGCCGTTGGCAGATGCGATTCTGCGTGCAAATCCTCAGGAAATCCGGGCTGCCTACCATGCGGCAAAGGCCAGCGGCCCGGTCGACCTTCATGGCTTCTTCGACCAGTGGTTCCGCCCCGTGGGCGGCGAGACTGTCACCTATCATTCCAGGCCGAACCAGAGGCCCCTGGACCATCTCGAAGCGCTTTGGCCGATTCTGACCCGCCCTGCCGACGATCCGGGCGAGATTTCCAGCCGATTCCCCCTGCCCAGGCCCTATGTCGTGGTCGGCGGGCGGTTCCAGGAAAGCTACTACTGGGACAGCTATTTCACCCAACTGGGCCTTCTGAAAACCGGCCGCCACGCGCTGGTCCGCGACATGCTGGAGAATTTCGCCCACGCGATCCGGGTGATCGGTCATATCCCGAACGGGTTCCGCAGCTATTTTCTGACCCGCAGCCAGCCGCCGTTCTTTGCCCAGATGGTGGTGGATTACGGTCGCGCGATGGGGGATGAGGCGGGGGCGCTGGCACATTTCCTGCCGGAGATCGAAGCCGAATACCGCTATTTCCTGACGACCGAACACTGTCACCAGGGCCTGGCGCGATACTGGGACGAGGCCGCGGGCCCGCGTGTGGAAATGCTGGGCAGCGACCGGCGGATGGCGGCCGTCGAGGCGGCGCGGCCCGGCTTTTACCGCGACCTGCGGGCAGCTTGCGAAAGCGGCTGGGATTTTTCCGCGCGCTGGCTGGTGGACCCTTTCGACCTGGGAACGATCCGCACCACGCGGATCTGGCCGGTCGACCTGAATTGCCTGCTGCTGCGGATGGAGGAAATCCTGGCCCGGGCCGCGCCGGCCGCCGAAGCCTACCGTGAGGCCGGCATCGCCCGGCGGCAGGCCATCCAGGACCGGTTCTTCGACCCCGGGCGCGGCTATTTCTTTGACCTGTCCATCGACGACGGCCAGGTGATCCCGATCACCACGGCCGCCGGGCTGTTTCCGCTCTGGGCCGGGGCTGCGACCGACGAACAGGCCCGCGCGGCCGCGGATTGGGCGCGACGGCATCTGCTGAAACCCGGCGGGCTTCTGACCAGCGACGTGACCTCGGGCCAGCAATGGGATGCGCCGAACGGCTGGGCGCCGCTGAACTGGATCGCCGTGCAGGGCCTGCGCCGCTATGGTCTGGACGACCTGGCCGAGACGCTGCGCCGCCGCTGGCTGGCCACCTGCGATGCGGTGTTCGCCTCGACCGGCAAGTTTGTCGAGAAATACAACGTGCTGGATCCGCTGGCACCTTCGGGCGGGGGTGAATACGCCCTGCAGGACGGCTTCGGCTGGTCGAACGGAGTCTATATCGACCTCAGCTGATCCCTGCCCCTTGCGCGTGCGCCCGGCTGCGCTGATATGTCGGAAAACCCGGGGACCACGATGGCACTGCCAAGCCGCCTGCAACTTACCTATTGGGGCATCGCCGCGGCGGTGTTCTTCCTGTTCATGTGGCAGTTGAGCAGCGTCCTGCTGCCCTTTCTGGTGGGCGGCGCCGTGGCCTATTTCTTGGACCCGGTCGCCGACCGGCTGGAACGCCTGGGGCTCAGCCGGGCGCTGGCCACCACGGTCATCACGCTGGGCGCCGTGCTGGTCTTCGTGCTGGTCGCGCTCAGCATCGTGCCGCTGCTGTATCAGCAACTGCGCGCGCTGATCGACGCGGCACCCGGCATCGTGCAGCGGCTGACTGCCTTCGTCGTCACGCGGTTTCCGGAACTGGCCGACAAGACCTCGACCATGAGCCAGACCCTGTCCGAACTGGCGGTCACGCTGCAATCCAAGGGCGCGGAACTGGCTCAGGGTCTTCTGAACCAGGCACTCGGAGTGATCGGCTGGGTGGTCTTCATCCTGGTCGTTCCGGTGGTGGCCTTCTATCTGCTGCTGGACTGGGACCACATGGTGGCGCGGGTCGATGCGCTGCTGCCGCGCGATCATGCGCCGGTGATCCGGCAACTGGGGCGCGAGGTGAACCAGGTGCTGGCGGCCTTCGTGCGCGGTCAGTTGCTGGTCTGTCTGATCCTCGGCACCTATTACAGCGTGGCGCTGATGCTGGCCGGGCTGCAATTCGGGCTGATCGTCGGCGCGATCGCCGGGACGATCACCTTCATCCCCTATGTCGGTGCCCTGGTCGGCGGCGGGCTGGGCATCGGCCTGGCGCTGTTCCAGTTCTGGGGCGACTGGTTTTCCGTGGCCGTCGTCGTGGCGATCTTTGCCTTGGGCCAGTTCATGGAAGGCAACGTCATCACGCCGCGGCTGGTCGGCAAATCGGTCGGCCTGCATCCGGTATGGCTGATCTTCGCCCTGTCCGCGATGGGAACCCTCTTCGGCTTCGCGGGGATGCTGGTGGCCGTGCCGGTGGCCGCCGCGCTGGGCGTGCTGGCGCGCTTTGCCGTGGGGCAATACCAGCAAAGCATGCTCTACCGGGGGCATGGGGATCCGGCAGGGGATGCCGTGGATGAGCCTGGCGATGGCGGGGCCGCGGGGTGAGCCGGCAACTGGCCTTCGATCTGCCCGGGCGGCCGGCGATGAGTCGGGCGGATTTCTTCATCTCGCCGGCGAATGCGGCGGCGCTGGCCATGGTGGACATGTGGCGCATGTGGCCGGGGGCGATGATGCTGCTGGCAGGGCCGGAAGGCGCGGGCAAGTCGCATCTGGCGCAGATCTGGGCCGATGAGGCGGGCGCGCGGATTGCCCCGGCGCGCGCGCTGGCCGGGCTTGACCTGCCCGGCCTCGCGGCCGCACCGGCCCTGGCGATCGAGGATGCCGATCAGATTGCGGGCGACGGGGCGGCGGAAACCGCGCTGTTCCATCTGTTCAACATGGCCCGCGCCGCCGGTCTGCCCGTGCTGCTCACGGCGCGCGGCCCGGCGCGCGACTGGGGCCTGACCCTGCCCGACCTGGCCAGCCGGATGCAGAGCCTTGCCCTGACCCGGCTGGAGGCGCCGGACGATGCCCTGCTGTCGGCCGTCCTGGCCAAGCTGTTTTCCGACCGGCAGGTGGTGGTGCCGCCGACGCTGATCCCCTGGGTGGTGGCGCGGATGGAACGCTCCATCGATGCCGCGCGCCGTCTGGTGGCCGAACTTGACCGCCGGGCACTGGCGCGAGGCGGGCCGATCAGCCGGCAGGATGCGGCGGAACTGCTGGCCATGCCTCTGGATGTCGCGCTGGACAGGCCGGATACAGAGTGAAAGATTTCATCCGGTTGTCACAATCCTCGGCGAAGCCCCGCCCATGACCCAGGCCGATTTCCTGAAAGCACCCATCCCCGCGCCCATCGCCCTGCCGGATGTCGACATCCACGGGCCGTCGCGCTTCTTCAACCGCGAGCTCTCCTGGCTGGCCTTCAACTGGCGCGTCATCGAAGAGGCGCGCAACCCCGCAGTGCCCCTGCTGGAGCGCCTGCGCTTCCTGTCGATTTCCGCCACCAACCTGGATGAATTCTATACCGTCCGCGTGGCGGGCCTCAGACAACTGATGCGGGCCGGCAATGCGGTCTATTCCGATGACGGCCGCAGCCCGGCCGAGCAGTTGCGCCTGATTCACGCCGATGCCCGGCGTCTGATGCAGTATCAGCAGGCCGTCCTCAACAAGCTGAAGAAGGAAATGGAGGCCGAAGGGATCGTGATCTGCACGCGGTCCAAGCTGACATCGAAAGACCTGAAATTCCTGGAAGAGCACTTCCTGGACAAGGTGTTTCCGGTGCTGTCGCCGCTGGCCATCGACCCCGCGCATCCCTTCCCCTTCATCCCCAACACCGGCTTCTCGCTGGCGCTGGCGCTGGAGCGGGTGTCCGACCGCCGCACACTGAAGGCCCTGCTGCCGATCCCGCAGCAGATCGCCCGCTTCATCCCCCTGCCCGGCCGCCCCGGAGAAAGCCGCTTTCTGCCGCTGGAGGAACTGCTGCTGATCCACCTGGGTGTCCTCTTTCCCGGCTATACCGACCGCGGCCATTGCAGTTTCCGCGTGCTGCGCGACAGCGACCTGGAGGTGGAGGAAGAGGCCGAAGATCTGGTGCGCGAGTTCGAGACCGCACTGAAACGCCGTCGCCGGGGCGAGGTGATCCGTCTGAAGCTGTCCGCCGGCGCGCCCGATGATCTGAAATCGCTGATCATGGAGGAACTGGGGGTCAGCGGCGACGAGGTGGTGGAAGTGCGCGGCCTTCTGGGTGTGGCTGACCTGAAGGAACTGGTCCTGCCCAACCGGCCCGACCTGCTGTGGCCGCCGTTCAAGCCGCGCGTGCCCGAACGGGTGCAGGATCATGAAGGTGACATGTTCGCGGCAATCCGGCAAAAGGACATGCTGCTGCATCACCCCTATGAAACCTTCGACATGGTGATCCGCTTTCTGGAACAGGCGGCGCGCGATCCCGATGTCCTGGCGATCAAGCAGACGCTTTACCGCACCAGCAACAACAGCCCGATCGTGCAGGCCCTGTGCGAGGCGGCCGAAAACGGCAAGTCGGTGACCGCCCTGGTCGAACTGAAGGCCCGCTTCGACGAGGCCGCGAATATCCTGCAATCCCGCCGACTGGAACGGGCCGGCGCGCATGTGGTCTATGGCTTCACCCAGATGAAGACCCATGCCAAGATCTCTGCCGTGGTTCGGCGCGAAGGCGACAGCCTGGTGACCTATACCCACTATGGCACCGGCAATTACCACCCGATCACCGCCCGTATCTACACCGACCTCAGCTTCTTTACCTGCGATCCGGCGCTGGGCCGCGATGCGTCCAAGGTGTTCAACTACCTCTCGGGCTATGTGCAGCCCGAAGGTCTGGAAAATCTGGCCATTGCGCCGATCACCCTGAAACCGCGCCTGCTGGAGCTGATCCGGGCCGAGGCCGAACATGCCCGCAGCGGCCGGCCCGGCGCGATCTGGATCAAGCTGAACTCGATCATCGAACCCGATGTGATCGACGCGCTCTATGCCGCCTCGAACGATGGGGTGAAGATCGACCTGGTGGTGCGCGGCATCTGTGGCCTGCGCCCCGGCGTGAAGGGCCTGTCCGAGAACATCCGGGTCAAGTCGATCGTCGGACGGTTCCTGGAACACTCGCGCATCATGTGTTTCGGTTCGGGCCATGGCCTGCCGTCGAAGGAGGCGCGGGTGTTCATCTCGTCTGCCGACTGGATGGGCCGCAACCTGCAGCGGCGGGTGGAAACGCTGGTCGAAATCCACAACCCCACCGTCAAGGCGCAGATTGCCGGCCAGATCATGGCCGCCAATCTGGCGGACGAGGCGCAAAGCTGGGTGCTCGACGCCAAGGGTGACTACCGGCGCGACCTGACGCCCGGCAATGGCCAGTTGTTCAGTTGTCATCGGTTCTTCATGGAAAACCCGTCACTGTCCGGGCGCGGCTCGGCCGGGGGCAAGGACGCGCCGAAACTGGCGTAGGATGCGGGTCCGAAGACCCGAAGATGGAAAGGTTGGCCCATGTCGGCAGAGGTTCTGAAGGACCATCCCGAAGATGATGTCATGCTGTTCGGAAAGCCCCTGTTCGAGGATCCCGGGGCCCGGGCGCTCAGCCGCGTGGGCGTGGTGGATGTCGGGTCGAACTCGGTCCGCATGGTCGTGTTCGACGGTGCGGCGCGAAGCCCGGCCTATTTCTTCAACGAAAAGATCATGTGCGGCCTGGGCAAGGGTCTGGCCGAAACCAGCCGGCTGAACCCCGAGGGCCGGATCCGCGCCCTGAAGGCGCTGAAACGCTTTGCCGTGATGGCCAAGGGCATGGGAATCGAGACGCTGACCGTGGTGGCCACCGCCGCCATGCGCGAAGCCGAGGACGGCCCCGAGTTCACCGAAGCCGTGCTGCGGGAAACCGGTCTGCGGCTGCATGTGATCGACGGGGACGAGGAGGCGCGGCTGTCGGCGCAGGGCGTGCTGCTTGGCTGGCCCGATGCCAAGGGTGTGGTCTGCGACATCGGCGGCAATTCGATGGAACTGGCCCGCATCGGCGGCGGCCGCGTGGGCAAGCGTGTCACTTCGCCGCTGGGACCGTTCCGCCTGCAGCAGATGGCCGGCGGCGCCAAGGCCCGTGCGGTGCATATCGACAGAATACTCAAGGACTTGCAGAAGGAAATGAAGTCCGAGGGTGAACGGCTGTATCTGGTCGGCGGCTCCTGGCGGGTGATCGCCCGCCTCGACATGGAACGGCGGAACTACCCCCTGACCGTGCTGCACGAATACCGCATGCAGCCGCAGGGCCTGCTGGACACGATCAGCTGGATCCTCGGGTCCGATCTGGCCGTGCTGCGCGCCCGGACCGGCACATCGGCAGAACGCATGGAATTGGTGCCGCTGGCCTGCGAGGTGCTGCGCGGGCTGATCACCAGCCTCAGGCCCAGCGAAATCGACGTGTCGGCCTATGGCATCCGCGAGGGGCTGCTCTATGAACAGATGCCCGACCGCCTGCGCCGCCGCGATCCGCTGATCGAGGCCGCCCGCGCGATGGAGGTTTCGTCGGCGCGGATGCCGGGCACGGGCAAGATGCTGCATGACTTCCTGTTGCCGCTGTTTGACACATGGCCCAGGGAACGGCTGCGCCTGATGAAGGCCGCCTGCCTGTTGCATGATACGACCTGGCGTGCCCATCCCGATTACCGGGCCGAAGCCTGTTTCGACAACGCCACCCGCGCCAACCTTGGCGGCCTGGACCATCCGGGCCGGGTGTTTCTGGGCCTTTCGCTGCTGCACCGCTACAAGAACAGCCGCGCCGGCAGCCGGCTGGAGCCGCTGTTCCGCCTGCTGGACGACGAGCAGATTCAGGCGGCGGAAGTTCTGGGCAAGGCCATGCGGTTCGGCGCCATGTTCGCCTCGGGCGATCCCGGCAAGGCGGGCAAGCTGGCCTGGAACGAAAAGAAACGTCTGCTGAGCCTGACCCTCACCTCGATCGGCCGCGACCTCTTCGGCGAAGTGGCGCAGGCCCGTTTTGCCTCTTTGGCGGTCAGTCTGCGCGCCGAAACCGCCGTCACCGAGGCCGGATGATGCTGCGGCTTGACCATCTGGCCGTTTCGGCGCTGACGCTGGATTCCGGGGTGGCAGCGGTCGAGGCCGCGCTGGGCATTGCCCTGCAAGCCGGCGGTCGGCATCCACAGATGGCCACGCACAATCGCCTGCTGGGTCTGGGCGACCTGTATCTTGAGGTGATCGCCCCCGATCCGGCCGCGCCCCGCCCCGCCTGGCCGCGCTGGTTCGACCTGGATCGTTTCGCCGGCCCGCCGCGGCTGACCAACTGGATCGCGCGCTGCGACGATCTGGAGGCCGAGATTGCGGCCTCGCCTCCCGGTGTTGGTCGGCCCATGGCCCTGGCCCGCGGCAATTACCGCTGGCGCATGGCCGTACCCGATGACGGCATCCTGCCCTTTGACAGCGCCTTTCCGGGCCTGATCGAATGGCAGGGCCCGGCCCATCCCGCCCAGGCGCTGGACGATTGCGGCCTTCGACTGGTGCGGCTGGAAATCGGCCATCCCCGCGCCGCCGATCTGCGCGCGGCGCTTGCCGGGCGGCTGGACGATCCCCGCGTGGCAATCGTCCAGGCTTCGACCAGGACGATGCGCGCGGAATTCGACACCCCGAACGCGAGGCGGCAGCTGTGATCCGCCCGGCCCGCCCCGAAGATGCCGCCGGCATCGCGGCGATCTGGAACCCGATCATTCGCGACACGGCCATCACCTTCACCACCGCCGAAAAGACCCTGCCCGCTCTGGAAGCAATGATCCGCGAGCGGCAGGCCGCCGGCCAGGGCTTTCTGGTTGCAGAGATGGAGGGTGTCGCGGGCTTTGCCACCTATGGTGCCTTTCGCAACGGCCCCGGCTATGCCCGCAGCGCCGAACATACGGTGCTGCTGGCCCCGCGGGCGCGCGGCCAGGGTGTCGGGCGCGCCCTGATGGACCAGCTTCTGGCCCATGCGGCCCGATCCGGCATCCATGCCATGATGGCCGGCGTCAGCGCCGAAAACCCCGAAGGCGCCGCCTTCCACGAACGTCTGGGCTTTGCCCTGATCGCCCGCATCCCGCAGGTCGGCCACAAGTTTGGCCGCTACATGGACCTGTTGCTTTATCAGAAAATCCTCTCCTGACAGGATGCCGCACTGCGGCTAGACTGGCCGCATGTCGATCTGGACCCGCATCACTGCCGCCCTCTCCAGCCTCGCCCAGGGCGAGGGGCTGACGGCTGTCTTCGACCACCTGCGCAAGAACCGCGCGCCGGAAAAATCGGTCGCCTTCACCATCGCGGTCATCGCACTGGGGGCCAAGATGGCCAAGGCAGACGGCCAGGTGACCAGAGACGAGGTCTCGGCCTTCCGTCGCGTCTTCAGCCTGTCCAAGGCCGATGAGCCGGCGGCCGCGCGGGTGTTCAATCTGGCACGGCAGGACGTGGCGGGCTTTGATGCCTATGCCCGCAAGATCAAGGCCATGTTCGGCCCCGATGACCGCGAGGTGCTGATCGACCTGATGGATGGGCTGTTCCACATCGCCATGGCAGATGGCGAGTTTCACCCGGCCGAAGATCACTTTCTGGAGAATGTGGCAAAGATCTTCGACCTGCACGGCTGCTGTTTTCGCGCGCTCAGGGCACAGCACGTCGAAGGCACCACGCCCGACCCCTATGACGTGCTGGGGCTTCCGCCCAGCGCCGATCTTGAGCTTGCCCGCAATGCCTGGCGACGGGCAGTCAAGGAAAGCCACCCCGATGTGGCAATTGCCCGCGGCCTGCCACCCGAGGCGATTCGCCTGGCCGAAGACCGGCTGCGCGCGGTGAATGCCGCCTGGGAGGAAATCTCGAGCCGGCAGGCGGCCTGACATGGCGCCGCTGCGTCTGGCCACCTGGAATATCGAATGGTTCAACGCGCTGTTCGACGACCGCGGCCGGGTGATGGACGATGACCAGCCCTCGGCCCGTTATCGGATCACCCGCGCCGAGCAACTGGGCGCCATCGCCATCGTGATGACCGCGATCGAGGCCGACGGGATCATGATCATCGAGGCGCCGGACCAGAATCACCGCCGCTCGACCACCCGTGCGCTGGAAAATTTCGCAGCCAAATACGGGCTGCGCTGCCGCAAGGCGGTCATGGGCTTCACCTCGGAAACCGAACAGGAAATCGCCTTTCTCTATGACCCTGACCGGATGACGGCCCGCCACGATCCGCGCGGCGAACCTTCCAACTCGCACGGCGCCACCGGGGCGCCACGCTTTGACACGGTGCGGCGCGCCGACCTCGATTTCGACGGGGTCGAGGAACCGATAAGATTTTCCAAGCCACCGCTGGAGTTGCAGGTCGAATCCGAAGGCCATGCCCTGCGGCTGATCGGCGTTCATGCCAAATCCAAGGGTCCGCATGGTGAGATGACCCTGGTCGAGTTCCGGCGCGTCTCGATCGAGAATCGCCGCAAGCAACTGGCCGAATGCCAATGGCTGCGCGCCCGGGTCGAAGAGGAACTCGACCGCGGCGAGACCCTGATCGTCATGGGCGATTTCAACGACGGTCCCGGACTGGACGAATATGAAAAGCTGTTCGGGCACTCCGGGATCGAGGTGGTGCTGGGCATCGACGAGCCACCCGAGCGGCGCCTGTTCGACCCCCATGCCGACATGAACCTGCGCCAGCGGATGGGCCTGTCACCGACATCGGCCCGGTTCTGGCTGGCCCCCCGCAAACGCTATTTCGAGGCGATGCTGGATTTCATCATGGTCTCGTCCGACCTGACCCGCACCTCGCCCGACTGGCGGATCTGGCATCCGTTCAACGACCCCGCCGCGGCTGAGGTGCCCGAGCTGCGCGAGGCGCTGTTGCAGGCATCCGACCACTTCCCGGTGACAGTGGATCTGGATCTGGCCAAGATCGCGCCGCCCCCCGGCGCAGAGCCAGCCCCGCGCCCGACCTGACCGCCCGATCTGATCGCGGCCAATCACCTGCGGCCATTCCCCTGCGTCCGAAGGCGCGCAGCCGGCCGGCGCGGGCGAGTTGCCCTGTCCGCAGACGCAGGCCCGCGACGCCCGATCGGCGCCATCAACGCCGGGCGAGACGGATCAGGTCCAGGATTTCCCTGGCTGCCGCCGGAATATTGGTGCCCGGCCCGAAGATCGCCTTCACCCCCGCCGCCTTCAGAAAGTCATAGTCCTGCTGCGGGATGACCCCGCCACAGATCACCAGAATTTCCCCCGCGCCCTTTTCTCGCAACGCCTGCACCAGCCGGGGTGCCAAGGTCTTGTGCCCCGCCGCCTGGCTGGAAATGCCCACGACATGCACGTCGTTGTCGATCGCATCCTGGGCGGCCTCTTCCGGGGTCTGGAACAGGGGCCCGACATCCACGTCAAACCCGATGTCGGCAAAGGCCGTGGCGATCACCTTGGCCCCCCGGTCGTGGCCATCCTGGCCCATCTTGACCACCAGCATCCGTGGCCGGCGGCCCTCGGCCTCGGCAAAGGCTTCCACGTCCTTCTGGATCGCGGCAAAGCCCTCGTCGCCCTCGTAGGCCGCACCATAGACCCCGGCCAGCGTCTTCACCTCGGCCCGGTGGCGGCCAAAGACCTTTTCCATCGCCATGCTGATTTCCCCGACCGTTGCCCGGGCACGGGCGGCTTCCACCGCCGCGTCCAGAAGATTGCCGCCGTCGCGCGCGCGCCGTTCCACCTCGGCCAGGGCAGCCTGGGTCCTGGCCTCGTCCCGGGCCGCGCGGGTGGCGCGCAGCCGGGCGATCTGGCCCTCGCGCACCGCCATGTTGTCGATGTCCAGGATCTCGACATGGGTCTGCGCGGCCGGCTTGTACTTGTTCACCCCGACGATCACCTCGTCGCCCCGGTCGATCATGGCCTGCCGCCGTGCGGCCGATTCCTCGATCCGCAACTTGGGCATGCCGCTGGCCACGGCCCTGGTCATGCCGCCCAGGCTCTCGACTTCCTCCATCAGCGCCCAGGCCTTTTCGGCCAGTTCGGCCGTCAGGCTTTCGACATAATAGCTGCCGGCCAGCGGATCGGCCACATGGGTGATGCCGGTTTCCTCTTGCAGGATCAGCTGGGTGTTCCGCGCGATCCGGGCGCTGAACTCGGTGGGCAGCGCCATCGCCTCATCAAGGGCATTGGTGTGCAGCGACTGTGTCCCTCCCAGCGCCGCCGCCAGCGCCTCGTAGGCGGTGCGGATGACATTGTTGTAGGGATCCTGTTCCTGCAAAGACACGCCGCTGGTCTGGCAATGCGTCCGCAGCATCAGGCTCTCGGCCTTCTTCGCGCCGAACTCCGACATGATCCGGTGCCACAACAGTCGCGCCGCCCGCAACTTGGCCGCTTCCATGAAGAAATTCATGCCGATGGCGAAGAAGAAGCTCAGCCGTCCGGCGAATGCGTCGACATCCATCCCGCGCGCGATGGCGGCCCGGACATATTCGCGCCCATCCGCCAGGGTGAAGGCCAGCTCCTGCACCAGATTCGCGCCCGCTTCCTGCATGTGATAGCCGGAAATCGAGATCGAGTTGAACTTCGGCATCTCCCTTGCGGTGTATTCGATGATGTCGGCGACGATCCTCATGCTGGGTTCTGGCGGGTAGATATAGGTGTTGCGCACCATGAACTCTTTCAGGATGTCGTTCTGGATCGTGCCCGAAAGAGCCGCCCGCGGCACGCCCTGCTCTTCGCCAGCCACGATGAAATCCGCCAGGATCGGGATCACCGCGCCGTTCATCGTCATCGAGACCGAGACCTTGTCGAGCGGAATTCCGTCGAAAAGGATCTTCATGTCCTCGACACTGTCGATGGCCACACCCGCCTTGCCGACATCGCCCAGCACGCGCGGGTGATCGCTGTCATAGCCGCGATGGGTGGCCAGGTCGAAGGCCACGGACACGCCCTGCTGGCCGGCGGCCAGATTGGCGCGATAGAAGGCGTTGGATGCCTCGGCGGTGGAAAAACCTGCATATTGCCGGATCGTCCAGGGTCGGCCGGCATACATCGTGGCCCGCACGCCGCGGGTGAAGGGGGCGATGCCGGGCAAACCGCCCATATGCGCCAGCCCGACCGTATCGGCGGCGGTGTAGAGCGGCTTGACCCGGATGCCTTCCAGCGTATCCCAGATCAGACTGTCGGGCGACCTGCCCTTCAGTTCCCGGGTGGCGAGCGCAGTCCAGGCCTGCATGCGGGCGTCGGTCGAGGCGGGAAGATCACTCATGGCGGTTCCTTCGTCAGCGGCCGGGGGTTTCACACCCCCGGACCCCCGTGGGATATTTGCGGCAAGATGAAAGGCGGGCGGGATCACTCGAATTCCAGGATCACGTCGTCCACCTTCAGGCTGGACCCGGCGGCGGCGCAGAGCTTTCTGACCACACCCGACTTTTCGGCCTTGAGGTTGTTTTCCATCTTCATCGCCTCGACGGTGGCCAGGGTCTGGCCCTCCTGCACCTCGTCGCCCTCGCTGACGGCCAGTCTCACCAGCAGGCCCGGCATCGGGCACAGCAGGTATTTCGACGTGTCGGGCGGGGCCTTCTCGAGCATCAGCGTGGCCAGTTGCGCGGCCCGGGGCGTGCGCACAAAGACGCGCAGGTCCGCACCGCGCAGCCGCATCCGGTAGCCCATTGGCACATGGTCCACCTTGATGACCAGGGGCGCACCGTCGACGCTCAGCCGGGCGAGGGGCTGGCCGGGCTTCCAGTCGGATTTCACCCGCATCGCCGTGCCATCCGCGAAGCTGACGGTGGAGCCGGTCGGGTCGGCCGAGACGGTCACCGCATAGGCATGGCCGTCCAGGCTGACCACCCAGTCGTTGCCGACCTTGCGGCTGTGGTTGTCCATCGTGCCGGAAATCCGGCTGATGCGGATTTCGCTGACACGGTTCATCGCCGCCGCCGCCGCCGCCACGCGGCGCAGTTCGGCCTCGGGCAGGGTGGCGCCCTTGAAGCCGTCGGGATATTCCTCGGCGATGAAGGCGGTCGTGATGTCGCCGGCGACGAAGCGGGGATGGTCCATCACCGCCGCCACGAAGGGCAGGTTGTGGCCGATGCCTTCCACCTCGAACGTGTCCAGCGCCAGGCGCATTTCCTCGATCGCCGCATCCCGGGTCGGACCCCAGGTGCAGAGCTTGGCGATCATCGGGTCGTAGAACATGCTGATCTCGCCGCCCTCGAACACGCCGGTGTCGTTGCGCACGATGCCGCCGCGGTCGGTCTGGCCTTCCACCGGCGGACGGTAACGGGTCAGCCGGCCGGTCGAGGGCAGGAACCTGCGATAGGGATCCTCGGCATAGAGCCGGCTTTCCATGGCCCAGCCATGGATGCGGATGTAGTCCTGCCGGAATGGCAAGGCCTGGCCGGCAGCGACCCGGATCATCTGCTCCACCAGATCGATGCCGGTGATCAGTTCGGTGACCGGATGCTCTACCTGCAACCGGGTGTTCATTTCCAGAAAATAGAAGTTCCGGTTGCCATCGACGATGAACTCTACCGTGCCGGCGCTCACATAGCCTACGGCGCGCGCCAGCGCGCAGGCCTGTTCGCCCATCGCCTGCCGCGTTGCGGCATCCAGGAAGGGCGAGGGGGCCTCTTCGATCACCTTCTGGTTCCGCCGCTGGATGGAGCATTCGCGTTCATTCAGGTAGACGCAATTGCCATGCCTGTCGGCCAGGACCTGAATCTCGATGTGGCGGGGCTGGGTCACGAACTTCTCGATGAAAATCCGGTCGTCGCCAAAGCTGGCAGCCGCCTCGTTCCTGGACGACTGGAAGCCTTCGCGCACCTCATCGTCGGTCCAGGCGATCCGCATGCCCTTGCCGCCACCGCCGGCGCTGGCCTTGATCATCACCGGATAGCCGATCCGGCGGGAAATCGTCACCGCCTGGTCGGCATCCCCGATCAGGCCCATATGGCCCGGCACCGTCGACACGCCGGCATCCTGGGCGATCTTCTTCGAGGTGATCTTGTCGCCCATGGCCTCGATCGCGGTGCTGGGCGGGCCGATGAACACCACGCCGGCCGCCTCAAGGGCCGCTGCGAAGTTGCGGTTTTCCGACAGGAAGCCGTAACCCGGATGCACCGCCTGAGCGCCAGAGTCGCGGACAGCCGCCATGATCCTGTCGATCACGATGTAGCTTTGCGCGGCAGGCGATGGGCCGATGTGGATCGCCTCGTCCGCCATGGCCACATGCAGCGCGTTGCAGTCGGCGTCGGAATAGACCGCCACCGTCTTGATGCCCATCTTGCGGGCGGTCTTGATGACCCGGCAGGCGATTTCACCTCGGTTGGCGATCAGGATCTTGTCAAACATCAGGCGGGCCTTGAGGACGGAGAAAGGAAAAGGACCACCGGGGCCGGTGCCCCGATGGTCCCAAGGATCGACGCTGCGCCGCAACTGGCGCGGCGGGTCGGGTCAGTTGCAGGCGCCCGTGTCGCCCGCGACAGCGCCCAGGATACCGCCTGCGATGGCCGATTGCGCGAGATCGTTGTTCGTGGCCGCGCCAAGGGCTGCGCCACCGGCCATGCCAAGCGCCGTGCAGTTGGCATTGATGCCGTTGCGCATGCAGCCGGCCAGAACGGTAATGCCGACAAGAGAGAGAACCAGAATGGATTTACGCATGTGTGACTGCCTCTGTGCAGGGTTGTTATGTGCCACGAGTCTAGCGGAAATCTCGAAATGTTGAAGGCCGAATTCGGCCGGTTGGCGACAGCTCGCCGACGCGCGAAAACGGGCAGCGGGGCGGTTCGCAGCCCGCGCTGCCCAAGTCGGGAAGGGTAACAGTCAAGCCAGAACCGGGCGATGGACCGGGGATCCAAGGCCCTGGCACGATCATGCGCCAAACCGGCCGCAGGTGCAAAGCCGGTCTCGCGGCCCGTCGGGCATTCAGCCAGAACTTGCACAAGAGACACGAGCCTGCGCGGAAATCGGCTCATTCCCCGTCGTCCTCGTCATCCCAGTCGCCGAAATCCACCGGTTCCGCCTCTGGCGCGAAAACCGTTGGAAAGGATACCGCGGCCCGCTTCACGTCGATCTTCAGCAACGCCTCGTAAGAGGTCGGATCGAACGGATCCTCGGCCGGCACGACCTCGCGCCCGAACAGCCAGGACAGGCGTCCGGCGTCCAGGTTGCCGCGCTCGAAGGGTTCCTCGCCGAACTGCGCCCACAGCGCCGCCATGAAGGCGGTGTCGGCGGCACGGTCGATGGCCTTGCGGTCCTTGAACCGCTCGCGGCGGAAGATCCTGGCGGCGCCTTCCTTCACATTGGCGCGGCGGATGGTGAACTGGAAGTCGGTGCCGGGCATCCGGCCCGGAAAACCACGATGCTTCAGCATGGCTGCCTCCTTGCAGGAACCTGGGCGGCGATCGGGCGCGGAGGCATCAGAACAGGCTCCAGACGCAATCCCCGTCTTCCAGGGCATAGGATTCGAAATACTGGGTGGCTTCGGGATGGGCTTCGCCAAAGGGCACCGGGCGATCCGACAGCGAGATGATGATCTGCGCCGGTTTCGGCCCGGAGGTCGCGTTCACCCGCCGCAGGGCATAGTCGCGGCAGAGCGCCATCATGTCGGCCTGCACGGCCGCGCCCGAGACCGTGCCACCTTCCTTGCTGACCGCCGGCGCCAGAAAGCGGAAACGGACGGCCTGACCCTCGGCTCCGGGGATGTTCCAGATCACGTCCATCAGCGTCACCTTCTGCCCCGAAGGCACCGGGATCGGATCGTCCGAGCCCGGCTCGACCAAGCCACCCTCTGCCTGGACCTGAACCACCTGTCCCATTGTCCGCCCCCATCACAGTGGAATGTTGTCGTGCTTCTTCCACGGGTTGGTCTGGTTCTTGGTCCGCAGGCTTGCAAAGGCACGGGCCACGCGCTTGCGGGTCGAATGCGGGCTGATCACCTCGTCGATGAAACCGCGTTCGGCGGCGACGAACGGGTTGGCAAAGCGCGTCTCGTAATCCTTGACCCGGGCGGCGATCCTGTCGCGGTCGCCCAGTTCGCTGCGATACAGGATTTCCACCGCGCCCTTGGCCCCCATCACCGCGATTTCCGCCGTGGGCCAGGCATAGTTGAAATCGCCGCGCAGATGCTTCGAGCTCATCACGTCATAGGCCCCGCCATAGGCCTTGCGGGTGATGACCGTGACCTTGGGCACCGTCGCCTCGCCATAGGCGAACAACAGTTTCGCGCCGTGCTTGATGACCCCACCCAGTTCCTGCGCCACCCCCGGCAGGAAGCCCGGCACATCGACCAGCGTCAGGATCGGGATTTCGAAAGCGTCGCAGAACCGCACGAAACGCGCGGCCTTGCGGCTGGCGTCGATGTCCAGGCACCCGGCCAGAACCATCGGCTGGTTGGCGACGACGCCCACCGACTGCCCCTCGATCCGGATGAAGCCGGTGATGATGTTGCCGGCGTAATCCTTCTGAATCTCGAAGAAATCGCCCTCGTCGGCGATCTTCAGGATCAGTTCCTTCATGTCATAGGGCAGGTTGGGATTGTCGGGCACCAGCGTGTCCAGCGAGGGTTCCAGCCGGGCCGGATCATCGAAGAACGGGCGCACCGGCGGCTTCATGCGGTTGTTCAGCGGCAGGAAGTCGATCAGCCGCCGCGCCTCGGCAAGGATCTCGATGTCGTTCTCATAGGCGCCGTCGGCGACCGAACTCTTGCGCGTGTGCGTGCCGGCTCCGCCCAGCTCCTCGGCGGTGACGACCTCGTTCGTCACGGTCTTCACCACATCGGGGCCGGTGACGAACATGTAGGAACTGTCCTTCACCATGAAGATGAAGTCGGTCATCGCAGGGGAATAGACCGCCCCGCCCGCACAGGGCCCCATGATCAGGGAAATCTGCGGCACCACGCCGCTGGCCAGGATGTTGCGCTGGAACACCTCGGCATAGCCTGCCAGAGAGGCCACGCCTTCCTGGATGCGCGCCCCGCCCGAATCGTTCATCCCCACGACCGGCGCGCCATTCTGGATCGCCATGTCCATGATCTTGCAGATCTTCTGGGCATGGGTTTCCGACAGCGACCCGCCAAAGACCGTGAAATCCTGGCTGAACACATAGACCAGGCGGCCGTTCACCGTGCCCCAGCCGGTGACGACGCCATCGCCCGACGGCCGGTCCTGCTCCATCCCGAAGTCGACACAGCGGTGGGCCACGAACATGTCGAATTCCTCGAAACTGCCCTCGTCCAGGAACAGTTCGATCCGCTCGCGCGCGGTCAGCTTGCCCTTGGCGTGCTGCGCTTCGATCCTGCGCGCCCCGCCGCCCTGGCGGGCGCGTTCGCGACGGGTCTCAAGCTCGTTCAGAATGTCCATTTCGGCTCTCCGCTTCGCGCGCACCATAGCGTCAGCCCCGGCGCTGCAAAGCAGAAACAGGCAAATTTGCAAAATATTGGCAGACATGCGTCTGCAAATTGAAAACTTGCGAATTCATGTGGTTCCTTCCCCTTCCGCCGCCGCCGCGCTAACAAGACGCGGTTCTGTTGGATGCCATCATGCCCAATCTTCCCGCGCCCGTCATCACCATCGGCCTGCTGATCGCCTCGAATGTGTTCATGACCTTCGCCTGGTATGGGCATCTGAGGTTCAAGTCCGCGCCATTGCTGGTGGTCATCCTGGTCAGCTGGGGCATTGCGCTGTTCGAATACCTGTTGCAGGTGCCCGCCAACCGGATCGGCAGCACCGTCCTGAACGGCGCGCAGTTGAAGACCATTCAGGAGGTCATCACCCTGACGATCTTTGCGGTCTTTTCGGTGGTCTACCTGAAGGAGCCGCTGACCTGGAATGTCGCCATCGGCTTTGCCTTCATTGCCATCGGCGCCTTCTTCATCTTCCACAAGGTCATCTAGCGTGGCGGTCTCGCCCCAGGCTCGGTTTCTCGACCGCCACACCCCGCCGCATATCGTGACGCTGACCATGATGGCGGGGCTGGCCAGCCTGTCGATGAACATCTTCCTGCCGTCCCTGCCCGGAATGGCGCGGTATTTCGACGCGCCCTATGCCACGCTGCAGCTGTCGGTCGCGCTGTATCTGGCGCTGTCGGCGGTGCTGCAGGTTCTGATCGGGCCGCTGTCGGACCGCTTTGGCCGCCGCCGGGTGATGCTGGTGGCGCTGGCCCTGTTCCTGCTCGCCACCCTGGGCACGCTGGTCGCCCCCAGTGCCGACATCTCCCTGGTCTGTCGCATGGCACAGGCCGTGGTCGCCGCCGGCACGGTGCTGGGCCGCGCCGTCGTGCGCGACATGTTCGAAGATGCCCGCGCCGCCTCGATGCTGGGCTATGTGACGATGGGCATGAGCCTGATGCCCATGATCGGCCCCGCCGTGGGCGGCCTGCTGGATCAGGCCTATGGCTGGCAGGCCAATTTCGCCTGCCTGCTGGGGCTGGGTGCGGCCGTTTCGGCGCTGGTCTACTTCGATCAGGGCGAAACGGCAGACATCAGGCAGGTCAGCCTGACCGCCCAGTTCCGCCTGTATCCGCAGCTTCTGGTTTCACCCGTGTTCTGGGGCTATTGCCTGGCGGCCACCTTCACCTCGGGCTGCTATTATGCCTTTCTGGGCGGCGCACCCTTTGTGGGGGCCGAGGTCTTCGGCCTCACCGCCTCGCAACTGGGTCTGTTTTTCCTGCTGATGGCCCTGGGCTATACCGGCGGCAACTTCCTGTCGGGTCGGTTTTCGGCGCGGATGGGCATCATGCGCATGGTGATCGCGGGCACCGGGCTGACGACCGTCGGCCTGACCCTGCTGCTGGTGCTGGCCCTGATGGGCCTGTCGAATGTGACGGTGTTCTTCGGCCTGCTGATGACCGTAGGCATCGGCAATGGCCTCTGCCTGCCCAATGCCAACGCCGGGATCCTGTCGGTGAAACCGGAAATCGCCGGCACGGCTTCGGGCCTGTCCTCGGCCATTGCCATCGGCGGCGGCGCGGCGCTGGCCGCACTGGCGGGCGCGGTGCTGCACCCCGGCTCGAGCCAGCTTCCGCTGGTCCTGATGATGCTGGGCTCGTCGCTCGCCTCGAATCTGGCGGTGCTCTGGCTCGCACGCCGCCCTTGACGGACGGGTTTTGCAAAGCCACGTTGCAGCTTTGCAAATGGGGGCATCGATGGCGGTGCAGAAACTATACGCCGGGGCCAAGCTGCGCGAATTGCGCCTGCGCCTGGGCCTGACCCAGAAGACCTTCGCCGACAAGCTGAAGGTCTCGCTGCCCTATCTGAACCAGATGGAGAACAACCACCGCCCGGTTTCGGCCGCAGTGGTGCTGGCCCTGGCGCAGGAATTCGGTCTGGACGTGACGGAACTGAACGCCGGCGAAGGCGAACGCCTGGTGTCGGACATGCGCGAGGCGCTGGCCGACCCGGTGTTTTCCCACGCGCCGCCACTGGCCGACCTGCGACTGGCGGCCTCGAACGCCCCGGCCCTGGCCCGCGCCTTCCTGGACCTGCACCGCGCCTACCGACAGACCCATGAACGGCTGGCCTCTCTGGACGAGGCGCTGGGGCGCGAGGATGCCAGCCTGAAACCCTCGCCCTGGGAGGAGGTGCGCGACTTCTTCCATTACTGCGACAACTATGTCGATGCGGTGGACCGCGCGGCCGAGCATTTCGCCAGCGGCACCAGGGGCCGGGACATGCTGGTCGCCGCGGCAGAGGCGCTGGAGGCGCGGGGGGTGCAACTGGCCTTCGGCGAGGATGCCATCCTGCGCCAATACGATCCCGGCACGAAACGCCTGACACTTTCGGCCCGCGCAGCCGCGCCGACCCAGCGCTTCCAGCTCTTGTATCAGTTGGCGCTTCTGACCCAGAACGAACTGCTGGAAGCGACGCTGGACCTTGCCCGCTTTGCCACGCCCGAGGCGCGGGATATCGCCAAGATCGGCCTGGCCAACTATTTTGCCGGCGCCACCCTGTTGCCCTATCGCCGTTTCCTGACCGCGGCCCAGGAAACCCGGCATGATCTGGAGCGGCTGGCCGACCTGTTCGGCGCCTCGATCGAGCAGGTGGCGCATCGGCTCTCCACCCTGCAACGCCCCGGCGCCAAGGGAGTGCCGTTCTTTTTCGTCCGGGTCGATCAGGCCGGCACGATCACCAAGCGCCACTCCGCGACCCGGCTGCAATTCGCCCGTTTCGGCGGGGCCTGCCCGTTGTGGAACGTCCACCGCGCCTTCGAAACGCCGGGCCAGTTCCTGCGACAGCTGGCCGAAACCCCGGACGGTGTGCGCTATTTCTGCCTGGCCCGCGATGTCAGCAAGCCGGGCGGCGCCTTTCTGGCTCCGGTGCGCCGCTATGCCATCGGGCTGGGTTGTGAAATCGCCCATGCCGGCGCCCTGGTCTATGCCGATGGGCTGGACCTGAAAGGCCGGTTCGAACCGATCGGGATTTCCTGCCGCATCTGCGACCGCGCCGACTGCCACCAAAGATCGGTCCCGCCCCTGGAGCGGCGGCTGTCGGTCGATGCGAACCGTCGGACACTTCTGCCCTATTCGATCGCCGATTAGGGCCCGTGCCCGTTGCCCGGACCCCCATGCCCGCGCCTGCCTGGCCGATTCTGCCTGGCCGGTCCGGTCAGGCAAGCCTGCGGAAAATCTCGTCCTTCAGCTTCACCCGTCTTTGCCGCAGCGCGTGCTCGGTCGCCTCATCCAGAGGATCGACCCGGGTTTCCGCCCGATGCACGGTGCGGTTCACCTCGTGATATTCCTCAACCAACCGGGCAAAATGAGGATCGGAAACCTTCATTGCATGAATCTTGGCGGCCTTTTCGGGGAATTCCTCATGCAGTTCGTGGGCAACGTGGCTCATCAAGGCGTCCTTTCTTCTCTTCCGATCGCTCCGGTCCGGTTCGCCCGGCCTGGGTTGCCCAGTCTGGTTCGCCGCGTGTCCACCTGCCTTGACGCAGGTCAAGCCAGCCGCAACGCGCACATGCCCCGGGGCCAGACCAGAGGGGTCGGGCCAGAGGGGTCGGGCCGGACGGGTCAGCGCTGTGCGGTTCGCCAGTTCGGGTGAATCCACGGCTCCTGATTGGATCTGGGCAAGGGCTCGCGGCCCAGGATGTGATCGGCGGCCTTTTCTCCCGTCATGATCGACGGGCCGTTCAGGTTGCCATTCGTGATCTGCGGAAAGATCGAACTGTCGGCCACCCGCAGCCCATCCACACCGATCACCCGGCATTCCGGATCCACCACGGCCATCGGATCATCGCGCCGCCCCATCCGGGCCGTTCCGCAGGGATGATAGGCGCTTTCCGCATGGTCGCGGATGAAACCATCCAGATCCGCATCGCTTTGCAGCGCCTCTCCCGGCTGGATTTCACTCTTCACGAAGGGCCGCATCGCCTCCTGCGCGAAAATTTCGCGCGTGAGGCGGATGGCGGTGCGAAAATCCTGCCAGTCGGATGGTTCGGACATGTAGTTGAACTGGATCTTCGGCACCGCGCGCGGATCGGCCGAGCGCAGGGTCACGGTGCCGCGCGATTTCGACCGCATCGGGCCGGTATGCACCTGGAACCCATGCCCATGCGCCGAGGCCTTGCCGTCGTAACGGACGGCGATGGGCAGGAAATGATACTGGATGTCGGGGTATTCCACCCCGGCCCTGGACCGAATGAAACCGCAAGCCTCGAACTGGTTCGAGGCACCCAGGCCCCTGCGCGTGAACAGCCACTGGGCACCGATCAGACCCTTGCCCAGAAGATTCCAGTATTTGTATAGCGTTATCGGCTGCAACGAGGCAAATTGCAGATAGAGTTCCAGATGGTCCTGGAGGTTCGCACCCACCCCCGGACGATCGGCCACCACTTCGATGCCATGTTCGCGCAGATGTGCGCCCGCGCCGATGCCCGACAGCATCAGGATCTTGGGCGTGTTGATGGAGGAAGCGGCCACGATCACTTCCCTGTCGGCGCGGATCACCTCGATCCGGCCGGAATGTTCCACCTCGACCCCCACGGCGCGGCCCTGTTCGATCACCACGCGGCGGGCAAAGGCGCGGATCACCTGGGCATTGCCGGTGGCGCGCGCCGGGTTCAGATAGGCCTTGGCGGCCGACCAGCGGCTGCCCTTCCAGATCGTCGCCTCCATCGGGCCAAAGCCTTCCTGGGCCTCGCCGTTGTAATCCCGCGTCACGCGGTATCCCGCCTGGGCGCCCGCCCTGATGAAGGCATCGAACAGCGGGTTGTCGCGTGGACCGCGGCTGACATGCAGCGGACCGTCGGTGCCGCGCCAGGCCACATCGCCGGCCAGATCGCCCTGGTCGCCGTGCCAGCTCTCCATCCGCTTGAAATAGGGCAGCACATCGGCATAGGCCCAGCCCTGCGCGCCCATTTCCTCCCATGTGTCGAAATCGCGGGCATGTCCGCGCACATAGACCATGCCGTTGATGCTGGACGACCCGCCGATCACCTTGCCGCGCGGTGTGGCCAGCACCCTGCCGCCCAGATGCGGCTCGGGTTCGGTGGCAAAACCCCAGTCGTACATCTTCATGTTCATCGGATAGGAAAGGGCTGCGGGCATCTGGATGAACGGACCGGCATCCGATCCGCCATATTCGATGACCGCCACGCGCCTGCCTGCCTCGGCCAGTCGATAGGCCATGGCGCAACCGGCCGAACCCGCCCCAATGATCACGTAATCCCAAGCCATCTTCGTCCTATTCCTCCCAGCGGCCCAGTTCGGCCGCCAGATAATCGCGGGCGGTCCGAACCGCCGCCGCACCATCCGGCGCCCCCGATTTCAGCACTTCGCGCAGGTACAGCCCGTCGATCAGCGCGCCCAGGCCATCGGCCACCTGCTCTGCCCGGTCGCCCGCCAGCGGGCGCAGACAGGCCAGCAGATTCGAGCGCAATCGGCGCTGGTAGACCGCCAGCAGCCGTTTCGCCTCGGGCACCGATTGGGCCAGCACCCAGAAGTTCAGCCAGGCCGAGACCGCCTCGCGCCGGAAGTTCGATGCGCTGAAACTGGCGGCGAGAATCGCGTTCAGCCGGGCCTGTGGCGTGGTGGTGGTGGCCAGGGCGCCGCGCACCTCGGCGCCATAGAGCGTCAGGATGTGGCGCATCGCGGCCAGGAAAATGTCTTCCTTGGACCCGAAATAGTGATGCGCCAGCGCACTGGACATGCCCGCGCGCTTGGCGATCTGGCTGACCGTCACGTCCAGAGACCCCGTCCGCCCGATCTCGGTGATCGTGGCTTTAACGAGCGCCTCTTTGCGGATAGGCTCCATTCCGAGCTTTGGCATGGCTGATCCTGAAGGCGAGATGCAGAAAATGCTTGCCTTGGGCAGCTAGCTTGAAGTTTATTGACTCGTCAATCAACAAAAACAGGGAGCCCCTGATGACCTTCAAATCCGCTCTGCTTGCCAGCGCTGTGGCTTTCGCCTTCTCGGGCTCTGCCTATGCGGCGGGCTGCGACAAGATCACCTTCTCGGATGTGGGCTGGACGGACATCACCGCCACCACGGCCGTGACCAGCCTGATCGCCCAGGCGCTGGGCTATGAAACCGAAACCCAGGTCCTGTCGGTTCCGGTGACCTACGAGGGCCTGGCCTCGGGCGACATCGATGTCTTCCTGGGCAACTGGATGCCCACGATGGAATCGAACATCGCCCCCTACCGCGAGGCCAAGACGGTCGATTCGGTGCGTGCCAATCTCGAAGGCGCCAAATACACCCTGGCCACCAACGCCAAGGGCTCGGAACTGGGCATCAAGGATTTCGCCGACATCGCGCCGCATGCTGCCGAACTGGACAACAAGATCTACGGGATCGAGGCCGGCAATGACGGCAACAAGCTGATCCTGGACATGATCGAAAAGGATGCCTTCGGGCTCAAGACCGCCGGGATGGAACTGGTCGAATCCTCCGAACAGGGCATGTTGGCCGAAGTGGCCAATCATGACACCGATGGCAAGGCGATCATCTTCTTGGGATGGGAACCCCACCCGATGAACGCCAACTTCAAGATGAGCTACCTGACCGGCGGCGACGACTATTTCGGCCCGAATTATGGCGGCGCGACCGTCTATACCAACACCCGCGGCGGCTATGTCAGCGAATGCCCGAACCAGGGCAAGCTGCTGACCAACCTGGTTTTCTCGTTGCAGATGGAAAACGAGATCATGGGCGCCATCCTGAACGACGGCACCGACCCGACGGTGGCGGCCAAGACCTGGCTGGCCGCGCATCCCGACACCTGGAAGCCCTGGCTGGACGGTGTGACCACCAAGGACGGTGGCGATGCCGTGGCCGCGGTCGAAGCCGCGCTGCAGTGATCTGATTCGAAGGCCCCGGGCGAAACCGGGGCCTTCGTCTATCTGACGGGCACCTGACGGGGCAGACATGGACTGGCTGATCACACAGATAAGCGCGCACAAGATTCCGCTGGGCGCCGGGGCAAAGGTGATCTTCGACTGGATGAAGGTGAACCTGAACGGCCTGTTCGACTGGATCTCGCTCATTCTGGAAGGCCTGATCGACGGCATCCTGTGGATGCTGCATGCGCCACCTGCCCTGCTGGTGATCGCGGTCTTCGTGGCATTGACCTGGGTCTTGCAGCGCAACTGGAAGACCTGTCTGGGCGTGGCGCTGGGATTCCTGTTCATCGTGAACCAGGGCTACTGGAAGGAGACGACCGAAAGCCTGACCCTGATCCTGGCTTCCTGCCTCGTCTGCATGGGGCTGGGCGTGCCGATCGGCATCGCCGCGGCGCACCGGCCCAGGCTTTATGCGGCGATGAACCCGATCCTTGACCTGATGCAGACCCTGCCGACCTTCGTCTATCTTATTCCCGCCATCGTGTTCTTCGGTCTGGGCATGGTGCCCGGCCTGATCGCCACCGTGGTCTTCGTGCTCCCCGCGCCGATCCGGCTGACCCACCTGGGCGTCGCCTCGGCACCCACCGCACTGCTGGAAGCCGCAACCGCCTTTGGCGCCACGCCACGCCAGCGGCTGTGGAAGGTCGAATTGCCCTGGGCCCTGCCGCAGATCATGGCCGGGCTGAACCAGACCATCATGCTGTCACTGTCGATGGTGGTGATCTCGGCCATGGTGGGGGCCAACGGCCTGGGCATTCCGGTGATGCGCGCCCTGCAATCGGTGAATGCCGCCAAGGGCTTTGAATCCGGCTTTGTCATCGTGGTGGTGGCGATCGTGCTGGACCGGATGCTGCGGCGCGAGGTGAAGAAATGACCGCAGCCGTCGAGTTCGACCGGGTGTCCATCGTCTTTGGCGATCACCCCGACCGCGCCCTGCCGCTGATGGACGCGATGAAGTCCCGCGGCGACATCCAGGCAGAAACCGGCCAGGTGCTGGGGGTGCATGATTGCAGCCTGACCGTGGCCGAAGGCGAGATCCTGGTGCTGATGGGCCTGTCGGGCTCTGGCAAATCCACCCTGCTGCGCGGCGTCAACGCGCTGAACCCGGTCGTCCGGGGCGAAGTGCGGGTTCTGGACGGTGGCAAGATGGTCTCGGTCACCCGGGCCGACAAGGATACGCTGCGCCATCTCCGCCTGTCGCGGATCGCCATGGTGTTTCAGCAATTCGGCCTCTTGCCCTGGCGCACCGTGCGCGAAAACGTGGGCCTTGGGCTTGAACTGGCCGGCCTGACGCCGGAACAGCGGCGCAAACCGGTCGACGAACAGCTGGCGCTGGTAAACCTGTCGCAATGGGCCGAGCGCCGGGTCGGCGAGCTGTCGGGCGGCATGCAGCAGCGCGTGGGCCTGGCCCGCGCCTTTGCCACCCAGGCGCCGATCCTGCTGATGGACGAACCCTTCTCGGCGCTGGACCCCCTGATCCGCACCAAGCTGCAAGACGAACTGCTGGACCTGCAGGCGCGACTGAAACGTACGATCATCTTCGTCAGCCACGACCTGGACGAAGCCTTCAAGATCGGCAACCGCATCGCCCTGATGGATGGTGGCCGCATCGTGCAGGTCGGGACGGCGCGCGAGATCATCGCCAATCCGGTCAGCGATTACGTGGCCGATTTCGTGGCGCACATGAACCCGCTGGGCGTTCTGACCGCACGCGACGTGATGGAGCATGGCGAAGCCTCGGCCGAGGCCCGGCCCCTGGCCGCCGAAACCCCGATCCGCGACATCATGACGATGATGAGCGAGGGCGTCACCGAACTGGTGGTGCAGGAAAACGGCCGGAATCTGGGCCTGATCCGCACCGCGGGCCTGATGGCCAAGCTGATCGATCCGCGCGGTCGGGGCTGAACCGGCCACGCGGATCCTGGCCCGGCCCCGCCATATCAGACGCCGTCACCCTCCGCGGCGGGCGCTTTCCTGACCTTTCCGGCACCCGACCGGGGTGCGGAGGCCTTCTTGGCCGCAGATTTGCCGTCAGCCGGCTTCCTGCCCGCCGCAGCCTTGGCGCGCACGGTCTTGGCCGCCACCGTCTGGGCCGGGACCGCCTTGGCCGGGGCCGGGGCCGCCGCCCTGGGCTTGGCCCTGCCCTTCCTAGCCGGCGATTTCGCGGCCTTTTCGGCGATCAGCACCAGCGCCTCTTCCAGCGTCAGCGCCTCGGGCGCCATGCCCTTGGGCAGGGTCGCGTTCACGCTGTCCCATTTCACATAGGGCCCATACCGGCCCGCCATGACCTGTATCTCGCCGCCGTCGGGATGCGCGCCCAGCACTTTCAGCGGTGCCGGCGTGCTGCCACCCCGCGTCGGACCGCGCGCCGCCTTCTGCGCCAGCACCTCGATCGCGCGATTCATGCCGATGGTGAAGACCTCTTCGACATCGGGGATGTTCGCATAGGTCGCGCCATGCTTGACATAGGGGCCAAACCGGCCGATCCCGGCCTCGACCGGTTCGCCGGTTTCCGGATGCGGCCCGATCACCCGGGGCAGGCTCAACAATTCGATCGCGCGTTCCAGGGTGATCGTGTCCGGCGACCAGCCCTTGGGCAGGCTGGCCCGCGGCGGCCTGGGCTGGTCTGCCGTCGCCTCGCCCCGCTGCACATAAGGACCGAACCGCCCGGTCTTGAGGCTGATCTCGACCCCTGCCTCATCCACGCCCAGGACCCGATCACCAGTGCTGCCATCCTCGGCCCCGCTGATCGGCCGGGTATAGCGGCACTCGGGATAGTTCCCGCAGCCGATGAAGGCCCCGCCGCTGCGGGCCGTCTTAGAT
>JAKALB010000011.1 GCA_021813365.1 Pseudomonadota bacterium | reverse complement strand
CAGGGCGATCACCACCATCGCCTTGTCGGCGATCGGGTCCAGCATGGTGCCGAACTTCGATTCCTGTTTCCACAGCCGGGCCAGATAGCCGTCGAAGTAATCGGTGATCGCGGCCGAGACGAACAGCGCCAGCGCGAACCAGTCCGCCAGCGGCCGGTGGAAATACAAGAACATCACCGGCACACCGGGGGCGGCCAGCATGCGCATGGTCGTCAGCGTGTTGGGGATGGTCCACTTCATGGAACCGAAATACCGGATGCCGGCCCTCAGCGAAAGGGGGCATGCCGGAGCCGGGGCAAGGGCCGCCACCAACGGCCGTGGCGGGCGGTTGCGGGGCAGCGGCCAGCCACCGGTTTCTGGCCCGATTTTCTGGCCCGATTTTCTGGCCCGGTTGTCAGGTCTTGTCGCGGAAGTGGTTGTAGACCGCCTCGGCCATGGCTTCGGATATGCCCGGCACGGCCTGCAGATCGGGGAGCGCGGCCCGGGCCACCGCCTTGGCACTGCCGAAATGCGCCAGCAGCGCACGTTTGCGCGCCGCGCCGATGCCGGCGATTTCGTCCAGCGGATTGGCCATGATGGCCCTGGAGCGTTTCGCCCGATGTGCGCCATTGGCCCAGCGGTGCGCCTCGTCGCGCAGACGCTGGATGAAATACAGCACCGGGTCGTTGCGCGGCAGGGCCATGGGCGGCATGCCCTGGCGGTGGAATTCCTCCTTGCCGGCATCGCGGTCGATACCCTTGGCGACACCCAGCACGGACAGGTCATCCAGGCCCAGTTCGGCCAGGATGCCGCCGACCGCACTGACCTGGCCCGCCCCGCCGTCGATCAGCAACAGGTCGGGCCAGGCGTCGGACTTGCGGTCGGGGTCTTCCTTCAGCAACCGTTCGAACCGGCGGGTCAGCACTTCGCGCATCATGCCGAAATCGTCGCTGCCGGCCCCGGCGGCGGACCGGATGTTGAACTTGCGATACTGGCTTTTCACAAAGCCTTCCGGCCCGGCCACGATCATGCCGCCCACTGCATCGGCGCCCTGGATATGCGCGTTGTCATAGACTTCGATCCGGCGGGGCGGGCCGTCGAGGTCGAAGGCATCGGCCAGACCCTGAAGCAGCCTTGCCTGGGTGGAGGATTCGCTCATCCGCCGGGCCAGGCTTTCCCTGGCGTTGCGCAGGGCGTTTTCCACCAGTTCGGCCTTTTCGCCGCGCTGGGGCACGGCGAGTTCGACCTTGCGCCCGGCCCGTTCGGCCAGCAGGCTCAGCATCAGGTCCGCATTTTCGATCGGATGGCTCAGCAGGATCAGTCTTGGCGGATCCTTGTCGTCATAGAACTGCGCCAGGAAGGCTTCCATGATCTCGGCCTCTTCGGCACCGGCCCCGGTTTTCGGATAGAAATCGCGGTTGCCCCAGCTTTGGTGGGCGCGGATGAAGAAGACCTGCACGCAGGCCTGACCATGTTCCAGATGCAGCGCGATCACGTCGGCCTCGGCCACACCCCGGGGGTTGATCCCCTGCGCCGATTGCACCGCGGTCAGGCTGCGGATCCGGTCGCGCAGGGCGGCGGCGCGTTCGAATTCCATCGCCTCGCTGGCGGCCTGCATCTGCGCCGCCAGTTGCGCCTGCAGCGCCGTCGACTTGCCTTGCAGGAATTTTTCGGCATCGGCGACCAGCTCGGCATAGCCCGCCTCGCTGATCTTGCCGACGCAGGGCGCGCTGCAGCGCTTGATCTGGTATTGCAGGCAGGGGCGGGTGCGGCCCTGGAACATCGAATCGGTGCAGTTTCGCAGCAGGAACACCTTCTGCAACTGGTTCAGCGTGCGCGTCACGGCCCCGGCGCTGGCAAAGGGACCGAAGTAGGTGCCCCTTTCCGCCCGTCTGCCGCGGTGCTTCTTGATCTGCGGGAACGGGTGATCCTTGGCGATCAGGATGTCGGGAAACGACTTGTCGTCGCGCAGCAGCACGTTGTAGCGCGGCTTCAATTGCTTGATCAGGTTCTGTTCCAGCAGCAGCGCCTCGGTCTCTGTCCGGACCGTCAGGAACATCATGCCGGCGGTTTCCGAGATCATCCGCTCGATGCGCGGCGAATGGCCGTAGCCACGCGCGTAATTCGACACCCGCGCCTTCAGGTTGCGGGCCTTGCCGACATAGAGCACCTCGCCCTTGGCGTTCAGCATCCGGTAGACGCCGGGCGCGCTGTCCAGCGTCTTCAGATGGTCCTGAATGACCTCGCGGCCGAGTTTCGGCGGGGCCGGAGCCGGGGCCGGGGGCGGGGGTTCGTCACTCACGAGAGCCTCATCGGGCGGGCATCGATTCTGCTGTCTGGCTGCAACGTTCCGCGGGGCCAGGCAAGAGGCAAGGCATCCACACTTTCTGTGGATAACCTTATGGAGAAGTTTTGGGCAGAGCGGTTTTTTCCTTGATCTGGGGCCATTTCCTCGGGATGCCCAAAAATTAGGCATTTTCTCAAGGTGTTGATTTCAAAGGAAAGATTTTTGTCCACACGGCAAAGGACTGAAATCCAAGAGGAATTTGTAACAGCCACATGAAGGCCAGGTCGAAAGTGGACAACTTGCGGACCCGACCTTGCGGCTCACTCGACCCCCAGCACATCCGGGGTCTGCCAGCCCAGATGCTGGCCGCCATCCACGGCGATCATCTGGCCGGTCACACCGGGCGAATCAAGGAAAAATCCAAGCGCCACGGCGACATCCGCCGCCCCGGCCCCGCGCTTGAGCACGGTCGCGGCGCGCTGCCGGGCAAAGTGGCTGGCCGATTGCCGCGCGCCCTGCATCGTGGGCCCCGGACCGATGCCATTGACCCGCACATCCGGCGCCAGCGCCTGAGCCGCCGTCTGGGTCAACGTCCACAAGCCGCTCTTCGCCAGGGTATAGGTCATGAATTCGGGGGTCAGTTTCCACACCCTCTGGTCGATCATGTTGACCACCAGCCCCTGTGCCACCGGCTCGCCGTCGGCATCGGGCACCGCCCTGGGCACCTGGGCGGCAAAGCCCTGGATCAGCTGCAACGGCGCACGCAGGTTCGAACCCATGTGCCGCTCCCAGCTGGCCCGCGTCGCGGTGCGAATGTTGTCATAGTCGAAGATCGAGGCGTTGTTGACCAGAACTGTCAGGGGCCCGCCCAGCGCCCGCGCCGCCGCCGGCACCAGAGCCTCGGTCGCGTCCCAGTCCAGCAGGTCGGCCTGCAGGGCCACCCCCTGCCGGCCCAGCGCGCGGATCGCCGCGACAACCTCTCCGGCCTCGGTGGCCGATGTGGCATACTGCACCGCCACGTCATGCCCGCGCCGTGCCAGATACAACGCGATCTCGCGCCCGATGCGCCTGGCCCCGCCGGTCACCAGCGCCCGCATCAGGGACGGTTCCCGCAATCGCAGGTCTTGCCGAGCATCGGGCGCCCGCATCGGGCGCAGCGCCGCATGCCGGTTGCCTTGCCGAGCCGCCGCCAGAAACTGCCCGGCGCGATGGCATTGCCGATCAGGGCGATCGCCGCCATCACCACCAGGAACAGGATCACCGCCTTGACCATGTCAGACTCCATAGCGGTCGAAGGCGATCCGCTCCTCCATCGCGCCCAGCATCTCGGACGCCAGACCGAATCCGAACCGGCCGAGCAGGCCGCGCCGCGGGGCCGACACCGCAAACCGCAGTTTCTCGCCGTAAAGCTCTTTCATCTTCGGCACCAGATGGCCGATCCCGTCGGCCAGCCCCACCTGCACCGCCCGCGCGCCCACGAAGACATCGGCGTTGAACAGATCGACCCCCTGCTGCAACCGCCCGCCCCGGCGCACCGTCACATGATCGATGAAGGCGCGATGGATCGGTGCCTGTAGCGCCTTGATCCGCTCCACGTCTTCCGGTTTCTGCGGCAGGAACGGGTCGCCGAAGCTCTTGTTGGCCCCGGCCGTGATCACCCGCCGTTCGACACCCTGGCGGGACATCCACTGGTCAAAGCCGAAACTGGCCGAAATCACCCCGATGCTGCCCAGAATCGAACTGTCATCCACCCAGATGTGATCGGCCGCGCAGGCCAGCCAATAGCCGCCCGAAGCCGCAACATCCTCGACAAAGGCATGGACCGGCAGTTTCTTCTCTGCCGCCAGCCGCCGCACGCGCGCCGCGATCAGGCTGGATTGCACCGGCGATCCGCCGGGCGAGTTGATGACCAGCGCCACCGCCAGCGGCCTGCCGCGCGAAAACGCCCGCTCGATCAGGGGCGCGACCGATTGGTCCGACAGGCCCCGTCCCGAGGAGATCATGCCGGTCAGCCGCACCACGGCAATCAGCGGCGGCTTGGGAACAAAGGGGATGAAGCGCAACATGCGGTCAGAGGTAAGCGCGACCGGCCCCCCCGGCAAGCCTGAACCATTGCGCGGCACGGAAATCCCCGGCAGGCTGGCCGCATGGTCGACAAGCTGGAAATGTTCATCGCACTGGCCCAGGAGCGCCATTTCGGCCGCGCCGCGGCGGCCTGTGGCGTCACGCAGCCCTCACTCAGCTCGGCCATCCGCCAGCTGGAGGATCAGCTGGGCGTGCAGCTGGTCTACCGCGGGGCGCGGTATCAGGGCCTGACGCCGGAGGGCCAGCGCGTGCTGGACTGGGCGCGGCGCATCGTGGGCGACATGCGCGCGATGAAGGATGAAATGCGCACCGTGCATCGCGGCCTGTCCGGCCTGTTGCGGCTGGGCGTGATTCCGACCGCCTTGTCGATGGTGTCGATACTGACGACGCCCTTTCTGACCAGGCATCCGAACCTGCGCATCACCATATTGTCGCGCACTTCGGTCGAGATACAGGACGGGATCGACAGCCTGGAACTGGATGCGGGCATCACCTATCTGGACAACGAACCGCTGGGGCGCGTGACGCAGGTGCCGCTCTATGTCGAATATTACCGCTTTCTCTGCACTCCGGCTTCGGCCCTGGCCGACAGGCCGCAAGTGACCTGGGCCGAGGTGGCGGTGGAGCCGTTGTGCCTGTTGACCGGCGACATGCAGAACCGGCGGATCGTGAACGGCCTGCTGGCCGAGGCCGGGCTGAAAGTGGAGCCGACGATCGAATCGAACTCGACCATCGCGCTGATTTCGCATGTGAAATCGGGGCGCTGGTCGTCGGTCGTGCCACGCGGCCTGGCGGCGATGTTCGAAGGTCAGGGCCTGGTGGCCATCCCCATCGTCCAGCCCGAGGCCGAACATTCCGTGGGCCTGATCGCGCCGCGGCGCGAGCCGCAGACCCCGGTTCTGGCCGCGCTGCTGGACGAGGCGGTGCGCTATGGTGCCCGCCACGCCGGCTGAGGCGCCGGGGGTTTCACACCCCCGGACCCCCGTGGGATATTTGCGGCAAGGCGAAAGCAGGCAGGTATTGATAGGTCATGTCTATCAAATGACGGGATAACGGTATTGATTTGTCTATCACTTGGCGTAGAGGACGGGGCAAGCTTCACGAGGTTTCCATGCTTGATTCCGATGCCGTGACCCAGCAGGTCGAGGAGATTCTGGCCCGCCACAAGGGGCGCGAAGGCGCGCTGCTGCCGATCCTGCACGATATCCAGGCTGATTTCGGTCATGTGCCGGAAGCGGCGCTGCCGGTGATCGCCCGGGGGCTGAACCTGAGCCGGGCCGAAGTGCATGGCGTTGTCAGTTTCTATCACGATTTCCGCACCAGGCCTGCCGGGGCCCATGTGGTGAAGCTCTGCCGGGCCGAGGCCTGCAAGAGCGTTGGCGCCGACCGGGTGGCGCGCCATGTCAAGACGCGTCTGGGCGTCGATTTCCATGAAACGACCGCGGACGGGCGGGTGACGCTGGAGCCGGTGTTCTGCCTCGGCCTGTGCGCCTGCGGGCCGGCGGCGCTGGTTGATGGCCGGCTGGTGGGCCGGGTGGACGAAGCCCGGATCGACGCGATCGTGGAGGGGCTGGAATGAAGATCTACCTGCCGCTGGACAGTGCCGCCGTGGCCCTGGGAGCCGACGAGATCGCCGCCGCGATCCATGCCCATGCCAGGGCCAGGGGCGTGCATGTGACCCTGGTCCGCAACGGCAGCCGGGGCATGGTCTGGCTGGAGCCGCTGGCCGAGGTGGAAACGCCGGAAGGGCGGCTGGCCTTCGGCCCGATGACGCTTGCCGATGTGCCGGCGCTGTTCGGCGATCTGTCGCAGCACCCCAAGGCGCTGGGCAAGACCGAAGATCTGCCCTGGATGAAGGGTCAGACCCGCCTGACCTTTGCCCGTGTCGGTGTGATCGACCCGCTTTCGCTGGACGATTACCGGGCGCATGGAGGTCTGAAGGGCCTGGAGCGCGCCCTGGCGATGGAGCCGGCGGCGATGGTCGCCGAAGTCACCGATTCCGGTCTGCGCGGCCGGGGCGGCGCCGGCTTTCCCACCGGAATCAAATGGAAGACGGTCAGCGAGGCGCGGGCCGACCAGAAATACATCGTGTGCAACGCGGACGAGGGCGACAGCGCCACCTTTGCCGACCGCATGCTGATGGAGGGCGATCCTTTCACCCTGATCGAGGGCATGACCATCGCCGGCCTGGCCTGCGGGGCGACCAGGGGCTTTGTCTACATCCGCTCGGAATACCCCGTCGCCATTCGCGTGATGCAGGACGCCTGCCGCATCGCCCGGGAAGAGGGCGTGCTGGGCACCAGGGTTCTGGGCCGCGGCCCGGCCTTTGACATCGAGATCCGAGTCGGAGCCGGGGCCTATGTCTGCGGCGAGGAAACCAGCCTGCTGAACAGTCTGGAGGGCAAGCGGGGCGTCGTGCGCGCCAAGCCGCCGCTGCCGGCGCTGCAGGGTTTTCTGGGCAAGCCGACCGTCGTCAACAACGTGATCTCGCTGGCGACGGTGCCGGTGATCTTCGAGCGGGGCGCGGCCTTCTACAAGGCGTTCGGCCTGGGCCGGTCGCGGGGCACGATTCCGCTGCAGATCGCCGGAAATGTCCGGCATGGCGGGCTCTACGAAGTGGCCTTTGGCCTGACCCTGGGCGAGATTGTCGACACGATCGGCGGCGGCACCGCCAGCGGCCGCCCGGTCAAGGCGGTGCAGGTGGGTGGCCCGCTTGGCGCCTATTTCCCGCGCAGCCTGTTCGACACGCCCTTCGGCTATGAGGAGTTCGCAGGCAAGGACGGTCTGATCGGCCACGCCGGCCTGTCGGTGTTTGACGACACCACCGACATGCTGGACATGGCCCGCTTTGCCATGGAGTTCTGCGCCATCGAAAGCTGCGGCAAATGCACCCCCTGCCGGATCGGCGCGGTGCGTGGCGTGGAAACCATCGACCGCATCGCCAGGGGTGACATCGCGGCCACGCCGCTGCTGATCGACCTGTGCAACACGATGAAGTCCGGCTCGCTCTGCGCGCTGGGCGGCTTTACCCCCTATCCGGTCATGTCGGCGCTGACCCATTTCGGCGACGACTTCCTCTATGAGAAGGAGGCCGCCGAATGACAGACAGGGTTCAGGGCCCGGCGAGCTATTTCCCCTCGATCGAGAGGAAATACGGCCAGCCCATGCAGCACTGGTTCGACCTGATCGCCGACAGGCTGGATCAGCCGCACATGGCTGTGGTCAGCTTCCTGAAAGACACTCATGGGATGGGCCATGACCATGCGAATGCCATCGTCGCCCATCAGTTGGCCAAGAAAAAGGTTGCCAAATGAAGGACTTCATCCTCCCTGACCGCGACTTCGGCACCCCGGCCAGCCGCGCCAAGACCATGGTCAGCCTGACCATCGACGGCTTTGACGTCACCGTGCCGGAAGGCACCTCGATCATGCGGGCGGCGGCGGAAATCGGCATCCAGGTGCCGAAGCTTTGCGCCACCGACAGTCTCGATGCCTTCGGTTCCTGCCGTCTTTGCCTGGTCGAGATCGAAGGCCGTCCCGGCACCCCGGCCTCCTGCACCACCCCGGTTGCCCCGGGCCTGAAGGTGCACACGCAGACCGGCAGGCTGGAACAGCTGCGCAAGGGGGTGATGGAACTCTACATCAGCGACCACCCGCTGGATTGCCTGACCTGCGCGGCCAATGGCGACTGCGAGTTGCAGGACATGGCTGGCGCCGTCGGCCTGCGCGATGTGCGCTATGAGGCGGTCGAGACCCATTTCCGCGCCAGGGACAGCTCTGGCCAGGCCAATCCGCAGTGGCTGCCCAAGGACGATTCCAACCCGTATTTCACCTATGATCCGGCCAAATGCATTGTCTGCAGCCGCTGCGTGCGCGCCTGCGAGGAAGTGCAGGGCACCTTCGCCCTGACGATCGAGGGGCGGGGCTTTGACAGCCGGGTTTCGGCCGGCATGGGCTCGGACAACTTCCTGTCGTCGGAATGCGTCAGTTGCGGCGCCTGCGTTCAGGCCTGCCCGACCGCGACCTTGCAGGAAAAATCCGTCATCGAACTGGGCACGCCCAAGCGTGAGGTCATCACCACCTGCGCCTATTGCGGTGTCGGCTGCTCTTTCAAGGCCGAACTGCGTGGCGACGAACTGGTCCGCATGACGCCCTACAAGCATGGGCGTGCCAATCGCGGCCACAGCTGCGTGAAGGGCCGCTTCGCCTGGGGCTATGCCAACCACCAGGACCGCATCCTCGAGCCGATGATCCGTGACTCGATCGACGAGCCCTGGAGGGTCGTCTCCTGGGCCGAGGCCATGGACCATGCCGCCAGCCGGATGAAGCGCATCATCGATACCCATGGCCGGCATGCGGTGGGCGTCATCACCTCGTCTCGCTGCACCAATGAAGAAACCTATCTGGTGCAGAAGCTGGCCCGGGCGGTGTTTCGCAACAACAACACCGACACCTGTGCCCGGGTCTGTCATTCGCCCACCGGCTATGGCCTGGGCCAGACCTTTGGCACCAGCGCCGGCACACAGGATTTCGACAGCGTCGAATACACCGATGTCGCCGTGATCATCGGTGCCAACCCCGCCGCCGCCCACCCGGTCTTTGCCAGCCGGCTGAAAAAGCGCCTGCGCCAGGGCGCCAAGCTGATCGTCATCGACCCGCGCCGGACCGAGATGGTCGACGGCCCGCACATCAAGGCCGATCATCATCTGGCCCTGACCCCCGGCACCAACGTCGCCGTGGTCTCCGCGATGGCGCATGTGATCGTGACCGAGGGCCTGTTCAACGAAGACTTCATCCGCAACCGCTGCGACTGGGATGAATTCCAGGACTATGCCGAGTTCATCAGCCAGCCGCATCATTCGCCCGAAGCGGTGCAGATCCTGACCGGCGTTCCGGCGCAGGAACTGCGCGCTGCGGCCCGCACCTATGCCCGTGGCGGCAATGGTGCGATCTATTATGGTCTGGGCGTGACCGAACACAGCCAGGGATCGACCACGGTCATCGGCATCGCCAACCTGGCCATGCTGACCGGCAACATCGGTCGTCCGGGTGTGGGCGTGAACCCGTTGCGCGGCCAGAACAACGTGCAGGGCTCTTGCGACATGGGATCCTTCCCGCACGAACTGCCGGGCTATCGCCACGTCAAGAACGATGCTGTCCGCGAGGTGTTCCAGAAAGTCTGGGGGGTCGAGATCGACAGCGAGCCGGGTCTGCGCATTCCCAACATGCTGGACGCCGCCGTGGAAGGCACGTTCAAGGGCATCTACATCCAGGGTGAGGATATCCTGCAATCCGACCCCGACACCAAGCATGTCGCAGCCGGACTGGCGGCGATGGATTGCGTGATCGTCCACGACCTGTTCCTGAACGAAACCGCGAACTATGCGCATGTCTTCCTGCCTGGCTCGACCTTCCTGGAAAAGGACGGAACCTTCACCAACGCCGAACGCCGCATCAACCGCGTGCGCAAGGTGATGGCACCGAAGACCGGCTATGCCGACTGGGAAGTGACCCAGATGCTGGCCAACGCGATGTTGGGCAAGACGGGGGGCGCAGGCTGGACCTACACCCACCCCAGCCAGATCATGGACGAAATCGCCCTGACCACACCCAGCTTTGCCGGGGTGAACTATGCGCTTCTCGAGGAGAAGGGCTCGGTCCAGTGGCCCTGCAACGAGGCTGCGCCCGAGGGCACGCCGCTGATGCATGTCGACGGTTTCGTGCGCGGCAAGGGCAGGTTCATCAACACCGAATATGTGGCGACGGACGAACGGACCGGTCCCCGCTTCCCGCTGTTGCTGACCACCGGGCGGATCCTTTCGCAATATAACGTCGGTGCCCAGACCCGACGCACCGAAAACGTGGTCTGGCATGACGAGGATGTGCTGGAAATCCACCCGCATGATGCCGAAGTGCGTGGCATCAGGGATGGTCAGCTCGTCCGGCTTGCCTCGCGTTCCGGCGAGACGACCCTGCGCGCCGCGCTGACCGACCGGGTAAATCCGGGCGTGGTCTACACCACCTTCCATCACCCCGAAACCCAGGCCAACGTGATTACGACCGATTATTCGGATTGGGCCACCAACTGCCCGGAATACAAGGTGACGGCAGTCCAGGTTTCGCCTTCGAACGGCCCGACGGAATGGCAGGAGGAGTATAACGCCTTCGCCGCCCGCTCGCGTCGCATCGCCGCGGCGGAGTGATGCGGACCGCCCGCACCCTGCCGCGCCTGAGCTACGGCTCGGGCGCGCTGGCGGTGGAAGGCAGCCGGACGCTGCCCGAAGAAGTGGCCGTGGCCATCAGCTACAACGGCACCACCCAGGCCGTGATGATGGCCACGCCCGCCGATCTGGTTGATTTCGCATACGGATTTTCCCTGACCGAGGGCATCGCCGCGCCCGCCGACATCGACAGCGTCGAAGTCGTGGAAACGCCCAGGGGTGTCGATCTGCAAATCTGGCTACGCCCGCAGGCCGAGGCGCGGCTGGCCCGGCGTCGCCGCCAGATGGCCGGTCCGGTGGGCTGCGGCCTTTGCGGCATCGATTCGCTGGACGAGGCGCTGCGCCCGCCGGCCCGGATTCCCGAGCTTTCATTCACAATGAGTCCGGCCCAGGTTCGCGCGGCCATCGCCACGCTGCCCGGCGCCCAGCCGCTGCACGACACCACGCACGCGGCCCATGCCGCCGGCTTCTGGTCGGGCCAGCTTCTGGCAACGCGCGAGGATGTGGGCCGCCACAACGCGCTCGACAAGCTTGCCGGCCATCTGGCCCGCACGCCGCATCCGACCGGGGCGGTGCTGCTGACCTCGCGCGTGTCGATCGACATGGTGCAGAAGGTCGCAGCCCTGGGCCAGCCGATCCTGATTGCCGTCTCGGCTCCCACCGCCCATGCCATCGACCTGGCGCAGCAGGCCGGCCTGACACTGATCGCGCTGGCCCGCCGCGACCGGTTTGAGGTGTTCACCCATCCCGGCCGCATCACGGCCCCCACGTCCGAGGCTTCTCATGTTGCATGACCCCAAACATTCCGGGCACGAAAAACTGGTCTACATGGCCAACCAGATCGCCAAGTTCATGGAATCCAAGCCGCATGACGAAGGCGTGGCTGGTCTGGCGGCGCATATCAACGATTTCTGGGAGCCCCGGATGCGCCGCCACCTTTTCGAGGTGCTCGACGCCGGCGGCCAGGGCCTGCGCCCTCTGGTCCTGGACGCCGCGCAGAAGATCAAGCGCCCGGCCCAGACCGCCTGATTGCGGGTGCGAGCAGCAGGATCGTCCCCAAGGGTCGCCGGCGGCGGGGGGCCTGGCGGCTTTGCATCCCTACTCCTGCACCACGCTCGACAGATACTTTCCATAGTCGTTCTTGTGAAAGATCTTCGCCCGCGCCTTCAGTTGATCGCGGTCGATCCAGCCCTCGCGATAGGCAATCTCGTCCGGGCAGCCCACCTGCAAACCCTGTCGGTGCTCCAGCGTGCGCACGAAGTTTCCGGCATCCAGCAGGCTTTCATGCGTGCCGGTGTCCAGCCAGGCAAAGCCTCGGCCCATCCGTTCGACGGTTAACGAACCTTCGTTCAGATAACACGCCAGCAGATCGGTGATCTCCAGCTCACCCCGGGGCGAGGGCTTGATTCCGGCGGCGAATTCCGGAGCACGACCATCGAGGAAATACAGGCCCGTGACCGCGAAATTCGATGGTGGCCGGGCGGGTTTCTCGACGATTTCGACCACTTTCCCCGTCGCGTCAAACCCCACCACGCCATAACGTTCGGGATCGGAAACGCGGTAGCCGAACACCGTGCCCCCCTGAAGGCGTGCGTCGGCGGCACCCATCATCTCGGGCAAGCCGTGGCCGAAAAAGATGTTGTCGCCCAGGACCATGGCGCTGGGCGCCCCATTCAGGAAATCGCGCGCCAGCAGATAGGCCTGCGCCAGACCATCGGGGCTGGGCTGCACGATCCAGGTGAAGGCGACCCCCCATTGGCCGCCGTCGCCCAGCAGGCGCTGGAACTGGCCCTGATCCTCGGGCGTGGTGATGATCGCGATCTCGCGGATACCGGCCAGCATAAGCACCGACAGCGGGTAATAGATCATCGGCTTGTCAAAGATCGGCAGCAACTGTTTCGACACGCCCATGGTGATCGGCCACAGCCTTGTGCCCGAACCGCCGGCCAGAATGATGCCCTTGCGCGTCATGCCTGAAGCTCCTTCAATATCTCATCCAGCCCCGCCCGCCAATCCGGCCGGGGCACACCAAACTCACGTTCGAAATCGCTGCAGTCCATCCGGCTGTTCCGCGGCCGTCGCGCCGGTGTCGGATAGGCCTCGGTCGGGATCTCCTCGATCCTGGCGGCCAGCCGCGCCCCCGCCATCACCGCCCGGGCCAGATCGGCCCAACTGGCATCCGGCGCGCCCGCAAAGTGATGCACCCCGCCCGGCGCGCCCGCCACCATGGCCCGCGCCGCCACCACCAGTGCATCGGCAATCGCCGCTGCCGGGGTCGGTCCACCGACCTGATCGCAAACCACACGCAGCACCTCGCGCTCGCGGCCCAGCCGCAGCATCGTCTTCACGAAATTTGTCCCGAAGGCCGAAACCACCCAACTGGTCCGCAGCACCAGCCAGTGCCCACCCGCCTCGGCCGTCAGCCTTTCGCCCAGCAGTTTCGAGCGGCCATAGGCACCGAGCGGCCCCACCGGATCGCCAGGAGCAAACGGAGAAACGCCCGATCCGTCAAAGACATAATCTGTCGAAACCTGCAGGAACGGCAAGGATCTCTCTGCGCAGGCCCGCGCCATCGCCCCGACCGAGGCGCCATTCACCACGGTCGCCGCTGCCTCCTCGGCTTCGGCCCTGTCCACCGCCGTCCAGGCCGCCGCGTTCACCACGGCGTCGCAGTCTGCCGCCAGGACGGCGGCGCGACAGGCGCCGGGCGACATCAGCTCGGCCTCGGCCCGACTCAGGAACCGCGCGGTCACATCGACAGGCAGGCGCCGCGCCAGTTCCTGCGCCACCTGCCCCGTTTGCCCGAACACCAGGAGTTTCATCTTCCCGCCATCCAATAGGCCAGTCGGCCGACCTCTTCCTTCAGCGCCAGGTTCAGCTCCACCAGATGATCATCCAGCCGCCATTCCGGCGCCAGTGTCTGCGCGCGTGAGCGGAAATCGACCGGCCAGGGCACCAGGCCGCTCCAGCCCGCCCGCCGGAACGCCGCCATGCTGCGCGGCATGTGCCAGGCCGAGGTGACCAGCACCCAGACCTGCCCCGGCTGCGGATCCACAAGATCCCGGGTGAAGATCGCGTTTTCCGAAGTCGTGCGTGACCGCCCCTCGACCGCCACCTGGGCATCCGGCACGCCCATCTCGTGCCAGAAGGCGCGGGCCATGCGACTGGGCGCCTCGGGATGCGGATTTCCAAACAGAGATGCGGTTCCGCCGGTATATATCAAACGTGCATTCGGGAATCGGCGAGCCAGCTCCACGCCGGCCACCAGCCGCTCGCCGGCCTCGTTCATCTGCACGCCGCCCCAGCGGGCGTAGGGGCCCAGATCCTCGGCTCCGCCCAGCACGATGATCCCATCGACCCGGCCAAGAGACGGCATCGCCGGATAGACCCGCTCCAGCGCCGCCACCAGCGGATTTCCCAATGGAAACCAGCCCAGCGCCAGCACCGCCAGCAGCACGGCTGCGCTCCAGCCCAGCGCCGCCCGGCGCCGCCCGCGCCATCCGGCCCACAGCGCCAGCCCCAGCCCGATCACCAGCCAGCTTTCCGCCCGGGCCATCAGTCCGACCGTCTTGCTGGCGATGAAGAATGCCTCCTCCATCAGGCCTTGCCCAGCCTTTGGCCCAGGCCCGCCCGGCCCAAGAGCGGCCGCCACCAGGTTTCGTTGTCCAGATACCACTGGACCGTCCGCTCCAGGCCTTCCTCGACCGTGACCGAGGGCCGCCAGCCCAGCTCTTCCCGAATCCGCGTGGGATCAATGGCATAACGGGCATCGTGCCCGGGCCGGTCGGTCACGAAGGTGATCTGGTCGGCATAGGATCCGGCCTTGGGCCGCTTGGCGTCGAGGATCGCGCAGATCGTGCGAACCAGATCGATGTTGCGCCGCTCGTTCTCGCCCCCGATGTTGTAGCTGCGGCCGACGGCCCCCTTCTGCACCACCAGCAGCAGGGCATCGGCGTGATCCTCGACATAGAGCCAGTCCCTGACGTTCTCGCCCCTGCCATAGACCGGAATCGGCCGGCCGTGCAGCGCGTTCAGGATCACCACGGGGATCAGCTTTTCCGGGAAATGGAATGGCCCGTAATTGTTGGAGCAATTGGTCAGCACCACCGGCAGGCTATAGGTTTCGTGCCAGGCGCGCACCAGATGGTCGCTGGCCGCCTTGGAGGCCGAATAGGGGCTGCGCGGGTCATAGGGCGAGGTCTCGGAAAACTGCCCCGTGGCGCCCAGAGACCCAAAGACCTCATCGGTCGAGATGTGGTGGAACCGGAACGAATCGGGTTTGCCCTGCCGCACCCAGTGCGCCCGCGCCGCTTCCAGCATGTTGAACGTGCCGGTGATGTTCGTCTCGATGAAATCCGCCGGCCCGTCGATCGAGCGGTCGACATGGCTTTCCGCCGCCAGGTGCATGACGGCGTCGGGCCGGTGCGTGGCAAAGATCCGGTCCAGCCGGGCGCGGTCGCGGATATCGGCCCGCTCAAAGGCATAGAGGTCCGAGCCCGAGACGCTGGCCACATTGTCCAGGCAGGCCGCATAGGTCAGGGCATCGACATTGACCACCTGATGGCCGCGCGCCACCGCCAGCCGCACCACGGCGCTGCCGATGAATCCCGCGCCCCCCGTCACCAGCAGCTTCACCTCGGCGCCTCCCAGGTGAAGGGACTCTGCACCTCCCGCAGGAACGGCTGCACCCGGTCCTTGCCCGACAGCACGGGCTCGTCCGTCAGACCCCAGTCGATGCCGATATCGGGGTCATTCCAGCGGACCCCGGCATCGCAGTCCGGGGCATAGATGTCCGAGCATTTGTATTGCACTTCGGTGTTCTCGGCCCGGGTGACGAAACCATGCAGGCAGCCCTTGGGCACCAGCAGCTGCTTGCCATTGTCCTCGGTCAGCTCGATGCCCACCCAGGCCCCGAAGGTCGGACTGCCCACCCGGAAATCCACCGCCACGTCGAAAATCGCGCCCCTGGTGCAGCGCACCAGCTTGTCCTGCGCGCGCGGCGGCTTCTGGTAGTGCAGGCCGCGCAGCGTGCCGATCCGGGCGCTCATCGAGTGGTTGTCCTGCACGAACACCATGTTCAGCCCGGCCGCCGCCATCCGCCCGGCGTTGAACGTCTCGACAAACCAGCCCCGGTCATCGCCGAATCGCTGCGGCGTCAGCACCACGACCCCATCAATCGCCGTCGTCTCTACCTGCATCACCTGAAACCCTGCCGTTTCGCCCTCGCTACCGCCCTTGCCCCCCGCCACGCAAGGCCGAAGCGTCACACCCCCTTGGACTCGGGCTCAGCCGCGCGCATATAAGGCCAAACCAATCGGAGCATGAGCATGTTGGGCACTGCCGCCACACCGCAAACCGCAAACGACCTGATCAAGGATGGCTCGGAAGCCACCTTCATGGCCGACGTGATCGAGGCCAGCCAGACCGTCCCGGTGATCGTCGATTTCTGGGCCACCTGGTGCGGCCCCTGCCGCACGCTGGGCCCCGCGCTGGAAGCCGCCGTCACCGCCGCCCAGGGCCGCGTCAAGCTGGTGAAGATCGATGTCGATCGCAACCAGGCCATCGCCGCCCAGCTGCGGATCCAGTCGATTCCCACGGTCTATGCCTTCTTCAAGGGCCAGCCGGTCGATGGCTTCCAGGGCGCGATCCCTGGGTCCGAGATCAGGAAGTTCATCGACAACCTGTCCACCATGGGCGCGCCGGAGGGTGACGGCCTGGCCGAGGCGCTGGCCGCCGCCGAGGCGATGCTGGCCGAAGGCGCCGCCGCCGATGCCGCCGAAACCTTCGCAGCCCTTCTGGAGGAAAATCCCGAGAACGTCGCTGCCTATGCCGGGCTGATTCGGGCGCATCTGGCGATCGGCAACCTCGACATGGCCGAGACCCTGGCCGCCAACGCCCCCGCGGCGATCACCAAGGCCAAGGAGATCGAGGCGATCCGCGCCAAGATCGAACTGGCCAGACAGGCGGCCAAGGTCGGCCCGCTGGACCATCTGCGTGCGGCCGTGCAGAACGACCCGGCCGACCGCCAGGCCCGGTTCGACCTGGCGACCGCGCTGCATGCCTCGGGCGATGTGGAAGGCGCGGTCGACACGCTCCTGGACCTGTTCCGTCTCGACCGCGAGTGGAACGATGGCGCCGCCAAGACCCAGCTCTTCACCATCTTCGACACGCTGGACCCGAAGGATCCGATCGCCATCAAGGGCCGGCGGCGGCTTTCCTCGATGATCTTTGCCTGATGACCGGGCCGCACTAGGTTAGGGGCATGACACACCCCGCCGACCTGCCCGACACGATCCCGATCTTTCCGCTGCCCGGCGCCATCGTGCTGCCCCGGGCGCGGTTGCCGCTGCACATCTTCGAGCCGCGCTATGTCGCGATGCTGATGGATTGCATGAAGACGGAAAGCCGGCTGATCGGCATGATCCAGCCCCGCCCCATTCCCGGCGGCGAGGTGCGGCTTTCGGCCATCGGCTGCGCCGGCCGGCTGACGGCCTTTTCGGAAACCGATGATCATCGCTACATGATCACCCTGACCGGCATCAGCCGGTTCCGCATCAGGGACGAGGTCGAGGGCTTTACCCCCTACCGGCGCGCCCGAGTGGACTGGACCCCCTTCGCCCGCGATCTGGGCGGAGAGGAAGTCGACCCGACACTGGACCGCGCGCGGTTCCTGGCCTTGACCAGCCGCTATTTCCTGAAGGCGAAGCTGGGCACCGACTGGCCCTCGCTGCGCGAGGCCGACCCCGAAATGCTGATCAATGCGCTGGCCATGCTCTGCCCCTTCGCGCCCGAGGACAAGCAGGCCCTGCTGGAAGCCCCCAGCCTGACCACCCGGCGCGAAACCCTGGTGACGCTGATGGAGATCGCACTGCACGGCGGTGAAGGCGAGGTCCGGCAATGAGTGACCTGCCCGCCGTCATCCCCCCTGCCCATGACCGCAAGATGCTGGAGGCGCTGGTCTGCCCCGTCACCCAGGGCCCGCTGCACTATGATGCCGAGGCGGGCGAGCTGATTTCGAAATCCGCGCAACTGGCCTTCCCGATACGCGACGGCATCCCGATCATGCTGGTCTCCGAGGCGCGGAAGGTCGTCTGACATGCCGGGGCCGACGCCGGGGGTTTCACACCCCCGGACCCCCGCGGGATATTTCGGGCAAGATGAAAGGGCGGCAGCCATCGGTGGTGGGGCCGAGGGGATTTGCCGATTCTGCCTAGAGTGGCAGTCCCCGCAACAGCCGGGGGCTGTTTCCCGACAGGCCCGCCGCCTGGCGGATGAAGGCGCGGCGCAGGCCGGGCAGGGCGTTCACCGCCGCCAGCCCCAGATCGCGCCCCAGGCGCAACAGCGGGTTGTCATTGGAAAACAGGCGGTTCACGCTGTCCATCCCCAGAGCCAGCAGCATCGAGTCGAAACGGCGCACCTGTTCGTAGCGGCTCAGCACGTCCAGTGCGCCGGGATCCTCGCCGCGGCGCATCGCCTCGACCAGCACTTCGGCCAGCGCCGCCACGTCGCGCAGCCCCAGGTTCAGCCCCTGGCCCGCGATCGGATGCACGCCATGCGCCGCATCGCCCACCAGAGCCAGGCGCGGGGCGACCCAGGCATTGGCCAGGCTGAGCGTCAGGGGATAGGTGAAGCGCGCGCCGGCCAGGGCGATTTCACCCAGGAAATCGCCGAAGCGAGGCCGCAGCGCCGCCAGATAGTCGGCGTCATCCATCGCCTGGATGCGGGCGGCATCGGCCGCGCTCTCGCTCCATACGATGCTGGAATGATGCCCGCCCGGCAGCGGCAGGATCGCCAGCGGCCCATGCGGCATGAAATATTGCCAGGCGGTGCCGTTGTGCGGATGTTCGTGATGCACCGCCGTCACCAGCGCGGTCTGGCCATAGGCCCAGCCGGTCCGCCTGATCCCGGCTCGGGCCGCGGTGGCCGAGTTGCGCCCGTCGCAGCCCAGGATGACCCGCGCGGTGAGCCGCCTTCCATCGGCCAGCGTGGCCTGTGCCTCGGCGCCCTCGGTCGTCTGCCCCACCACCGTCGCACCCGAGATCAACCGGATCCGCGGCTGCGCCGCCATCGCCGCCAGGAAGGCGGCATAGAGATGCCGGTCCTCGACCATGAAGCCCATCGGGCCATCCTCGATCTCGGCCGCGTCGAAGCGCAGATGCCAGGGCGAGGCCCCGGTGCCCGGCCGCCCATCCGCCGCCACGATCTTCTGGATCGGCTGCGCCGCCTGCGCCAGCGCCCCCCAGACTCCGATCGCGGCCAGCAGCCGTTTCGACGCCAGCGCCAGCGCATAGGCCCTGCCGTCGAACCCCGGTTCGGCCCGCGCTTCGGCCGGGCGGGCGTCGACCACCGCCACGTGCAGCCCCGCCCCGGCCAAGGCCAGCGCCAGGGCAGGCCCGTTCAGCCCGCCGCCCACGATCAGGACATCTGCATCCATGCGCCCTTCATAGCCGCTGCTTCGGGATTGTCCATGAGGCCGCCTGTCGCTAGCCTCTGCGGTTGCAGACCCTCTCCGAGGGAACGGCAAGGGAACGTGATGTCGAAAACCTGGTTCCATCTGACCGCCAGCGCCCTGGGCCGCGAAATCGCCGCCGGGCGGATCAACCCCGTCGAGCTGACCGAGGCATATCTGGATGCCATCGATGCCCATGCGCTGGGTTTGCGGATCTATGCCCGCACCACTCCGGCCCGCGCGCGGGCAGAGGCGATGGCCGCCGCCGCCCGCGCCAAATCCGGCCTGCGGCGTGGCCCGCTGGACGGCGTGCCGCTGTGCTGGAAGGACAATTACGACAGCGCGGGCACGGCGACCGAGGCCGGATCGGCCCTTCTGAAGGGCCGCATCCCGGTCTCTGATGCCGCCGTGCTGGCCACGGCCACGCTGGGCGGCGCCGTCTGCCTGGGCAAGACCCACATGTCCGAACTGGCCTTTTCCGGCCTGGGCCTGAACCCGGTCACCGCCACGCCGCCATGCGTGAATGACGACTCGGCCGTGGCGGGCGGTTCCACCTCGGGCGGGGCGGTGGCGGTTGCCATGGGTCTGGCACCCGCTGCCATCGGCTCGGACACCGGCGGGTCGGTGCGGATTCCCGCCGCCTGGAACGACCTGACGGGGCTGAAGACCTCTGCCGGGCGCCTGCCGATGCAGGGTGTGGTGCCGCTGTCGGAACGCTTCGACACGATCGGCCCGCTGGCCCGCTCGGTCGAGGATTGCGCAGCGCTGCTTGCGCTCCTGTCCGGCACCAGGCCGGCCGACCTGTCTGGCGCCGTCCTGTCGGGCACCCGCCTGCTGGTGCTGGAGACCGTGGCGCTGGATGATCTGCGCTCTGGCCCGGCCCAGGGCTTTGACGACGCGCTGGCCCGGCTGGGCCGCGCCGGCGCCCGTGTCACGCGGCTTGCCTTCCCCGCCATGGTGGATGTCCTGGCCCTGGCCGGCACGCTGGTTGCGCCCGAGGCCTATGCGATCTGGAAGGACACGATCGAGGCCGCGCCGCACAGGATGTTCCCTCGGATTCTGGAGCGGTTCCGGTCTGGCGCGGAGGTGATGGCGGGCGACTACATCACCGCCTGGCGCCGCCTGCTGGCCCTGCGCGAGCAATGGGCAGAGGCCACGGCAGGGGTGGACGCCGTGCTGCTGCCGACCTCGCCGATCCTGCCGCCCAATGCCAGCCGGCTGATGACCGACACCGACTATTACGTGACCGAGAACCTTCTCGCGCTGCGCAACACCAGGCTGGGCAACCTGCTGGACCAGGCCGTGCTGACGCTGCCCACGTCGGTGCCCTCGGCCGGGATCAGCCTGATGGCCCCGCCCGGCCAGGAAGAGCGCCTGCTGCGGCTGGGTGCCGCCGCCGAACGCGCCCTGCAATAGCAGATCGGGCGACTCTGGCATCCACGCCCCGCGCGCGACCGGAAAACCACAGGCAAGCCGCAGACGCGGGCCCAACCCCCCGTCCCGCCTTGTTTTTCTGGACCGCACCGCCAAGCCCGGCTATCCTGCGGGCAAGCGGGGCGCCACGACCCCGGGGCACGAGGCAATGACAGGCTATCCAGAGCGGTTTGCAAACCTGCCGGATTACGCGTTTCCGCGCTTGCGGAAGCTCCTGGATTCTCACGCGCCGGGCGGCGAGCCGATTTCGATGACCATCGGCGAGCCGCGCCACCCGATGCCCGATTTCGTCGGCCCGATCCTGAATGCCCATCTCTCCGGTTTCGGCAGCTACCCCCCGAACGATGGCACGCCGGAACTGCTGGCTTCCATCTCGGCCTGGCTGAAGCGCCGCTATGCGGTCGAGGTTTCGCCAGACCGGATCATGGCGCTGAACGGCACCAGAGAAGGCCTGTTCAACGCTGCCCTTGCCGTGGCGCCGGAACAGAAGAATGGCAGGAAACCGCTGTTCCTGCTGCCAAATCCCTTCTACCAGGTCTATGCCGTGGCGGCCGTCACCACCGGCGCCGAGCCGCTCTATCTGCCCGCCACGGCGCAGAACGGTTTCCTGCCCGATTATGCCAGCCTGCCGGCCGAAACCCTGGATCGCGTGACCGTCGCCTACCTCTGCTCGCCCGCCAACCCGCAAGGTTCGGTCGCCAGCCGCGATTACTGGGCCGACCTGCTGCGCCTGGCGGAACGGCACGATTTCGTGGTCTTCGCCGACGAATGCTATTCGGAAATCTGGCACACCACCCCGCCCACCGGCATTCTCGAGGTCGCCCGCGACATCGGCGCCGATCCGGAGCGGGTCTTCACCTTCCACTCGCTTTCGAAACGTTCGAACCTGCCGGGCCTGCGCTCGGGCTTCGTCGCCGGCGGCCCCAAGGGCATCGCCCAGATCCGCAAGCTGCGCGCATTCGCCGGTGCCCCCCTGCCCCTGCCGATCCAGCGCGTCAGCGAGGCCGCCTGGGCCGACGAGGCCCATGTCGCCGCCTCGCGCGCGCTCTACCAACAGAAATTCGCGCTTGCCGGCCAGATCTTTTCCGGCATCCAGGGCTTTCGGCTGCCCGAAGGCGGCTTCTTCCTTTGGCTGCCCGTCGATGACGGCGAAGCGGCCGCGTTGAAACTCTGGCGCGAGACCGGGGTGCGGGTTCTGCCCGGCGCCTATCTTTCGCGCGATGCCGGGGGCCAGAATCCCGGCAAGGCCTATATTCGGGTCGCGCTGGTCGGGCCCTATGACGAAACACGGGCGGGGCTGACGCGGCTTCGCGACGGATTGTTCAGGTGAGGTGACAGATGGCTTCCTATCAGGCGCGCCGACGTGATCCGCTGCTGGATCAAGGGGTTCAGGCCATGATCGAACGCCGCGGCCGCGAGGTTCTGGGCATCGCCCTCATGGGCCTTGCGCTGGCCTTCGCGCTGATGCTGTACACCTATGCGCCCGACGATCCGTCCTGGATGTCGGCCACATCGGACCCGCCCAGAAACTTGCTGGGCCGCACCGGCGCCTCGATCGCCGCCGTGCTGATGCCGATCATCGGCTATGGCGCCTGGGGCATTCCGACCGTGCTGGCCGCCTGGGGCATCCGCTTTGCCGCCCACCGCGGCGCCGACCGCGCGCTCAGCCGGGTGGTCTTTGCCGCCGTGGCGGTGGCGCTGGGCTCGGTCTATGCCGCGACCCTGGTGCCGGGGCCGGAGTGGACCGCGAGATTCGGTCTGGGCGGCGCCTTTGGCGACACCGTCCTTGGCGCGATGATCGAACTGGTCCCCGGCGGCGGCGCCTTCGCGCTGAAGCTGGTCTCGGCCCTGGTGGCCTTTGGCGCAGCGGCGATGTTCCTGTTCGTCACCGGCTTTGACATGGCGGAACTGGCGCTGATCGTCCGCTTTCTGATCGGCGGGCTGATCCTCAGCTATGCCGCCCTGATGGCCGTCCTGGGCCTGACCGCGCGCGCCGGCGTGCAGGGTGCGCTGGGCGTGTCCGAAAAGCTGCGCGACGCCCGCTCGGCCAGGGCAGAAAGCCGGGCGCATCTGGCCGCGGTCGAGACCCGCCCGACCCGCAATGCCGCCGCGACCCTGCCCGGCGGCGGCCGCCCCGCGCCCCTGACCGCCTCTCGCACCCATGCGCCAGGCGCCAGCGCTGCCCCGGCGGAAGCACCCAGGCCCGGCCTGCTGGCCCGCCTGCGCCGCGCCCCCGATCCGGCCGTCTTGGCGGACGAGGCCGAGATTACGGATGACGATCCGCTGGACAGCCGGATCCGCGCGCGGATTGCATCGGCCATCCAGAATCGCACCGCGCCGCAGCCCGCCCCGGCGGCAAGCTCGGCCGCGGCCGCCAGCCAGCGCCGGGAACCGCCGGTGGTCGGCCAGGCCCGCCGCCAGCAGCCGCTGATCGTGCGCCCCGCCGCGCCGCAGCCGCCGCACTCCATGACGGGCGAGCCGCCCGTCACCGCCGCCCAGACCCACCCGTCACCGCTGACCGCCGCGCAGCCGGCCATCGATGTCGATGAGGATGACGACGCCTGGAGCGCCTATGACGCCGAGCCCGAACCCGTCATCACCCCGGTCCGGCGTGCCCCGCTGGCGGCCGAACGCCGCACCGTCGTGCAACCCGTGGCCCGCAAGCCGGCCGCCCCCTCGCGCCAGGCCCTGGCCGAGGCGCAACCCTCGCTGCGTTTCGACGAACCCGCCCCGCGCTACGAACTGCCCCCGCTGTCGCTGCTGGCCAGCCCCTCCAGCGTGGAACGTCACGCCCTTTCCCAGGAGGCGCTGGAAGAAAACGCCCGTATGCTGGAAACCGTGCTGGACGATTACGGCGTGCGCGGCGAGATCACCTCGGTTCGCCCCGGCCCGGTCGTGACCATGTACGAACTGGAACCGGCTCCCGGCCTGAAGGCCAGCCGCGTGATCGGCCTGGCCGACGACATCGCCCGCTCGATGTCGGCCCTCTCGGCCCGTGTTTCCACCGTGCCGGGCCGCACCGTCATCGGCATCGAACTGCCGAATGCCTGGCGCGAAAAGGTGGTCTTGCGCGAAATCCTCTCGGCGCGCGCCTTTGGTGACGGCACCCAGCGCCTGCCACTGGCCCTGGGCAAGGACATCGGTGGCGAACCCATCGTCGCCAACCTGGCCAAGATGCCCCACCTGTTGATCGCCGGCACCACCGGCTCGGGCAAGTCCGTCGCCATCAACACGATGATCCTGTCGTTGCTCTACAAGCTGACGCCCGAGGAATGCCGGCTGATCATGATCGACCCCAAGATGCTGGAACTCTCGGTCTACGACGGCATCCCGCACCTGCTTTCGCCGGTCGTCACCGACCCGAAAAAGGCCGTCGTTGCGCTGAAATGGGTGGTCTCTGAAATGGAGGACCGCTATCGCAAGATGTCCAAGATGGGTGTGCGCAACATCGAAGGCTACAATGGCCGCGTCCGCGAGGCGCTGGCCAGGGGCGAGATGTTCCGGCGCACCATCCAGACCGGCTTTGACGAGGACACCGGCGAACCCGTCTTCGAAACCGAGGAATTCGCGCCGGTCACGCTGCCCTATATCGTGGTCGTGGTCGATGAAATGGCCGATCTGATGATGGTGGCCGGCAAGGAGATCGAGGCCTGCATCCAGCGCCTGGCGCAGATGGCCCGGGCCTCCGGCATTCATCTGATCATGGCGACGCAACGCCCCTCGGTCGATGTCATCACCGGCACGATCAAGGCCAACTTCCCCACCCGCATCTCGTTTCAGGTCACGTCCAAGATCGACAGCCGCACCATCCTGGGCGAGCAGGGCGCCGAGCAGCTGCTGGGCCAGGGCGACATGCTCTACATGGCCGGCGGCGGCAGGATCAGCCGCATCCATGGCCCCTTCGTTTCCGATGAGGAGGTCGAGGAAATCGTCGCCCACCTGAAGTCGTTCGGCCCGCCCGAATACATGTCGGGCGTGGTCGAGGGACCAGAGGACGACGTGGCCAGCGAGATCGACCAGGTTCTCGGCCTGGGCGAAGGCGGATCGGACGATGCGCTCTACGACCAGGCCGTGGCGATCGTCGCCAAGGACAGGAAATGTTCCACCAGCTACATCCAGCGCAAGCTCGGCATCGGCTACAACAAGGCCGCGCGCCTGGTGGAGCAGATGGAGGAGCAGGGTGTCGTCACGCGGGCGAATCACGTGGGCAAGCGAGAGATCCTCATCGAAGAGCGGTGACGGCGATGGACAGGATCGCCAGGCTGGTCGATCGGTCATGGTCGTTGCGGGCCGCGCCGGCACAACGGGACGGTGCGCCGTCCGCGGCTGTCTTGCACCAGGTCTGATTGCGATCGCCCCGCTGCCGGCAGGGCGCGCCCGGCAGGCCCGGCCTTCCAGCGGGCAGATCCGGTATCCGGCGCAGGATTGCACGACCTGCCCCGGCCGGTCGGCGCCCTCGCGCCGGTGTGAGTGCGCCCGCCTCGCGGTTCGGGACCGGATTGCCTATATCAGGGCGATGATGCGCCGATTTCTCCTCGCCCTCGCCCTTGCCCTGCTGCCCCTGCCTGCCCTGGCGGAACCGGTGCCGCTGGCCACGCTCTCTTCCTATCTGAACAGCCTGACCGAAGTGGAGGCGACCTTTGTCCAGGAAAATTCCGATGGCACGACCTCGTCGGGCAGGATCTTCATCAAGCGGCCGGGCCGGATGCGGCTGGAATATGACAAGCCGGAAACCACGGTCGTCATCGCCTCGGGCGGAACGGTGTCGATCTTCGATTCCAAGTCCAACGAGCCGCCCGAACAGTATCCGCTGGCCCGCACGCCCCTGAACCTGATCCTGGGCGCCAACATCGACCTGACCACCGCGCGCATGGTCACCGGCCGGACCGAGATCGAGGGCCAGACCCATGTCGTGGCGCAAGATCCAAAGCATCCCGATTACGGCACGATCGAACTGGTGTTCGCGCCCGAGCCGGTGGCGCTGACCGGCTGGATCATCACCGATGACATGGGCAATCGCACCATTGTCAGGCTCGACGGATTTTCGACGACGCAGAGCCTGAAACCCTCGATATTCTCGGTCGAGATCGAGGCGGCAAAGCGGCAGAAGGGCTGATCGGCCACCCGTCGGCCCGCAGCCTCAGTGGCCGCAGGTGTCGAGTTGTTGCTCGTACATCACGGCGCGTTCGCCCACGCTCTGCGCCACTTCCATCAGCCAGGGCTTCGACTTGTAGCTCTTGTTGGCATAGCCGCGCCGGCCTTCGTGGTAGGCCAGATACTGATCCTCGGCATCGCGCTTGGAGATACCCAGCTCGGCGGCGGTGCCGTCGATGTACCAGCCCATGAAATCGGTCGCATCGCCGATCCGGTCGCGCCGCGCCCAGGGATGGCCGGTTTCGGCCTGATAGTCGTCCCAGGTGCTGTCCAGGGCCTGGGCATAGCCATAGGCGCTGCTTTGCCGGCCCATCGGGATGATGCCCAGCGCATAGCGGTGCGGCGTGCGCGCGTTGCCCACGAACCTGGATTCCTGATGAAGTATGGCCATCTGCACCGACACCGGCACGCCCCAGCGTCGTTCGGTCTGCTGCATGGCCTTCAGATAGGACGGGCGCTGTGCGACAATCGAACAGGCGTCGTCCAGGTTTCTCGGCGCCGAAAAGTTGCCGCCTCCACATGAGGCGAGAAACAGCAACAGGATCGACGCACGCAAGGCTCTGCTCATCTGCCCCTCGTACGTTCTGATTTTTGCGTCACGATAAGCCAGATCGCGCCGCGGGAAAATGCCAAAGGCGCGATCAGGGTGGAAATGCCGGTGATTTCCGCCCGAAAACTGAGCGATTGTTCGCCCGGCACCCCCAGATTGTTTCCGCCGCACCCGGCCTGGACTGTGGACACCCGCCCCCCGGCAGGTTTACCAAGGGCGAAGGGAGCGGACCCATGCTGAAGACGGATGCCAAATATCACATCGGCCAGGTGCTGCGTCATCGCAAGCACCCGTTCCGCGGCGTTGTCTTCGATGTTGATGCGATGTTTTCCAACACCGACGAATGGTATGAAAACATCCCCGAGGATGTGCGCCCGAACAAGGACCAGCCCTTCTATCACCTGCTGGCCGAAAACGACCAGAGCTACTATGTGGCCTATGTCAGCGAGCAGAACCTGGTGCCGGACGAAACCGGCGAACCGGTGACCCATCCTGACCTGCACGACCTGTTCGGCGACTTCGAGAACGGCGTCTACCCGCTTCAGGTCCAGTTGAACTAACCCTTCGGTAATCCCTTTCGCCTAGGCTGAGCCCGTCATTGCTCAGGAGGCGTTTGAATGGAACTCGTGGCCGAACCGCATGATGGCTTTCTGGCAATCCGGGTCGAGGGGGATCGCATCGACGCGGCCTCGGCCATCCGGTTCAAGGACCGGATGCGCGAATTGACCCAGGGCGGGCAGGGCCGCGTCGTGCTGGATATGGCGCGCGTGTCCTTTCTGGACAGTTCGGGCCTGGGCGCCGTGGTGGCCGCGATGAAGGCGCTGGGGCGGGAACGCCCGCTGGAACTGTCCGGCCTGACACCCACCGTGCAAAAGGTGTTCCGCCTGACGCGGATGGACAGCGTCTTTACCATTCACCCCAGCCTGCCCGGCGGGCTGCGGCATGTCAGCTGATTGCATTCCTGCGGCACCTGACACCTGGACCGCGGCGGCCGGATTCAGCCTGGTGCTGCCGGGCACACCGCTGGGCGTGCGCGACGCGCTGGACCGCGCCATGGCGGCCCCCTGCCTGGCCGACCTGTCGGACATGGCGCGCGGTTCGCTGTGGATCGTCCTGGCCGAGGTGCTGAACAACGTGACCGAACACGCCTATGCCACGGCCCGGGGCACGATCGTCCTGAGGCTCTGGCGGTTCGAAAGCGGCGTTGCGGCCGAGGTGGTGGACCACGGTGCCCCGATGCCCGGGCTGGAGCTGCCCGCCGGTCGGCTGACCGACATCGATTCGCTGCCGCTCGAGGATCTGCCCGAAGGCGGCTTCGGCTGGTTCCTGATTCGAACGATGACCGACTGGTTGATCTATGACCGGGTCGGCCAGCAGAATCGCCTGCGATTTTGCATGGAATGCGCCTGATCACCGCCTGGCGGCCAAAACCGTTTCGCATTCGCCATCAGTGACACCCTGCTGCCGTTTTTCCCCCGCAGTTCCGACGCGCCGCAGCATCATAACCAGACCTGTAGCTGCATAGTTACCCTCGGCGCCGTGGATGTTTGCCCCCACCCAGTCTGCGGCGTCGAGGTTCCTGCTTCCCCTTCCTTCGCAGTGTTTCTAGTCTCGCCTGGAATGAGGTGAGCCATGCGCGATTTCCAGCTACCGGGCCGGTCGGCCGTCTATGCCACACAGGGCATGTGCGCGACATCGCATCCCCTGGCCGCCCTGGTGGCGGTCGAGATGCTGAAATCCGGCGGCAATGCCGTCGATGCGGCCATCGCGGGCGCTGTCGTGCTGGGCATTGCCGAACCGCAGATGACCGGGATCGGCGGCGATTGTTTCATTCTGCTGAAACCGGCCGGCAACGACCAGGTGCTGGCGCTGAACGGCTCGGGCCGCGCTCCCACCGGCGCCACCGCCCAGGCGCTGCGCGATCTGGGCCATCGGACCGTGCCGATCCGCGGCATCCATGCCGTCACCATGCCCGGCGCCGTCGACGCCTTCTGCACCCTGTCGTATGACTGGGGCAGGCTGGGCCTGGACCAGGTCCTGGCCCCGGCCATTGCCTATGCCGAGGCCGGCATCCCCGTGGCCCCCCGCGTGGCCTTTGACTGGGGCGAGGATGCCAGCGGCCTGACCGGCGCGGCGCGGCAATTCTACCTGCTGCAGGGGCAGGTGCCCCGGCCCGGCCAGATCTTTCGCGCCCCCGGGCAGGCCGAAGTGCTGCGCCGCATCGCCCGCGAGGGGCGGGCGGGCTTCTACGAAGGCGAAGTGGCCGAGGACATGATCGCCTCGCTGCGGGCCGAAGGCGGCACGCATACGCTGGACGACCTGGCCGCGACCCGCTGCACCTGGCACAGCCCGGTCAGCGGCACCTATGGCGACCTGGAATTGCTGGAACACCCGCCGAACGGCCAGGGTGCGACGGCCATCCTGATGCTGAACATCCTGAAGCACTTCGACCTGAAGGCGATGGACCCCTGGGGAGCGCGCCGCGCCCATGTCGAGGCCGAGGCGGCCAAGCTGGCCTATGACGCCCGCGACCGCTTCATCGCCGATCCCGCGCCGCGCATCGACCACATGCTCGCACCCGACACCGCCGCGCGGCTGGCCGCTCTGATCGACCCCGATCGGGCCATGGCCGATCCGGCAAGGCTGGCCGAGGCGGTGCACAAGGACACGATCTATATCACCGTGGTCGACCGCGACCGCATGGCCGTTTCCCTGATCTACTCGATCTACTGGGGCTTCGGCGCGGGCCTGGCCTCTCGCAAGTTCGGCATCAACTTCCAGAACCGCGGCGCGGGCTTCAGCCTGATCCCCGGCCACCCGAACGAACGCGCGCCCGGCAAGCGCCCCATGCACACGATCATTCCGGCCATGCTGCGACGCGCAGGCCGCGTGATCATGCCTTTCGGCGTCATGGGTGGCGCCTATCAGCCCAATGGCCATGCCCGCTTTGTCTCCAATCTGGTCGACTATGGCCTGGACCAGCAGGCCGCCGTGGACGCCCCGCGCAGCTTCTCGGGGGCCGAGGGCATGCTGGTCGAGCGCGGCTATCCGGATTCCGTGCGGGCCGATCTGGCGCGGATGGGGCACAACGTGTCGATCCCGGCCGAGCCGATCGGCGGGGCGCAGAACATCCTGATCGACGACAGCGGCATCCTGATCGGGGCCTCCGACCCCCGCAAGGACGGCTGCGCACTGGGTTATTGAGGGGCAAGAGACGATGGACTACCCCGATCTGCAATCCCGCCTGCGCGCCCTGACGCATGGCGAGACCGATACCGTGGCGCTGATGGCCACCGTGGTCTGCGAAATCCATCAGTCGCATCCGATGTCCGACTGGACCGGATTTTATCGCGTCGTCGGGCCCGAGTTGCTGAAGATCGGCCCGTATCAGGGTGGGCATGGCTGCCTGGTGATCCCGTTTTCGCGCGGCGTCTGCGGCGCCTGCGCCCGCAGCGGCGAAATCCAGAACGTCCCCGATGTCGACGCCTTTCCCGACCATATCGCCTGCTCCGCCTCGACCCGCAGCGAGCTGGTCCTGCCGGTGCGCAACGGCAAGGGTCAGCTTCTGGGCGTGCTGGATCTCGACAGCAACACGCCCGCCGCCTTCACCACCGCCGACGAGGCCTGGCTGAGCGAAATTCTGGCCGAAACCTTTCGGGAGGCCGGCTGATGCAGGGCTCGTGCCTGTGCGGCGGCGTGGTGTTTGACCTGACCGCGCCGCTGCGCCCGGTCATCGCCTGTCATTGCACGCAGTGTCGCAAGCAATCGGGGCATTTCTGGGCGGCCACGTCGGTGCCGCTGTCGGCCTTCCGGCTGATCCGCTTTGATACGCTCGCCTGGTTTCACGCCAGTCCTCAGGCGAAACGCGGCATCTGCACCGGCTGCGGCGCCTTCCTGTTCTGGCAGGCCACCGGCAGCGACACGATCAGCCTTGGCGCCGGCTGCCTGGATGGCCCGACCGGGCTCCAGATCGCCGAAAGCTGGCACGAAGACAGCGCCGGCGACTATTACCTCGGCCCGCAGACCCAGGCCGACACGCTGCACGGCGCCTGCCTCTGCGGGGCCAACCGCTTTTCCCTGCCGGGGCCGATGGGCGAGGTCAGGGCCTGCCACTGCCGTCAATGCCGCAAGATTTCGGGCCATTTCGGCGCCCGTTTCGATGCCGACCCGGCGACCGTCGTCTGGCATGCCCGCAATACGCGCGACCACATCGGCCCGAACAACGGCATCCGGACCTTCTGCCCCACCTGCGGATCGGGCCTGACATTTCGGCAAGGCGACAGGTTCGCGATCGAGGCCGGGGTGATCGAAAACCCGACCGGCGGCCACCTGGCGCGGCACGTCTTCGTGGCGGAAAAGGCCGACTACTACGGCCTGTCCGACGGCCTGCCACAGAACGCGGACAACGGCAGCGAGGGCACCCAGGCGTAACCCTCCGGGCACAGGATCACCGCCTCGCGCAGCCCATGCCCGGTCTTGTCGGCGGGCGCGGCCAGCAACATGGCCTCGTGCCCGGCCAGCCGCGCTGCTGCCAGATCGGGATCCACCCCCGGCAGGCGCAGCTCGATCCCCGCCCCGCGCGGCCCGCTTTCCGGCAGCATTGCGAACAGCGGATGGGCGGCAAAGCTGCGATCGGCGTGCAGCTGAAAGGGCATGGCCGCATGCACCAGGATGGCGAAGTCGTCCGAGACGCGATGCGCCGTCAGGCCGAAGACCCCGGTCAGGAACCTGACCTCGCGCCCTACGTCGCGGCACAGCAGGTTGACCGACAGCCCCTTCAGACTCTGCGCGAAAGCCTGGGCAGGCACGGTTTCATAATCCATCGCATCCTCGCTTTCCCGACATGCCGCAGCCCGGTGCCCGGGTCCGGCCCCAATGGCGCCCCCATGGCGCCCCTTGCACTTCCCCGCCTCGCCCCCGATGTTGCGCGGAAAGGAGACACCGATGGCCACGATCACCCTACTCGACGGCGGCATGGGTCAGGAACTGGTGGCGCGATCCGGCGATGACCCGACACCGCTCTGGGCCACCCGGGTGATGATCGACCACCCCGGCCTGGTAAAGACGATCCACGCCGACTATTTTGCCGCCGGGGCCAGCGTTGCCACGACCAACACCTACAATATCCTGCACGACAGGCTGCGTCCTGTCGGCCTTGATCATCTCTACCACGCCCTGCACCTGCGCGCGCTGATGGAGGCGCATGAGGCGCGGGCCGAAGCGGGCCGCGGCCTGATCGCCGGGTCGATGGGCCCGCTGGGCGAGAGCTATCGCCCCGACCTGACGCCCCCGGTCGAAGTCTCGACCGCGCTTTACGCCGAAAAGGCCCGGCTCATGGCACCGCATGTCGATGTGATCCTGTGCGAGACCATGTCGTCGCTGGATCTCTGCCGCGGCGCGCTGGCGGGCGCCCGGGCGGCGGGCCGGCCGGTCTGGCTGTCCGTCTCGGTCCACGACCGCGACGGCAGCCGGCTGCGTTCGGGCGAGGCGGTGGCCGATCTTGCGGCGGTGATCGCCGAACACCCGACCGCCGCCGTCCTGGCCAACTGCTCCATGCCCGAGGCGATGGGCGCCGCCCTGGCGGTCCTGTCAACCATGGGCCGCCCCTTCGGCGCCTATGCCAACGGATTTTCCGAAATCTCCGGCCTGCCCCTGCCCGATGCCGGCGGTGCGCCGGATTACACCCCGCGCCACGACCTGACCCCCGAACGCTATGCCGATTTCGCCCTGTCCTGGGTCGCGCAGGGCGCCACGATCGTCGGCGGCTGTTGCGAGGTCGGCCCGGCGCATATCGCAGAACTCTCCCGCCGGCTGCGCGCCGCCGGCCATCAGATCGCATGAAGGATTTCCACTACAATCCCCCCACGGACCCGTTGCGCATCCTGTATCAGGATGCGCAACTCCTGGTGCTCGACAAGCCCAGCGGCCTGCTCTCGGTCCCCGGCAAGCTGGAGGGCCGCGCCGATTGCCTGCAATCCCGCCTGGTCAAGACCCATCCCGAGGCGCTGCTGGTCCACCGCCTGGATTGCGACACTTCGGGCGTGATGATCTTTGCCCGCAACAAGGCGGCGCAGGGCTTCCTGGGGCAGGAATTCGAACAGCGGCGCGCGCAGAAGACCTATATCGCCTGCGTCCGGGGTGCCATCGCCGGCGACAGCGGCCATATCGACCTGCCGCTTGCGACCGACTGGCCGAACCGCCCGCGCCAGATGGTCGACCACATCCACGGCCGCCCCGCCCAGACCGATTGGCAGGTCATCGCCCGCGACGAAACCCGGACCCGCGTGCGCCTGTCTCCCCGGACCGGCCGCAGCCACCAGTTGCGGGTGCACATGCTGGCGCTCGGCCACCCGATCCTGGGCGACCCGCTCTATGACCCGGCCGATTCCGCACACCACCCTCGCCTGATGCTGCATGCCGAAAGCCTGTCGCTGCACCATCCGGCCACGGGCGACTGGCGCACCTTCACCGCCCCCTGCCCCTTCTGACTTTCATCTTGCCGAAAATATCCCGGGGGGCTTGGGGGGCGGGCCCCCCAATCTACAGCGCCAGTCCCAGCTTGCGCCCGTCGTGAAAGGCATAGGCCGCCAGCCGGGGCGCCGCGCAGTCGCCGATCCGGTGTGTCGCCTTGCCGGGAAAGACCGCCGGCCAGGGGTCGAAGGCCCGGTTCGTCGTGCACATCACCAGGTCCGAGGCGGCAATGGCCCGCACCGCCCCGGTCAGCAGCGACCGGACCGTGACCCCGTTGCCGTGCCAGGCCGCGATATCATGCTCGGTCACGAATTCCACACCCAGCGCCGCCATCCTGCGCCGTGCCGCGGCATCCGCCGCCGTGCGGGCGATTTCCTTGCCGACAAAGGCCTCTGGCGTCACATGGATCACCCGCTTGCCCTGTTCGGCCATGGCCCAACTGGTTCCCACTCCCCGCCAGTTCGACCCTTCGTCATAGACGACCACCGTATCGCCCAGCCGCGCCGCGCGCCGCATCACGGCTTCGGGCGACCAGACCCGACCCAGCTCGATCCCCGGCAGCTTGTCCCACTCGGGCCGCCAGCGTTGCGAACCGGTCTCGTCGGGCAGGGAGCCGGTGGCCAGCACCACCGCATCCGCGTCATGCGCGGCGATCTCGGCCTCGTCCAGAAAGGTGTTCAGCCGCAAGTTCACGCCCAACCTGGCGAACTGGCGTTCGTACCAGTCCATCAGGTCCAGGATCTGCGCCCGCCGCGGCTGCATGCCCGCCAGGCGGAACTGCCCGCCGATCACCGGCAACGCCTCGACGATCTCCACCCGGTGCCCGCGCTCGGCCGCCACCCGCGCCGCCTCCAGCCCCGCCGGCCCCGCACCCACCACCAGCACCGATGCGGCCACGGCAGCCCTGGCGAACCGATCCCCGCCCCATTCGAACTCGCGCCCCGCCGAAGGGTTGATCAGGCAGGAAATCCAGTAATCCCGGCTGCGGCGGCCCCAGCACATCTGGTTGCAGGAGATGCAGCCGCGGATGTCCTCGGCCCGGCCTTCGGCGGTCTTGCGCGCCAGATAAGGATCGGCGATCTGGCCGCGCACGATCGACACCATGTCCGCCTCGCCGCTGGCCAGGATCGTCTCGGCATTGTCCGGCGTCCGCACTCCGGCCTCCGAGGTGATCTTCGCGTGCCGCACGACCGCCTTCAGCCGCGCGGTCATCGGCGTCGTCAGCTTTTCGGCATGGGTAAAGGCCGGAATGATGCCCTCGAAATCCTGATAGCTGCCATAGCCACAAGTCACGTAGTCGACATGCCCCGTCGCGTCGTGCAGGGCCACCAGGTCCACCAGCTGGTCATCGGGCATCACCGCCGGATAGGCCGGAGCATGGCTGACCGCCAGGCCGATGATGAAATCCTCGCCACAGGCCTTGCGGATGCGTTCGATCAGGCTGCGCGAAAACCGGGTGCGGTTTTCCAGCGATCCGCCCCAGCGGTCGGTCCGCCTGTTCGACCAGGGCGACCAGAACTGGTCGAGCAGCGAGTTGTAGGCGGCCCAGACCTCGACCCCCTGAAACCCCGCCTGCCGACTGCGAATCGCCGCCGCCACATGCGCGTCCAGCAGTTCCTCGATCTCGCTTTCGGTCATGGCATGGCTGCCGTCCGAGTCGTGATAGCTCGGCAGCCCCGAGGGCGACCAGTGCGGCGCAAAGCTCAGGTCGGAATCGCCATGCGCGCCGATATGGTACAGCTGCTGCACGATCACGCAGCCTTCGGCCTTCACCGCCTCGGTCACGCGGCGGAACCCGTCCAGGATCGCATCGTCCGCGTGCAGGTAGTTGCCCCGGGTCAGCACCCCGGTGCGATGCACCGGCACCGGCTCGGTCACGATCATGCCGGCCCCGCCCCTGGCGCGCTCCACCCAATAGGCCGCGGCCCGCGGGCCGGGCAGGCCCATGTCGCTCATGTTTGCGGTATGGGCGCCAAAGACGATGCGGTTCTTCAGCCGGTGTCCGCGCAGGTCGATGGAGGAAAGCAGGTGGCGATGCCGTGTCATGGCGCCCTCGGGCAGCAGGCGGGGTCAGGCCCTCAGCAAACCGAAAATCGACACACGTGTCAAGTTTCACCCAGCCAGCCGGTCGCCAGCACCTGCGCCCAGTCGTCGAATCCCCTCGCGCGGGCCAGGGCAACGGCGGGTGCCGTGTCATAGGGCACCTGGCGATGCGCCACGGTCCAGCCCGCCGGGCCGTGGTCCAGCACGGCATAGACGGCATGGTTCGATCCGGAACAGACCGCATAGGGGTCTGTGCCCGGCACCTGATACCCCGGGCACCCGACCGAGCCGGGATTGACCACAAGCCGCCCGTCGCCCAGGCGCACAGTGCGCGCGACATGGCTGTGGCCGCACAACAGCACCCGTTGTGCCAGACCCTGCGCCAGAGCCTCGATCCTGGCCAGCGGCGCACGGACGAGACCGCGGCCCGAACGCTGCTCCAGCCAGAAGGTCGCATCGTCCTGCGGCGTGCCGTGGCACAGGAACACGTCACCCAGCACCGCAGTTGCCGGCAGCGCGGCCAGGGCGGTCAGCGTCGCCTGGGTCAGATGCGGCAGTGCCGCCGCGTCCCAGGGCTTGCGCGGCCCCAGTGCCAGCATCCGGTCGTGGTTGCCGCGCACGGTCAGGTCGATCCGCGCCCCCGCCAGCAGATCGCAGGTCCGCGCCACATCCAGCGGCCCGGCATAGAGATCCCCCAGATTCACCACCGCATCCGGCGCCTGACCCTTCAGGTCTGCCAGAACCGCGGCCAGCGCATCGGCGTTGCCGTGGATGTCCGACAGGACGGCCAGCCTCATTCGGCGGCCACCGTCGCGTCCGGATCCCAGCCCGCGATGGCCTTCGACTCCAGGAATTCCTCGATCCCCCAGACGCCGCCTTCGCGCGCCCGGCCACTGGCCTTCATGCCGCCAAAGAACGACCCCGCGGCGCGGGACTTGCCGTTCATCTGCACCATGCCGGATTTCAGTTGCAGCGCCACACGGTTGCGCCGCGCGCCATCCTGGCTCTGCACGTAATTGGTCAGGCCATAGGGCGTGTCATTGGCGATGGCCACCGCCTCGGCCTCGGTCTCGAACGGGATCATGCACAGCACCGGGCCGAAGATTTCCTCGCGTTCGATGGTCATGCCGGGCCGCACATCGGCAAAGACCGTGGGCT
>JAKALB010000135.1 GCA_021813365.1 Pseudomonadota bacterium | reverse complement strand
CCGATCTAGAGGCGGGGCGCGGCCAGGCGGGGCCGCGCCCTTTTTCACGCGCTTTGCCGGGCCCGCCGCTGCCGGGCGGCACGGCCGGTCAGCAAGGGCAGGCAGCGCGGACCGTAAAGGCTTTGCAGCGCCGCGGGCGGGGTATTGGCGGCCCCGGAGAGGACCAGTGACAGGCGCTGCCGGTCGTGCGGGGCGAGCGCGCGCAGCGCCTCGGGGCCCGGATAGAAGGTTTCCACCCACAGGCCATGCGCCCTGACCAGCGTGTGGCGGGGCAGAAGGATGTGGTGATAGGTCACCGCCCGCATGCCCCGCGCCACCCGGGCGCCCTGCCCCAGTTCGGCCAGGTGTCTGGCGCGCACCAGAACCTGCCCCAGAGCGATGGCGTGCTGGGGCGAGACCACCAGGTCGTCGGTCAGCCCGAAATGCCCGGCACGCAGGCGGATCGGGCGCAGGTTGGGCAGAGTCTGCAGGAGGTCGGCATCCAGCTGCCGCTGACCCCGCCACAGGATGGGCTGCACACCCTCCGGCGTCAGCAGCAGATCGCCCGGGGCCAGAGACTCGATCGGCCTCGGGCCGGCGGGCGTGTCCAGCCGGGATCCCGCCGCGAAACAGGGCACGCCCATCGCGTTCAGCATGCCGGGCGCCATCACCTGATCTGCGGAAACCCCTTGCAGGGTGACGGTTTCGCCGCCGGGAAATCTCAGCACGGCCGCGCCATCGGCATCGCTGGCCACCGCCACGTCCCAGGTCTTGACCGGGCTGCCATCGGGGTTCTGCAGGCCCGACAGGTCCAACTGGTCGGTGGTGCGGTCGAGGTTCAGACCCATGTCGAAATCGGTGACGCGATCGGTGCCGCCGCCGGTCGTCAGGCCGAAGCGGTCGGCGCCGGCGCCGCCGGTCAGCATGTCGTCGCCAGCCCCGCCCGACAGGCTGTCGGCACCGTCGCCACCGGAAAGGGCATCGGCGCCCTGCCCGCCCAGAACCGTATCGTCCCCGCCCCCGCCATGAAGCGACTCGGCCGTGGTGGCGGCGGTGGCGTCCAGCCTGTCGGCGAAGTCGCCACCTTCGACACGCTCGATTTCCGTGAAGCTGCCCTGGGTGCCGTCGGCGAAACCGTAACTGCCGGATTCCGCCCCCGAGAAGCTGACCGAGACACCGGAATTGCCCTGAAGGGCCAGCGTGTCGCTGTCGATCCCGCCTTCGCCGCCCTGGATCAGGTCGCTACCACCGCCCGAGCCCGCGCTGAACCGGTCGGCATCGTCACCGCCATGGAGGCTGTCGTTGCCAGAACCGCCCGACAGAAGATCGGAGCCCGCGCCGCCCGACAGGCTGTCGGCGCCAGCATCGCCTGAAAGCGTATCGTCCCCGCTGCCGCCACCGAGCGTATCGGCGCCATCACCACCCGACAGGCTGTCGGCGCCGGCATCGCCCGAAAGCGTATCGGCCCCGGCGCCGCCGTAGAGCCTATCGGCGTCTTCGCCGCCAGACAGGCTGTCGTCACCGCTGCCGCCGAGAATGGTGTCGGCATCGGCCCCGCCGTAGAGTATGTCGTTGCCGCCCTTCCCATCCAGCGAATCCGCGCCGGCCCCGCCATAGAAGACGTTGGTATAGACATCACCCGAGAAGCCCTGCCCGTCGAACCCCACCAGCGTGTCGGCGCCGGAACTGCCGATGATGCCATCGACGCCCGCCAGCACATCGCCTGCGGCATCGCCATGAAGCGCCGATCCGGTTGACAGGTTGACGGAGACCCCCGCCGATGAGGCGGAATAGTCCAGATAGTCCATGCCGGAGCCGCCATAGAGCGTATCGGCCCCGGATCCGCCGGCCAGCGTGTCATCGCCCGAGCCGCCTTCCAGCCGGTCAGCCTCGGTCCCGCCATACAGCAGGTCGTTGCCGTCGCCGCCATAGAGGCTGTCGCTGCCCGCAAGACCTGTCAGCGTGTCATTGCCGGCCAGACCCGAGAGGGAATCCGCACTGGCGCCGCCCGCCAGGGAATCGCTGCCGCTGGTGCCCGTGGAGACTGTTTCCCCTGCCATCAGAACCCCCTTCGTCTGGACCTCGAACAAGGGGCAGGATGGGGCCGGCGGTGTTAAGGCTGTCTTGCCGCAGGCCAACCGCAGCAGAGCAAACTGCGCGCAAGTTCAGGCAAATCCGCGGCAAGGCGGGGCGACGGCGGCGCGGCCGGAAACCGGGCACCGAGCCGGAACAGGTCCGATTCATCCGCCGCGACAGGCCAGGCCCTGCCATGCCGCGCCGGATGGCGGCGGGGGGCTGCGGCTGCGCTAGGCCGGGTCCGGCTCGACCCGCAGATCCTGCGCCGCGGCCTCGAGCAGGCAGGCGGCGAAATCCTGCGGGGCCGCAGTCAGCAGACCGGCGCGGGCCCGGGCAAAGAAATCCGCCACCGCCGCTTCGACCTCGGCCAGGGCCACGCCGCGCAGGCTGGCTTCCAGATCGGCGATGATCCTGGGCGGGGTGACGAAGAAATCGCCGGTGAAGACAACTTCGCGGACGCGGTCCTGCGCCGGACCTTCCAGCCGCAGATGCGCGTGGATCGTGCCCCCCGGACCGGTGCGGCTGGCACTGCGCACCTGCGCGGCGCCCGCGGGGTTGTCGATGCCATAGACGAAGTCATCCTGGCCGATGTCCTCGGCGTGGATGCGGCGGGCGGCGGATTCCTCCGCTTCGGTGATCGTGCCCCAGGTGGGGTCGATGCCCAGCCGTTCGGCAAAAGCGGCCAACAGAGCCTCTTTCACCTCGGCAGCCGGGGGCGGCGTGCCGTGGAACAGTTCCTTGAGCGTGACGACACGCTGCGCGCCGCTGGTCTGGCCGTGCTTGGCCAGCTTGGCCGCCGGGATGTTGAGCAGCGAGGCCATCCGGGCCCCGTCCATGTCAACCAGAACCGTGCCCTGATAGAAGATCGTGTCGCCGTCAAAGAAGCCGCCCGTGCCCGAAATCTTGCGGCCATCGACCTCGATATCGTTGCGGGGCCGATAGCGCGCGGCGATCCCCAGCCGCGACAGGCCCGCCGCCGCCGCCTCGCAGAAGGCCTGGGCCACCTCGCCCAGGGCGGTCAGCCCCAGCCCGCGCCGGTCGGCCACGATTTCCCAACCGAACTGGCCTTCGTCCAGGTAGAGCGCGCCGCCTCCGGTGACGCGGCGACCGATGCCCACGCCCGCCGCGCGGCAGGCGGGCAGGTTCAGTTCCTGGCTGATCGCCTGATGGCGACCGACCAGGACCGAGGGCGGAAAGGTCAGGAAGCGGATCGTGTCAGGCGTGGTGCCTGCCTTGTGACCCTCGATCAGGGCCTGATCGAAGGCCATCTGATCGCGGCAATGGCGGATGCCGGTGTCGATGACGCGGAAGGGTCTTGGCATGGCATTCTCCTTACAAGAGGTCGAATTCCTCGCCCGGCGCATAGGTCTCGCCGGGCTTTTCCATGTTCAACTGGCTGCGCACCTTGCGCAAGTCCACGTCTTTCAGCGGGAAAGGGTAGGATGCGATGTCGGACACCGGGCTGTCGCCATAGGGCCGGTCGCAGGCCGAGATGTCTTCGGCAAACTTGCCGGGGCAACCCGAAGTGCGAAAGGCGATGCCGGCGTCAATGATGACCGACAGTTCCGATTGCGGCAGACCGAAATCCACGATCCGCCCGGCTTCGTCAAAACGCATCTGATCGACGCGCACACCGCAGTAATCCACCAGATAGCGGGCCAGCTGCACCCGGCGCCACTGGTCGCGCGGGGTGGCGGGCAGATGGTCCATCAGGCTGCCCTTCTCGGGAAAGAAGCAGAACATGTGGCTGTGGCCGCCCAGATCGACAAGCCGCTGCACCACCTGCATGACCTCGTATTCCGTCTCGCCCATGCCGACGATGATATGGGCGCCGAACTTCTTCGGACCGAAGATGTCGCGCGCCTCCATCAGGATCTCCCAGTATTTGGCCCAGCTGTGCGGCGACTGCACACCCTTGCCGCGGGTGCGGTCGAACAGGGCGGGTGTTGCGGCATCCAGCGCCACGGTGAAGATGTCGGATCCCATGTCGCGCAGGCGCTGCACATCGGCCCGCGTCATCGTGGTGGGGTTGGACAGGATCGAGATCGGAATGGCATCGGGGTCGATCCGGTCGGTCCACTTGCGCAGGACGGTGACGGTGTCGGCATCCGAATTGGGATGGGTGATCATGGAGATGCACATCCGATGGAAGGGCGTGCCCGCAACATCGGCGGCGACGCGGTCGACCACCTCGTCCATCGGCACCGCGGGCCAGTCGACCCGGATGAAATTGCGGTCGGCATAGTTCCGCTCTGCCTCGCGGTGCCGGGCCAGGCCGCAATAGGCGCAGTTGGCGCGGCAGCCTTCGGGATAGGTCAAGAGCAGGTTCAGGCAACGGGTGCAGGAACAGCCATGCATGCGCCCCTCGACCAGGCCCAGGGTGATCGCCGCCGCCGTCGACATCTGCACATATTCGGGCGAGCGCATGTTGGGCGTCATCACCCGGTAATCGGGGCGATACAGGCCCTCGGGCGTCAGATCGGCCTGTTTCACCGGGCGGCCGTTCTTCATCGCCGGGGGCACCAGGCCAGGCGCGCGCGGCTGCATCGCCTCGAAGGGGTTGAAGTCCAGGCCCTGCGGCCCCTTCGCCCCGGGCAGGGCACCTTCGGGTTTCAGGCAGGTCATGCGGGTTCCTCCATGGTTTGCGGGGCGCGGGCCCAGTAATCGCCATAGGCGATCCAGGACTGGCGCAGCGCGGCAGTGCCGGGGCGCTGCCCCCGGGCATATTCGGACATGAGTTCGGCCCGGCGACGCAGCGCCAGGTCCAGCGACGGGCCGAAAAGATCGGCGATTTCTTCGGCGTGATCCCCCAGGGCCCGGGATCTGCCCGCAACATGGGCGGCGGCGGCGGCGCCGGCCAGTCGGCCCGACAGGACGGCGGCATTGATCCCGGCCCCGGTGATCGGATTGGCCAGCCCCGCCGCATCGCCCGCCAGGAGCACCGGCACAGTGCCGATCCGGGCAACCGGCCCGACCAGCCCGCCCACCGGAATGGCCCCCCCGGTCAGGCGGCGGGTGCCCGGGCCGATGCGGCCCTGGGCCAGCAGATCGGCGCGCAGGCTGTCAAGCAGCGGTTTCAGCCGGTCCTTCGCCGCGGGCACCAGGCCCAGGCCCAGATTGGCCTCGGCCCCGCGCGGGAACAGCCAGCCATAGCCGCCCTCGATCTCTGCCGACAGGAAGATGTCGGTGGCGGCATGGGGGCGGATCAGCGGCACCGTCACCTGACGGGCCTCGACCAGGGCGCGGTTCATCAGCCCGGCCTGCCGCCCCACCGTCGAGCGCGGCCCGTCCGCCCCGATCACCACGCGCGCGCGCAGCCGGATGTCGCGCCCCAGCCGGGCGCAACCGTCTGCGTCGATCCCGTGAAAGGCCGTGGCCGTCAGGAGCCGCGCCCCGGCCTGGGCGGCTTGTGCCACCAGGGCCGCGTCAAAGGCGGCCCGGTCGATCATCACGCCGCGAAAATCGGGGGTGTGCTCGACCTCGCCTGCCAGAAAGGTCTGCATGGCGCCGATCTCCTGCAGCGCGGACGCCGGCACCGCGGCGGTTTCGGCCGCCAGCGCGGCTGGCACGAATTCGGCGCATTGCACCGGCAGGCCGGGATGCAGGCGGCGGTCCACCGCCAGCACCCGCGCCCCCGCGCGGGCGGCGGCCGCGGCGGCCGAAGCCCCCGCCGGCCCCAGGCCCACGACAAGAAGGTCAACTTCCTCCATCAGGCACAGCCTTTCGCCCCGGTCAGACCGGGCAGTTTGCCCCCCACCTTGATCGAACAGCAGGCATGTTCCTGATGCCAGCGCCGCCCTGTCACCGCAGCCACCCCCAGCGCGCCTTCGGCGGGAAAGGCGATGCCGTCGAGGCCCGCCATCACCGCATAGGCATCGATGACGCGCTTGTGCATGCCACCGGGGCGGGCGCAGCCCAAGAGCACGTCGCGGTCGCCGAGAACCCCCCGCGCCTCAAGGAAGATGCGGCCGACATCGCCTGTGTCGGGGGTCACGAAGGTGCCGGGGCGAGCGTAGAAGGGCATGATCACCACCAGAACCAGCGCCTTGACCGGATAGCGCGCCACCATTTCCAGGGCCCGCGCCTCGCCCAGGATGCGCCCGTAATGCAGACCGATCACGATATGCGGCGAGATTTCCATGCGGGTGGCGGTCAGCGCGGCCAGCGTCGCCTCGAAATCCTCGACCGGGCGGTCGAGGTGATAGACCTGGGAAATCGTGTCCTGGTGGCCGATCACGTCCATCATCGCGGTGTCGACCCCGGCGGCCTCCATCCGTTTCGCGCCGGTCTCGTCGGTCAGGGCGGTATGGATGGCGATCTTCAGGCCGGGGAAGTCGCGCTTCAGCGCCTCGATCACCGGATAGAACCGCTCGTAGCGGATCTCGTTGCGCCGGTTCGACCCGCCCGACAGCAGGAAGCCCTGCAAACCCTGGGTGCGCACCAGCTCGCGCACCTGGCGGTCCAGATCCTCGGGCCGCAGCGCGGGCAGCATCGGCTCCAGGATCTTGGCCTGACAATGGTCGCAATCCAGCGCGCAGGCCCCACCGGTGACCGAAAAGGCCGGGAAGGAATTCTTGCCGCACCCCTTCACTTCGGCCGTGTCGTATTCCTTGAAGGTCGGCGTCGAGAATTTGATGACCCTTTCGCGGGCCCGTGCCGCCTGGGACTGCATCTGCGCCACCAGAGCCGCATCAAACGCGGCATCCTCCAGCGGCTCGATCCGCCCGATGCGGTCGAGCCAGTCGCTGTCCGTCCGGTTGCCCAGGTCCATGCTACACCTCCTCGGTCAAGGCCGCTTGACGCTGCCGCGCGACGAGCGCCGCAATCTCGGGCCGGACCGGTCCGTCATTGCGCGGATCGCGGATCGTGGTCTCCCAGGCCGGATCGCGGTCTTCCGGCTCTACCAGATCGCAATCCAGCCCGGCCAGCACGGCCTGCGCACCGGCCGGCAGGACATCGGGAATCGCCTGGCCGGTCAGGCGGGCCCACATCCCGGCCCAGGCCCGGCCCAGAGTCCAGGGATTGTAGCCGCCGCCGCCCAGCACCACCGCCGCCGGGGCCAGTTGCACCAGGGCCTCGACCGCCTGCCACAGGGCGACATTGGACAGATCCAGCCGCGACAGCGGATCGCCGCGCAGCGCATCGGCCCCCATGGTGATGACCACCGCATCGGGATGAAACGCGCGTGCGAGCGGCAGGATGGCGCCCTGCATCAGCCGGTCGAACTCGCTGTCGTTCAGATGGGCCGGCACCGGCAGGTTGCACGCCTGCCCACCGGCCCGGTCATGCGCCAGCCCGGTGAAGGGCCAGCGCCCCGCCTCGTGCATGGAAATCGTCCTGACGCGCGGATCGCCAGCAAAGGCCGCCTCGACCCCGTCGCCATGGTGCGCGTCGAGATCGACATAGACCACGCGCCGGCGACCCAGGTCCAGGAGCCGCAGGATGGCAAAGACCGGGTCGTTGAAATAGCAAAAGCCGCTGGCACGGTCCGGGCGGCCGTGATGCGTGCCGCCGGCGGGATGATAGGCAATCCGGTCCTGATGCGCGATCTCGGCCGCCAGCACCGATCCGCCGACCGAAGTGGCTGCCCGATCCCAAAGCCCCGGAAAGATGGGGTTTTCCAGCGTCCCCAGCTGATGGCGCGCGCGATCCTCGGCGCTTGCGCCGCCGGCCCGCTCGGCCCGCTGCAACGCATCCAGATAGTCCGGGCTGTGAAATCGCAGCAGCAGGGCGCGGTCGGCCTTGGGACTGTCGAGGATCGGATGGGCCGGCCCCGTCCAGCCGAGCCCGGCGCAGAGACGTTCGACGGTGCCGATCCTCGGGATGGCCAGGGGATGGTTTCCGGCATAGCCGGTGGCGCGGTAGATCGGCGAAGAGATGAACACCGGCCGCATGGCCCTTTCGGCATGCATGGCTAGTGCTTTCCGTAGAAGGTTGCGACGACGTGTTCGGCCTGGGCGAAGAAGAGCCATCGCTGGGTGATGGCGCCGGCGGCATGGGCTGTGGCGGCGAGGGCTGTGG
>JAKALB010000134.1 GCA_021813365.1 Pseudomonadota bacterium | reverse complement strand
GTGGACGAAAGTTTCCGCCCCTTGGCGGTCTTGACCTTGACGCGCAGCTCGCGCTGGCCGCGGCCCGAGTTGGGCTTGTTGCTTGGCGGTTTCATTCAGAATGGTCCGTCTTCCAGAACGCCATCGGCGCTCATCTGCGCATAGAGCAGGCCCTCACGCAGGCCGCGGTCGGCCACCGAAAGCGCCTCGGTCGGCCAGATACGCATCAGCGCCTGCAGGATCGCGGCGCCCGACATGATCAATGTGTGCCGGTCGCGGCCGATGCGCGGATCGGTGCGGCGGCCTTCGGGGCCGAGTTGCAGGTAATCGCGGATCACCATGTTGATCTGGTCGGCGGTCATCACCAGCCCATCCACCTTGGTGCGGTCATAACGGCGCAGACCCAGATAGCTCGCGGCCACGGTGGTCACCGTGCCGGAGGTGCCGATCACCTGGAACCCCTGCCGCGGCATGGCGCGCTGGCTGGGCGAGAAATTCGCCAGGTTTTCCTCGAAGAACCAGCTCATCAGGGCAAAGCGCGCGGCATCATCCTCGACATCGGCGAACTGGTCCTTCAGCGTGGCCACCCCGAGCGGCACCGAGATCCAGTCGACAACGCGCGCACCGCCGGCGCCCTGCGCATCGAATCCGGTGTGCAGGCGCATGATGGCCTGGGCGCGCTCGCCGGGTGCCACATGGGCCAGGTCGATCCACACCAGTTCGGTCGAGCCGCCGCCGATGTCCACGATCAGCAACTGTTCCGTGCCCGACCGCACCAGGGGCGCGCAGGATATCACCGCCAGACGGGCCTCTTCCTGGGCGGGGATGATTTCCACCCACAGTCCGGTTTCCCGCTTGATCTGCCGCATGAAATCGCGTGCGTTCCTCGCCCGGCGGCAGGCCTCGGTCGCCACCAGGCGCATGCGCTTCACGCCGTGTCTTTCGATCTTCTTCTGGCAGATCCGCAGGGCCTGGATCGTGCGTCCCATGGACGCGCGGCTCAGCTTGCCCGAGGCCTCCAGCCCCGCGCCCAGTTGCACGGCCTTGGAAAAGGAGTCCACGACCTGAAACTGATTGCCCCTGGGCTGGGCAATCAGCATCCGGCACGAATTTGTCCCGAGGTCGAGCGCAGCATAAAGCTGGCCCGCCCCGGCGGATGGGGGAGGCGACACTTCCCCCGCCCGGGAGGCCGCAACAGCCTCGACCAGACGGGTGGGCGCGTCCTCTCCCCGGGGACGCTCGGGCGGCATGACGCCCTCCATATGTGGTTGCCCCCAAGGTAGCCGCGATGCTCAGCCCTTACAAGCGGCAAGCCCAGGCGGCCCGCATCATTTCGCCACATCATCTGCATGAACCGAATTCGCTTTTCCTCGCGCGCGCGATGTGCACGCGATCGAGGATCAGCAGCCTGTGCGGCCGCGTCGCAAACCGGCGTCGGAATCGGATGGGGCCATGTCGAAATCCGACCCTGCATGTCGGGAAAAGGCCGTATGAGAAGGGCAGAGAAAATGAGGTTCCGATGCCGGAAGTGACCATCGTCTATTGGCGCGACATCCCGGCCCAGGTCATCGTGGGTGGCGGGCGCGGCGGCCGCGGCGGCGCCAGGGTGAAGCTGAGCGAGCGCTTCGAGCAGGCCATCGACCGCTGCGCCATGAAGATCGGCGCCAGGGATGCCGATGCCTATCTGGCGGAATGGCGCAAGGTCGCAGGCCCCGGCCCCGAGGGCGACGCCGAATCCGTCGCCGCCGCCGAGGCCGCCCGGCTGGAGGCCGAATTCGACACCGAGCGTCTGAAGGCGCTGATCGCCGCCGATGGCTGGTCCAAGGCCTGACTGGGAGAACGACATGGCTCTGTTCAATTTTCGCCGCGAGTCCGGCCCTGCCACCGAGGCCAATGCGGCCGCGCTGGAAGATTTCCTGACCGGCTATTCGATCGAGGTGATGCCGCGCACCGCCGAGAAGGTCGAGGATTTCCGCGCCCTTCTGCCCAGGGGAACCAGGGTCTACATCGCCCATATCGAGGGCACGCCGATCGAGGACATGGTCGCGACCGCGCGCCGCATCGCCCGCGAAGGCTTTGACGTGATGCCGCATTTCCCGGCACGCATCATCCCCGACAAGGCCACGCTGGCCGACTGGATCGCCCGCTACAGGGGCGAGGCCGGGGTGCGCCAGGCCCTGTTGCTGGGCGGCGGTGTCAGCACGCCCGCGGGCGAATTCGACAGTTCGATGCAACTGATCGAGACCGGCCTGTTTGACGGGTTCGACCGGCTGCATGTCGCGGGCCATCCCGAGGGCAACAAGGACATCGACAAGGATGGCGGCGATGCCATCGTGATGCGGGCGCTGGCCTGGAAGCAGGCCTATTCCGAGCGCAGCGATGCCAGGATGGCGATTGCGACACAATTCTGCTTTGACGCCGAACCGGTGATCGCCTGGGCCAACAGGCTGTCGGCTGCCGGCGTGAAGCTGCCGGTGCATATCGGCGTCGCCGGCCCCGCCAAGTTGCAGACCCTGATCAAATACGCCATTTCCTGCGGCGTCGGCCCCAGCCTGCATGTGCTGCAAAAGCGGGCAAAGGATGTGACAAAGCTGCTGCTGCCCTACGAGCCGACCGAATTCGTGTCGGCGCTGGCCGCCCACAAGGCCGCAACGCCCGGCTTCAACATCGAACAGGTGCATTTCTTCCCGCTGGGTGGCATCAAGGCCAATGCCCAATGGGTCACCGAACATGGCGGCGCGGCTGGCCGCCCTGCGAACTCTTGAAGGATAGGTTGAACGATGACCCGTACCGTCATTGAATCGAAAACGAAAACCGTCGTCATCGGCTTTGACGAACCGTTCTGCGTCATCGGCGAGAGGATCAATCCCACCGGCCGCAAGAAGCTGGCAGCCGAGCTGGAGGCCGGCAATTTCGACACCGTCATCAGGGATGCGCTGGAACAGGTGGCCTGTGGCGCCAGCGTGCTGGACGTGAATTCGGGCGCGGTATTCACCAACAAGATGGCCGAAGACCCGCGCTATGCCGACAACAACTTTGTCGAGCCGCCGCTGATGAAGGCGCTGATCGAGATCATCCAGCAGACCGTCGACGTGCCGCTGTGCATCGATTCGTCGGTGCCGGCCGCGCTGGAGGCGGGGTTGCTGGCTTGCGAGGGCCGTCCGCTGCTGAACTCGGTCACCGGCGAGGAAGAGCGGCTCGAGCGCATCCTGCCCCTGGTGAAGAAGTACAACGTGCCGGTCGTGGCGATTTCCAACGACGACACCGGCATTTCGCCCGATCCCGACGTGCGCTTTGCCGTGGCCAGAAAGATCGTGGAGCGCGCGGCCGATTTCGGAATCGCCGCGCATGATATCGTGGTCGACCCGCTGGTGATGCCGGTGGGGGCCATGGCCAGCGCCGGCCAGCAGGTCTTTGCCCTGGTGCGCCGCCTGCGCGAGGAGCTTGGCGTGAATACCACCTGCGGCGCCTCGAACATCTCGTTCGGCCTGCCGCACCGGCATGGGATCAACGGCGCTTTCCTGCCGATGGCGATTGGCGCGGGCATGACCAGCGCGATCATGAATCCGGTCCGCCTGCAGGAAATGCAGGCGATCCGCGCCGCCAACTTCCTGATGAACCACGACGCCAACGGTGGCGAATGGATCCGCTTCGCCAAGGTGCTGGAATCCGTCGAGGCGGGAGCCACCTTCGCCGAGGCCTCGGCCGCGGCCGTCCAGGCCGCCAGCGGCCGTCGTGGCGGCCGCCGCGGCCGGGCCTGACTGTGCCCCCGGGCGGCGGATCGTCACGCGGTGCCATGCCTGCGTTGACCTTGGCCGTCGGCCGGGCAAAGCTGGGCCATGACCAGCCCCTTCGCCGCGCGCCTGACCCGCCAGCCAATCGCCTTCGATCCCGCCTCGGCGGCGGATATCGCGGGCCAGTTCGATGACCTGGCCCCCGAATTGCGCGGGCTTGTGGCCGCAAGTGCCGGTTGCAGCCCGCATCTGCGCGGGCTGATGACGCGCGAGGCCGAATGGCTGCGCGCCGCCCTGGCCCAGGCCCCGGAATCGGTGTTGCAGGCCGAGTTGCAGGCGCTGGACCCGGTCGCGCCGGATCGGCTGTCCACCGCGCTGCGCCAGGCCAAGCGGCGCGTGGCGCTGCTGGTGGCGCTGGCCGATCTGGGCGGCGTCTGGCCGCTGGAGCAGGTGACTGGCGCGCTGACCGCGCTGGCCGACCGCGCTGTCGATCTGTCGATCCGCACCCTGGTGGCCGAGGAAATCCGTCGCGGCAAACTGCCCGGTGCCGCGGCCGAGGATGCCGCCATCGGAGCCGGCATGGTCGCCTTCGCCATGGGCAAGATGGGGGCGGGCGAGCTCAACTACTCTTCGGACATCGACCTGATCTGCCTGTTCGACGAAACCCGCTACGCCGGCGCCGAGCAGGAGGCGCGGGCCGCCTTCATCCGGGTGACGCGCATGATGACCGCGCTGATCGGCGATGTCACCGCCGAAGGCTATGTCTTCCGCACCGACCTGCGCCTGCGCCCCGACGCGGCGGTGACGCCGGTTTGCCCCTCGATGGGTTTCGCCGAAGCCTATTACGAGGCCGAGGGCCGCACCTGGGAACGCGCCGCCTGGATCAAGGCGCGGCCCTGCGGCGGCGATCTGGCCGCAGGGGCGCGCTTTCTCAAGACGCTGACCCCCTTTGTCTGGCGCAAGCACCTGGATTTCGCCGCGATCGAGGATGCCCATGCCATGCGCCTGCGCATCCGCCATCACCGCGGGCTGCGCGGCGCGGTCAGGGTCGAGGGCCATGACATCAAGCTGGGCCAGGGCGGCATCCGCGAGATCGAATTCTTCACCCAGACCCGCCAGCTGATCGCCGGGGGCCGCGATGCCGACCTGCGCTGCCGGGGCACGCTGCCGGGCCTGGCGGCGCTGGCTGCCAAGGGCTGGGTGCCGCAGGAGGTGGCCGATACCCTGACCCAGGACTACCGCCAGCACCGCGAACTCGAGCATCGCCTGCAGATGGTCGGTGACGCCCAGACCCATGAGATGCCGGTGACGGCCGATCAGATCGCCCGGATCGCTGCCTTTCTGGGCAAATCCGATGCCGATTTCCGCCGCGACCTTCTTGACCGGATCGCGCGTGTCGAAACCCTGACCGAGGGCTTCTTTGCCCCCGGCGAGGCCGAGGATGCCCCCGATCTGTCGCCGCAGTCCCAGGCCATCGTCGAAGGCTGGCAGGCCTATCCGGCGCTGCGCTCCGACCGTGCCCGGGCGATCTTCCGGCGCCTGCGCCCGCAGCTTCTGAAACGGCTGGCCCGCGCCCAGAACCCGGACGAGGCCCTGGTGGCTCTGGACGGGTTTCTGGCCGGCCTGCCCGCCGGGGTGCAGATCTTTTCGCTGTTCGAAGCGAATCCGCAGCTGGTCGACCTGATCATCGACATCGCCGCCACCGCGCCGGCTCTGGCCCGGCACCTGTCGCGCCACGCCCCGGTCCTCGATTCGGTGATCGGAGGCAGCTTCTTCGCCCCCTGGCCCGGCGCCGCCGAACTGACCCGGCTGCTGGCGACAAGGCTGGCCGAACTGCCCGACTATGAAAAGCGGCTCGATGCCGCGCGGGTCTTCATGAAGGAGTGGCATTTCCGCATCGGGGTGCATCACCTGCGCGGCCTGATCGACGCGTTCGAGGCCGCGAAAAGCTATGCCGATCTGGCGCAGGCGGTTCTGGCGGCGCTCTATCCGGTGGTCGTGGCGGAATTTGCCGTGAAACACGGCCCGCCCCCCGGGCGCGGTGCGGTCGTGCTGGGCATGGGCTCGCTGGGTGCCGCGCGGCTGAACGCCGGGTCTGACCTGGACCTGCTGATGATCTACGACGCCTCCGGCATCGAGGTCTCCGAAGGTCGCCGTCCCCTGCCGACCCGCAGCTATTTCTCGCGGCTGACCCAGGCTCTGGTCACCGCCCTGTCGGTGCCCACGGCCGAAGGCCGGCTCTACGAGGTCGACATGCGGCTGCGTCCCTCGGGCCGGCAGGGGCCGGTTGCGGTGTCGCTGGAAAGCTTTGACAGCTATCAGCGCACCGATGCCTGGACCTGGGAACACCTGGCCCTGACCCGGGCGCGGGTGCTGGCCGGCGATCCCGGCCTGGGCGCCGAGGTCGAGGCGATCCGGCGGTCGGTCCTGGCCGAAAAGGGGCGGGGGGAAACCGTGCTGGCCGATGTGGCCGACATGCGCGCCCGCCTGGCCCAGGCCAGGCCTGGCACCGCCCCCTGGGAGGCGAAGCTGGGCCCCGGCAAGCTGCTGGACATCGAGCTGCTGGCCCAGACCCTCGCGCTCCGCGCCGCCAGCCCGCTGCGCGGGGTCGAGGCGCAGATCGAGGCGGGCCGCAAGACCGCTCAGATCACCCCGGCCCAGGCCGAGACGCTGCTGACGGCCTATCGTCTGTGCTGGCGCCTGCAGGCCGGATCGCGACTTCTGTCGGATCGCGACCTTGATCCGGCGAAACTGGGCGAGGGCGCCCGTGCTTTCCTGCTAAGGGAATGCGGACAGGCCTCGGTCGAAGCGCTGACCGACGCCTTGCAGCGGTCCGCCGCCAGGGCCGAGGCGGAAATCGCCGCCATCTTGCAAGGGCCCGGAGAATGGTGAGACGCGTGTTGCAGACCGAAGAAGCCGATCCGAAGGGGCTGGTGCGCGAATGCTATGCGATCGAGGGCATCACCGAGGCCGAATGCAAGTCGATCTTCATCGACTGGGCCTTGAGCCTGAAGGGCGGGGCCGAGCCGCGCGAAGCGATCCGCGCCCTGCTGGTGCGCTATGGCGAGGCCGCGCCCGACCATCCGATGACCGCGATCCTGACCGCGGGCCTGCTGACCCCCGACCGCCCGCACCGCCGCGGCGGAAGGCTGGGCCGCCAGGCCGGGGCATAGGCGCCGGGCCGGGGCGGTCCGTCGTCATCGTGAAATTTCCAGAATCCTGCGAAGGATTTCGGGCCTGCCCGCCGTCGGCTGGCCCGACCATGGTAAACCGTTTCTGAACGTCGGCGAAAAAAATCGTGTAATATCATAATATTGGGTGATTTAACGCGCGTGGTATCGCCCGCAGTGTCACCGTCGCAGCGCCGCCGCCTCGGTGGCCAGCGCCGTGATCCTGGCCCAGTCGCCCGCCGCCAGCGCATCCTTGGGCGCCACCCAGGACCCGCCCACGCACAGGATATTGCCCAGGGTCAGGTAATCGCGGGCATTCTTCAGGCCGATTCCGCCGGTGGGGCAGAACATGACCTGCGGCAGGGGCGCGCCGATCGCCTTGAGATAGGCCGCGCCGCCCGCCTGCTCGGCAGGAAAGAACTTCTGCACGCTGTGGCCCTTTTCCAGCAGCGCCATGATCTCGCTGGCCGTGGCCGCGCCCGGCAGCAGGGGCAGGTCATGTTCGGCACAGGCATCCAGCAGCCGATCCGTCGCGCCGGGCGAAACCCCGAATTGCGCGCCGGCCGCCTTGGCGGCCTTTACGTCGGCGGGCGTCAGCAGCGTGCCCGCGCCCACGACGCCGCCCGGCACCTCGGCCATGGCCCGGATCGCATCCAGCGCGACCGGGGTGCGCAGGGTCACTTCTAGCGCGGGCAGCCCGCCCGTCACCAGGGCGCGGGCCAGGGGCAGGGCATGCGCCAGGTCATCGACCACGATCACCGGCACGACTGGCGCCAGACGGCAGATCTCGGCGGCTTTCAGCGATTGTTCGGCGGGGGTCATGGCAGGCCTTTCAATACAGCGCGCTGGCCCCGGCGGTGGCCGGGCCGACCATGCGGCGGAAGGTTTCGAACATCTCGCGCCCGGTGCCGTGGCCATTGGCCGACAGGTCGGCCACGACCGGCGGCCGCGCCGCGAAATCCGCGGACAGAACCTCGAGCGTGCCGGCCACGGCGTCAAGCCGGATCATGTCGCCGTCCCGCACCCGGGCCAGCGGGCCACCGGCGGCGGCCTCGGGACTGACATGGATCGCGGCGGGCACCTTGCCGCTGGCCCCCGACATGCGGCCGTCGGTGACCAGAGCCCCTTTCACCCCGCGGTCCTGCAGCACCGCCAGGGGCGGCGTCAGCGCGTGCAGTTCGGGCAATCCAATGGCCCG
>JAKALB010000133.1 GCA_021813365.1 Pseudomonadota bacterium | reverse complement strand
GATCTGAACCTCGTCCACCTGCAATCCGTGTCGGGTCACGCGCGGGGTCTGGATCATTCTGGCCTCCTGGTCTGCCCCGAAACGCTAGCAGAGGGGGTCCGCCCGGCCAAGCCGAAGGGCGGGATCATTCCACGCCCGGACCGAAAATACTCTCCCCCCGGATTTGAAAATCATCCCTCCGGCACCTGATCACTTAGCCATATGACTCACTTTTTCCTTGCCCGACCCGCCCCGCCCGGGATATCTGACGTCATGGCCAGGCATGATCCCGACCTCGATCTGATCTTCCGGGCCCTGTCCGATCCCACGCGCCGTGCCATGCTGGCGCGGCTGGGGCAGGGGCCGCTGCCGGTCAGCGAGCTGGCCCGACCCACGGGCATGGCGCTGCCCACCATCCTGCGCCACCTGTCGGTGCTGGAGGGCTCGGGTCTGATTGCCACCGAAAGGCGGGGGCGCCGGCGGCTTTGCCGGGCCCGCCCCGAAACGCTGGCGGCGACGATGGACTGGATGGCCAGGCAGCGCGCGATCTGGCAGGCGCGCACCGACCGCCTGGAAGACCTGCTCGACACATTGCAGAGGGATGCAGCCGATGAAGATTGATCCCACCCGCGATCTGGTGCTGGACCGCCTCCTGAAGGCCCCGCCCGCCCTGGTCTGGCGCTGCTGGACCGAACCGGCCCTGATCTGCCAGTGGTTCTGCCCGAAACCCTGGTTCGTGTCGCAAGCCGTCGTCGACCTGCGCGCCGGCGGCCGGTTCTTCACCCTGATGAACGGTCCCGCAGGCGAGAAGGTGCCGAACGAAGGCGCGTTTCTGGAAGTCGTCCCGCAGCGGAAGCTCGTCTTCACCGACATCCTCGGTGAAGATTTCGCGCCCATGGAACCTGCGGCGTCCGGCGGCGCCGGGCTGGGCTTTGCCGCCATCCTGACCTTCGACCCCGACGGCAGCGGCACCCGCTATCGCGCCGTGGCCCGCCACCGCACGCCGCAGGAGGCCAGGGCCCATGACGCGATGGGCTTTCACAGCGGCTGGGGCATGGCCGCCGACCAGCTTGAAGCCCTGGTCGCCACGCTGTGACAGCCGACCCGGCGAAAGCCGCATGGCCTCGGTCGACGTTCCGTCCCGGCCCCGATTGCGCGCCGCCTCGGATGGGTGGGGGCGCTGCCCCCCGGCTTCGCCTCCCCCCGGGATATTTGGGGCAAGATGAAAGACTGGCCTGCGGATCTGCTTTCATCTTGCCGCAAATATCCCACCGGGGGTCCGGGGGGTGTGAAACCCCCCGGCGCCGGGCCTTGGGCGGGTGCGGCGCCGGCGTGGGACCGGCGAACCACCGATCCCGCCTGCGGCCTACTGGCAATACCCCTGGCGTTTCAGCCAGTCCGCGCTTTCGCTCTGCATCGCGGCCCCGCGCCACGGCATCCAGTCCCGCCCGATGCCGCGGTTGCCCTGCGGGCCCAGAACCTGGCCATCACGCGCCACATGACCCGCCATCAGCTGCACCGCACAGAACAGGTTGTTCTCGCCATCCTGGAGTTCCGCCGGCGAGACCGCGCCACATCCCGCGGCCCTGGCCGTGCGCGGCGAGATCTGCATCAACCCCACATAGCCGCCCGGCGCGATGACCGAAGGGTCGAACCGGCTTTCCTTGCCGGCGGTCAGGGCCACCAGCGCCACCCAGAACGCCCGCCGCTCGGCCATCGATCCGGTTTCATATCCCGGGCAGAGCGCACCGACATCCGCCGGCACCCGGCCCGCCAGCGCGCCGTCCTGCGCCCGCACCGCCATCAGCGTCGCCGTGGTCCAGGCCCCGGCCTCGGGCTGCCCGTCCCAGGGCAGCGCGGGCAGCTCGCCGGAGGCGGGCAGCGCGAACGGCAGCGCCTCGGGTGTGCAACCCGCCAGCCCCAAGCCCAGCACCACCGCGCTCGTCATCCGTCCGATCAAAGGCCCGCCACCCGTGGTTGAACCGGGTGCAGACAGCCGATTGCCGCCCGCCTGACAACCGTTCGCCCCCGGCGGCGCCGCCCATCGGCGGGATTTTGCCGCGCCTCACCTTGCCCCGCGCCCGCGCAGCCCCTAAAGAAGCCGCATCAGCAAGGGGAAGCGCGATGCTTGACGTGACCTATACGGCCCCCAGGGCCAAGGTGATCTCTGGCGCCAAGGGCGATTGGGAGCTGGTGATCGGCATGGAAATCCATGCCCAGGTTGCCAGCCAGGCCAAGCTTTTCTCCGGCGCTTCGACCCGTGTCGGGGCGGAACCCAATTCGAACGTCTCCTTCGTCGATTGCGCCATGCCCGGGATGCTGCCGGTCATCAACGAATTCTGCGTCGAACAGACCGTCCGCACCGGCCTTGGCCTGAAGGCCAGGATCAACCTGACCTCGGCCTTCGACCGCAAGAACTACTTCTACCCCGACCTGCCGCAGGGCTATCAGATCTCGCAACTCTACCACCCGCTGGTGGGCGAAGGCGAAGTGCTGGTCGAAATGGGCCCCGGCCTGGCACGCAAGGTCCGCATCGAGCGGATCCATCTGGAGCAGGACGCCGGCAAGTCGATCCACGACATGGATCCCACCATGTCCTTCGTCGACTTCAACCGCACCGGCGTGGCGCTGATGGAGATCGTTTCCCGCCCCGACATCCGCAGCCCGGAAGAGGCCGCAGCCTATGTGTCGAAGCTTCGCCAGATCCTGCGCTACCTCGGCACCTGCGATGGCGACATGCAGCACGGCAACCTGCGCGCCGATGTCAATGTCTCGGTCTGCAGGCCGGGCGATTACGAACGTTATCAGGCCACCCAGGACTTTTCCCACCTGGGCACCCGCTGCGAGATCAAGAACATGAATTCGCTGCGCTTCATCCAGGCGGCCATCGACTACGAGGCCCGCCGCCAGATCGCGATTCTGGAGGACGGCGGCGAGATCATCCAGGAAACCCGGCTCTACGATGCCGACAGGGGCGAAACCCGCTCGATGCGTTCGAAGGAGGAAGCGCATGATTACCGCTACTTCCCCGATCCCGACCTGCTGCCGCTGGAAATCGACCAGGCCTGGGTCGACGACATCGCCGCCAGGATGCCCGAACTGCCTGATGCCAAGAAGGCCCGCTTCATGGCCGATTTCGGCCTGACCGATTACGACGCCAATGTGCTGACCGCCGAACTGGATGCCGCCGCCTTCTTTGAAGCGGTGGCTGCCGGCCGCGATGGCAAGATCGCCGCCAACTGGGTCATCAACGAACTGTTCGGCCGCCTGAACAAGGAGGGCAGGTCCATTGCCGCAAGCCCGGTTTCGGCCGCGCAGCTGGGCGGGATGCTGGATCTGCTGACCAGGGGGGAAATCACCGGCAAGATGGCCAAGGATCTGTTCGAGATTCTGTGGATCGAAGGCGGCGATCCCGCCGAACAGGCGGCCAGGCACGGCATGAAGGCCGTCACCGACACCGGCGCGATCGAGGCCGCACTGGATGCGCTGATCGCGGCCAACCCCGATCAGGTCGAAAAGGCCAAGGTCAATGCCAAGCTGGCCGGCTGGTTCACCGGCCAGGTGCTGAAGGCGACCGGCGGCAAGGCCAATCCCGCCGTCGTGAACCAGATGGTGGCGCAAAAGCTGGGGCTCTAGGGTTCCGGCCGGGCCGGTCCTATTCGGCGCCCGCGAAATACACCGCCATGTCCGTGGCCGGCGCACCGTCGACTGTGCCTGTCACCGTTGATCCGGTGCTGCGAACCCCGTTGGCGTCTGCCCCGGTGAACTCGCCCGTCACCGTGCCGCCGGTCACCACGACGGTCGTGCCGTTGGTGGTCAGCGGTGCGCTGCTGGCGTCAAGGGTAAAGCCCGCGCCGACGATGCTGCCGCCCGACAGGTTCACCGTGCCGGCCGCCGAATCCATCGACAGCAGGAAGGTTTCGGGGTCGGCCTCGACCTGATCGAAGAAGGCCTGCGGGTCGGTGTCCGGGTCCATCCCGCCCGTGGCGCTGTACATCGCGATGTTGCCGCTCACGCTGTCGCTGTCGAAATCCACATTGAATGTGGCATCGCCCAGAAAGGCGGTGGCCACCGTCCCGTCCGAGGCCGTGACCGTGCCCAGCCCCGTGTAGGTCGCCTGACCTGTCCGCAGCGCCACGGCCGCCGGGTCCGTCACCGGCCCGTCGATCACATTCGCGACGCTCAATCGGTCATAGACCGCCGCCGTGTGCATCGCATCCATCAGCGAACATCCCGACAGTATCCAGGCCGAAACCAGGCCCAGCAAGGGGCCCGGCCGTGAGGCACTCATTTGTTCCTGCAAGTCTTCCACCCTGGGACAAGGCGCATCCCCTGCGCCGCGCGTTGATCAGGCCCGCAGCCTTTCGGCCAAACCGGACCTTTTCGGGGCGGGCTGCGCACGCTTTCGTGGCGGGTGTCCGGGATTTCCCGGGCTGCACCGGGCGGCGGTCAGGGTCGGGGGTCGGGGGTCAGGGTCGGGGTCGGGGCGGCGCGCGGCCCGTTCGATCCGGCCGGCAGTTGGCCCGGCGCACGCCCATGGGGGGGCGATTCATGGTTAACACTTTCCGAACAGAAAATTCGAAAGTGCGCAGAATCAATATGTTGCCAAGAGTCCCGCGCGTGTTAAGCCTCGCTGCCCCCCCCCCCCGCTGCCTCCACTGGGCCTCACCGCACCCGAGGATTCCCGGCCAGGGGCCCTTCCACCCAGATCGGGTTCGACCAGGCCCGCTTTCCGGCATGATCGATCACCGCCGCCCTCACCCAGGGCGAGTTGTTCAGCCGTTCCAGAGGCACTTCGCCCCGGGTCAGCGAATGCCCATGCACCGCCTTCGCCCCGGTTCCCCAGCCGATCGCCACGATCGACTGCACGGCCGAGCACTCCACCACCAGCCGGTCGCCCTCGATCCGCACATCCCTCAGCTCCGGCCCCTGACTGGAGTAGAAATCGCCCCGTTTCAGGGCCGCCAGCAGGGCCTCGGGTTCGTTTGCCTCCGCCTTGACCATGACCCAGCCGCCGAAATGGTCCGGTTCGCTGAAATGGGCGTCATCGGTCGCGATCAGGGTCAGGCGGTGCCCCTCGGTCAGCAGCTGGTCGGCATGGATGAACCCGTCCGGCCGGTCACATCCTGCCGCGCAGCCATGGTTGTAGATTTCCACCGCATGGGCGATCGGCGCCAGGCTCCGCGCGTCCTCCATGGTCAGCCCCGACCACTGCGGATGGGCGATCGCCACGAAAGCCCCCGCTGCCACCGCCCGTGCCGCGATCTCGGCCCCGGTCTCCTGATCCTCCACCGGCACGAAGCCTGGGGTGTTGGAGGGGGCAAAGCTTTCCGGCAGCCCGACCGCCAGGATGTGCCACAACTCTCCGTTCCGCATCGCCCCGGAATGCAGTTCCGCCCCCAGGATCGTGGTGAAACTGTTGGTCCGGAATGGTCGCGTGTCGACGATGGGGTAGTCGAAGCGGCCCACGAAATGATCGGTCAGCGCCAGGAAATCATATCCTTCGTCGCGATACCGCCGGCAGACCTCTTCCGGGGTCAACACCCCGTCGGACCGGGTGGAGTGGGTGTGCAGATTCCCGCGCCAGAACCGGCCGGGTGCGTTGAAGGCAGACAATCTTTGCGGCATGGCGACTCTCGCTTGCGGATACGGGCCGAGAAAATCACGATAATTTCAGCGCGTCACGACAGATTCCGGCAGTTCTGCCCAGATTTCGCCGCAATTGTTTCTGATCAAGGGACAATTGGTTTCCAGAGGTGGGAGGGCCGGCAATGCTGCATTTCCTGAACGCAATGCAGGCCTGGGTGCCACTGTTCGGCCTGGCGGGCCTGATTGTCCTGCATGCGGCCGTCACGATCCTTGCGGGCGCACGCTTTCGCGCACGGGGCGAGTGAGGCGCGAATTTCGGGGCGAATGGTCGCGGCTCTCGCCATGTTCATCCGGCTGTGCTAGGTATGCGACAAGCTGCATATGACATGGACTGAACCCGTGATGGCGTTGGACAATCCGAACCCTCCCGAAATCGCGCCGGTCGAAGTTGTGCTGCGCATGGCCGACCAGGCCGAAGCGGCCGCGGCGCTGCTGAAGGCGCTCAGCCACGCGCAGCGGCTGATGATCCTGTGTCACCTTTCCACCGGGCCCAAGACCGTGCGCGAGATCGAGGAGAAGATCGGCGCGCGGCAGGCTGCGGTCAGCCAGCACCTGGCACGACTGCGACAGGATGGTCTGGTGACGGCGGAACGCGAAGGCAAGACCATCGTCTATGACATCGCGCATCCCTATGCGCGCGAACTGATCCAGACGCTTTACGGGCTGTACTGCAAGCCCTGAGGTCAGCCGCGCCCGATATAGGGCATGTCGCGGGCCATGATGGTCATGAACGGCACGTTCACCTCCAGCGGCAGGCGGGCCATGTGCAGCACCGCCTGGGCCACATGGACCACATCCATCACGGCCTCGACCTTCACGCTGCCGTCGGCCTGCGTCACACCCTTTGTGAAGCCCGCCGCCATCTCGGTCAGCGCATTGCCGATGTCGATCTGCCCGCAGGCGATGTTGAACCGTCGCCCGTCGAGCGCCAGCGTCCGGGTGAGCCCGGTGACGGCATGTTTCGACATGGTGTAGGGCGCAGACCCCGGTCGCGGCACATGCGCCGAAATCGAACCGTTGTTGATGATCCGCCCCCCCTGCGGCGACTGGGCGCGCATCCGGCCGAAGGCGGCTCGGGCGCACAGGAAAGCCCCGGTGATGTTGGTGTTCTGCACGTCCAGCCAATCGGCGACCGCGATTTCGTCGATCGGCGCTGCCTTGGCCGAGATGCCGGCGTTGTTGAACAGAACGTCGAGCCGCCCCCATTCCCGCATGGCACGATCAAAGGCTGCGTCCACCTCGGCAGGGATCGTCACGTCGGCGGGCAGGATCAGCGCCTTCGCGCCGCTTGCCGTTTCTTCCAGCGCCTCTCGTCGGCGGCCGAGCAGGCCGACAGCCCAGCCGTCGGCCAGAAAGGCGCGGGCGGTGGCGCGGCCGATGCCGGAACCGGCGCCCGTGATCAGGATGGTGCGGGTCACAGTTCGGAGCTCCTGTAGGTGGCACGGGCCAGGAAATCGGGGTTGATCTCGACGCCCCAACCGGGGGCGTCAGGCACGGTGGCGCATCCATCGTCGATCGCATAGGGGTTGCCCAGGAACAGGCCGTCCTGCCAGGGGTAGTAATCCGGCCCCTCGATCGAGAATTCCAGGTATTTTCCCGCATTCGGGATCGCGCGCAGCAGGTGCATCGTGCACATGGTGACCAGGCTCAGGTTTGCGGAATGCGGCGTGACCGGCAGCCCTGCGCGTTCACCCATCCGGCAGACTTCCAGCGTACGGGCGATGCCGCCCAGATACATCACGTCAGGCTGGAGGATGTCGACCGCCTGGTGTTCGATCATCAGCCGCCAGCTGGAAAACTCGCAGTCCTGCTCGCCCCCCGCCACGTCGATGTCCAGTGCGGCGCGGACTTCGGCGGTCTGGTCGTATTCCCAGTAGGGGCAGGGCTCTTCGAAATGTGCGATGCCATTGTCTTGCAGGATCCGACCCACTTCGATCGCACGGCGGGGCGAATAGCAGGAATTGCCGTCGACCAGCTTGTCGATCCCCTCGCCCAGGGCTCTGGCCACGACCGGCACCACCGCCTCGGTTCGGCCCGGCCATTCATCCTGGTCGCGGCCGCATTCGGCGCCGACCCGCCATTTGAAGGCGGTAAAACCCTTGGCATCGCGCAGTTTCACGAACCGCGCCGCCTCGTCTTCGGGGGTGATGTCGCGTTTCATCGAACTGGCATAGGCGCGCAGCCGGCCCGGGCTGCCGCCCAGAAGGCTGGTCACGGGCAGGCCCGCCGCCTTGCCGCGCCAATCCCAGATTGCCGTGTCGAGCCCGGCCTGCGCCCGCCGCAGATAGGAGCCCGGAAACTTGTGTTCGCGTTCCTGGATGCGGCGCAGCGTGTCCTCCAGTTCGGCCGGATCGGTGCCCAGCGCATGGCGTGCGACCTGACGGTGGAAGACTTCGGTCGTGATGTCGGCGTTATAGGTCGACAACTGACCCCAGCCGGTGGCGCCATCCTCGGTCGTCACGCGGGTGAAGGTGACGAATTCATTGCCGAAGGTTTCGAGTCTGGTGATCTTCATGTCAGGCCCAGAGGATGAGAGAGGAATTGCGGCGGGCCCCGGGGGCGCTTCGCCCCCCGGCCCCCCCGAGGATATTTGCGGCAAGGTGAAAACGGAAGCCTTCGCTCACAGCCATTTCTTCCATTTGAAGATGCCCCAGCTGATCAGGGCCGAGGCGACCATCAGGGCCAGGGCCAGGGGATAGCCCAGGTGCCAGTCGAGCTCCGGCATGGTCCGGAAGTTCATGCCATAGACCGAGGCGATCAGAGTCGGCGTCTTTAATAATACGGCGACCACCGACACGATCCGCACCGTCG
>JAKALB010000132.1 GCA_021813365.1 Pseudomonadota bacterium | reverse complement strand
GGGCTGGTCGGGCGCCTCCTGCGCCCTGGATGGCTGCGAGGTTGCATGGCGTTGCGGTCCTGCGCCAGCCGGTTGGGCGGTATCGGGCGATACCCGGCCTGCTGAGACGGGCCGGCCGGCCGGCCACGGAAAAGCCCCGGCCTTGCCCACCTTTCCCCTGCTGCCGGGCTCGCGGATGCCAGGCCATTGTGCGCCGGGATCTTTCTGCTAAGCCTTCGTCCGTCAGGTGCCCTTTCGAGGGAGAATCGGGAAGCCGGTGCAAATCCGGCGCGGGCCCGCCGCTGTAACGGGGACGACAGGCAGTTGCCACTGGGGAAACCCGGGAAGGCGCCTGGGTCGAGTGAACCGGAGCCAGAAGACCGGCCTGACAGGACAGCCGACCGTTTGGAAGACGGGGCGGCGCCTGTCACTGCGAGGTTCAGAATGACCGCACACGACCCAGTCACACCAGGCCCGGATGCCCCCCGGGGCGCAGCAGCACCGGCCCCCACGGAACCGGATCCGGTCGCTCCAGGCCCGGCGCGGGTCTTCTCTGCGGCCGAGCGCCAGTCGCTCTACGACATCATCGCCAGCCGGCGCGATGTGCGCAACGAATTCCGCCCCGACCCGATCGACCCCGCGGTGTTGCGCCGGGTGCTTGAGGCGGCCCATGCCGCGCCTTCGGTGGGTTTCATGCAGCCGTGGAACTTCATCCTGATCCGCGACCCGAAGCGCCGCGCGCAGGTCCATGCCGCCTTTGCCGCCGCCAATGCCGAGGCGGCGGACATGTTCGAAAGCGAGCGTCAGCAGCGCTATCGGGCGCTGAAGCTGGAAGGCATCCTCAACGCTCCGCTGAATATCTGCGTCACCTGCGACCGCACACGCGGTGGCAAGGTGGTCATCGGCCGGACCCACCAGCGCGAAATGGACCTCTACTCGACGGTCTGCGCCGTGCAGAATCTCTGGCTGGCCGCGCGGGCCGAAGGCATTGGCGTCGGCTGGGTCAGCATCTTTCGGCCCGCCGATCTGGCCGCGATCCTGCACATCCCCCCGCATGTCGAGATCGTCGCCTATCTCTGCGTGGGCCATGTCGACAGCCTGTTCGAGCAGCCGGAACTGGCCCTGCGCGGTTGGCGCCAGCGTCTCGATCTCGACGCGCTGATCCTCGAGGAGGAATGGGCCTGAGACCAGGCCGTGGCGACGGTTTCGGCCCCTGCCCCGCAGGCCGCCACAAGGCCCGGCTGCACCCGGCCGATCCGTCAGGGCTCTCGCCCGTCAGGCTGGGCCGCGATCAGCCGCGCCCGCGGTAGGTCGCCACGCCCTGATCCGGAATCCAGACTGACTGGGGCATGGGCCCGGTCTGATAGAACACGTCGATCGGGATGCCGCCGCGCGGATACCAATACCCGCCGATGCGCAGCCATTCCGGAGCCAGGAATTCAACCAGGCGTCGACCGATCGAAACGGTGCAATCCTCGTGAAACGCGCCGTGATTGCGGAATGACCCGAGGTAGAGCTTGAGCGATTTGCTTTCGACCAGCCATTGTCCCGGCACATAGTCGATCACCAGATGGGCAAAGTCGGGCTGGCCGGTCATCGGGCAGAGCGAGGTGAATTCGGGGGCGGTAAACCGCACGCAATAGGCGGTACCGGCCTGTGGGTTGGCCACCCTCTCAAGCACGGCTTCGTCGGGGTGCTGCGGCAGCGGCGTGGCGCTGCCCAGTTGCGTGAGGTTCTTGTAGATGTTGTCGGTCATGGCAGTCTCCTTCGCGGTCAGACACCGCGTTTGTTGCCCCAGATCAGCACGTGCAGTTGCGGCAACACATGCGCCGCAAACCACCGGTCGGCGACCACCCGGTCGACCAGCCAGCGCAGGCGCAGCAGGATGCCCTCGGTGTCGATGCGGGCGTCGTCGTCCTGCGGTCCGGGTGGGGTGTGATTGCCCGGTTGCAGATAGACCGGCAGGTCGGGAAACCGCGCGGCAGCATCGCGGGCATAGGCATAATCCGCTGCGTCGAACACCACGAATTTCAGCACGATGCGCGGCCCCGACGCAGCAGCGTCCACGCAGGCCCGCAGCGCTCCCCAGTCGGTTGTCATCGCACTCGACGGCGGTTTCGGGCTCAGCACCAGAACGTCCAGATCGGCAAACCAGTCCCGGGCCACCGACCCTTGGGTTTCCAGCGCAAAGCGGTAGCCTTCGGCCTTTCCCGCTGCGATCAGCCGGCCCAGGGGCTGGATTGCCGGATTGCCGCCCGATAGCGACACCATCACCGGCAGGCCGCCCGAAAGCGCACGCACCCGCTCCATCACCGCGGCGGGCTGCATCGGCACCCAGTCGGCACGGAACCGGCTGTCCACGGCATGCAGGCTGTCGCACCAGACGCAGCGATAATCGCAGCCGCCGGTTCGGACGAAGACGGTGGGCTGGCCGATCAGCGCGCCTTCGCCCTGGATCGTCGGCCCGAAGATCTCGCTGACGCGGATGTCCTGCGCAACAGCGGCGGTCACGGCCGGAACTCCGCCCAGGTTTTCGGCGTCTCGCTCACCCGCACCGCTGCCGTCTCTGTCCAGCGCGCCTTGCACCAGTCATAGAAATGCCGGGCCAGAAACTCGGCGGTCACCGCATCATGGCCCAGCACCTCGTTCAGATGCCGATGATCGAACCGGTCGTCCAGCATCTGCTTGAACGGCGCCAGTTCCTGGTAGTCGCGCACAAAGCCGCAGGCATCCAGTTCCGCAGCGGCCAGTTCGACCACCACGATGTAATTGTGGCCATGCAGCCGGGCGCATTGATGCCCGGACGGCATACGGCACAACTGATGTGAGGCGGAAAAGTGGAATTCCTTGCTGATCTTGAACATCACACCGCCCCCCGCCGCACCGCTTCACGCCAGTAATCGGCATCGGCATAGACCGTGGGGTCGGCGATACCCGCCAGATCGAAGGCTTCGCGCCGCTCGACGCAGGTGCCGCAACGCCCGCAATGCACCTCGCCACCCTTGTAGCACGACCAGGTCTGTTCAAATGGCGTGCCGTGGCGCGCGCCATCGGCGACGATGGCCGATTTCGCCACATGCACATAGGGCGCCAGCAGGGTGATGTCGGCATGGCCGTCCAGGGCGTGCCGCTGCATTGTCTGGAAGGCATCTATGAAACCGGGGCGGCAGTCGGGATAGATGAAATGGTCGCCGCCATGCACCGCCGTGGCAACCGCATCCGCCCCGCGCGCCGCGGCGATCCCGAAGGCGATGGCCAGCATGATGGCGTTGCGGTTCGGCACCACGGTGATGCGCATGGTTTCCTCGGCATAATGCCCGTCGGGCACCGCGATGGCGTCGGTCAGGGCCGAGCCGGTCAGGCCTTGCCCGATGGCGCGAATGTCGATGATCTGATGCGGCACGTTCAGACGCCTGGCGCAGGCCGCGGCAAAGTCCAGTTCCTTGCGGTGGCGCTGGCCGTAGTCGAACGACAGAAGACCAAGCAGTTGATCCTCGGCCGCCACCTTGTGCGCCAGCGATACCGAATCCAGTCCGCCGGAGCAGATCACGATGGTTTTCATGCCGATGTCCTTGTTTTGACCGGGTAGGCCGCGACCGGTAGTCCGAATGCGGCGTCTATAGCGCGATCATGGCGGCAGATGAAGCCGAAAGCGGGCCGCGGCGCGCCGGTTCAGAACCAGTCGGCAAGATAGCGTTTCGCCAGCCCGCAGGCCGTGGGCAGATCTGCGCCGCGGGCCAGATGGGCAGCGATGGCGCTGGCCAGGGTGCAGCCGGTGCCGCGCCGACAGCCGGGTTTCCGCGCGGCCGCAAAGCCCAGAGGCGGCGCGGTCGGGCGCAGGAGCCAATCGACAGCCTCTGCCCCGCCCGCATGGCCACCTTTCAGCAAGACCGCCCGCGCCCCCATGGCGAAGAAACCGGCGGCGAGTGACTGGCTGTCTGCATTGCTCGCAAGCCCGGTCAGGCAAAGGGCCTCGGGCAGGTTCGGCGTGACGAGGGTGGCCCGCGGGATCAGCCATCGGATCAGCGCCGCGCGCCCGGCGTCATCCAGCAGGCGCACCCCGGCGCTGGTCGCCAGGACCGGATCCAGCACGAAGGGCAGTTCGGGCAGGGTGTCCGCAACCGCCCGGACGATCTCTGCATTGGCCAGCATGCCCAGCTTGGCCGCACGCAGCGGACCCGCGGCGCGGATCTGGGCCGCAACCATCTCGGCCGAAACCGGCTGCACGGCGCAGCCCCCCGCCGCATCCTGCGCCGTCACCGCCGTTGCCGCCAGCCGAGCGGTGATCCCGAGATCGGCCATCACTGCCAGATCGCGCGCCAGCCCGGCCCCGGTGGAACTGTCTAGCCCGGCGACCAGCAGAACGCTCATTGCCCGTCCGCCAGCAAGGCCAGCGCCCGGGCCCCGCGCGCCGCCAGCACCTGAGCGCCGCGCCAGGCCCGAAGGCCGCTGGAGCAGCACAGCACCACCCGCCCCTCCGGGATCGGCCAGTCGGCCAGATCGGCCGGAGCCACCGCCTGCGCCATCGGCAGGGCCCGCACGCTGCCCTGCGGGCGCAGGTCGATCACCGTATCCCCGTCGCCGATCTGCGAGGACGCGACAAAGCCGAAGCCCTCGACATCGGCGGCATCCTGAAAGTCGAAGCCGCCGAAGCGCCAGTTGCCCATGTCCAGCGTGACCATCCGGCCCAGCGGGCTCGGCTCCAGCCCGATCAGCACCGAAACCGCCATCTGCGCCTGCACCGCACCCAGCACCGCAACCGCCGGCCCCAGCACGCCGGCACTGGCGCAGCTGTCAACCTGCGCCGGCAGGTCGGGGAACACCGCGCGATAGCCGGGGGCGCAGCCGCAGAACCCTCCGGCATAGCCCGCCCGCCCCAGGACCGAGGCCGCAATCAGCGGTCGGCCCTGCGCGCGGCAGAGATCCGAGAGCGTATAGGTCACGGCAAAGCTGTCGGCGGCATCCACCACCAGGTCGGCACTGGCCACCAGCGCCGGGGCATTGGCCGGATCAAGACGCAGCGTCAGGCCTGTGGCCCGGCCTTCGGGATTCAGCGCCCTGGCACGGGCGGCGGCGATGCCGGCCTTGGGCTGGCCCAGATCGCCGGTGGTGTAAAGCGTCTGCCGGTGCAGGTTGCTCGGCGCCACGCGATCCGGGTCGACGATCGTCAGCCGCCCCACGCCCGCCGCGGCCAGCGCCGGGATCACCGCGCAGCCAAGCCCGCCGGCCCCGACGATCAGCACATGCGCCGCGGCCAGCCGCACCTGCCCGCTGACGCCGACGCCGGACACCTGCATCTGGCGGAGATACCGGTTCATGGAAAGCGCCGCATGGCCTGAATCCAGCGGCGGGTCTGCGCCTCGGGGTCGGCTGCCGCGACCAGATCGGTGACCACCGCCGCCACGTCGGCCCCGGCAGCAAACACCTCGGGCAGGCGTTCCGGCGTCAGGCCGCCGATCGCCACCAGCGGAATATCCCCGATCCGCGTTTTCCAGCGCGTCAGTTTTTCGGGCCCCTGCGGCCGCCAGGGCATCTCTTTGAGCCGCGTCGGCCAGATCGGGCCCAGGGCGACATAGGCCGGAGACAGGGCAAGTGCGCGGTCAAGCTCGGCCCGGTCATGGGTGGATATGCCCAGCCGTGCCCCGGCGCGGGCGATGGCGGCGGTATCGGCGGTATCGAGGTCGGCCTGGCCCAGGTGGATGAAATCGGCCCCCTGATCCAGCGCCGCCTGCCAATGATCGTTGACCACAAGCTGCGCCCCATGCCGGGCACAGACAGACCGCGCCTGGGCAATCTGCGTCGGTATCGCCGCCGGATCTCCCTTGAAACGCAACTGCACCAGCCGCAGGCCCAGCGGCACCAGCCGGGCGATCATCGCGGCATCGGGCAGCACCGGATAGAACCGCGGCAGGGTCATGCCCGCGCCCCCGGGCGCAGGTCGGCGATGCCCAGCACCGGGGTCGAGGGCACCGCAAAGTCGCGGGGCGGCATCAGCCCGGCCTCATGGGCCAGCCGCCCCGCCTCTACCGCATGCCGGAAGGCGCGTGCCATGGCCACCGGATCGCCCGCCCTGGCGACGGCGGTGTTCACAAGCACCGCGTCATAGCCCATTTCCATCGCAAGTGCCGCATGGCTGGGCGCCCCGATCCCGGCATCAATGATCAGCGGCACATCCGGCAGATGGCCACGCAGCGCGGCCAGCGCATCCGCATGGCGCAGGCCGCGACCCGAACCGATCGGCGCACCCCAGGGCATCAGCACCCGGCATCCGGCCTCCAGCAGGCGTTCGGCCACGATCAGATCCTCGGTCGTGTAGGGAAAGACCGCAAAGCCCTCGGCACACAGGATGCGCGCCGCCTCGACCAGCGCGAAGGGATCGGGTTGCAACGTGTCGGCATTGCCGATCACCTCGAGCTTGATCCAGTCGGTGCCAAAGACCTCACGCGCCATCCGGGCGGTGGTGACTGCCTCCTGCACCGAATGGCAGCCCGCGGTGTTGGGCAGGATGCGCGCGCCCGTGGCCTTGATCAGCGGCCAGAAACCGTTTGCGCCCGGCTCTCCGGCAATCTCGCGCCGCAGCGACACCGTGACCACCCCGCACCCCGAGGCGGCGATGGCATCGCTCAGCACCCGCGGCGAGGGGTATTGCGCCGTGCCAAGCATCAGGCGCGAGTCGCGCAGAACGTCGTGCAGCTTCATCTCAACCTCCCTGCATCGGGGCCAGCACCTCGACCCGGTCGCCCTCGCGCAGCGGCGTCCGGGCCCGTGCCGTCGCCGGCACGAAGCTGCCGTTCAGCGCGGTGGCAATCGCGCTTGCGCCATAGCCGAGTTCGCACAGCGCCTCGGCCAGGGTGCGGGCGGCGATCTCGGTTGGACTGCCGTTCAGATCAATGCGCATCGGCGGGCTCCTGGTGAGATGACCGCACAAGCAGATCGGCCAATTGCCCGGCCAGCGCCGGGGCAGTCAGGAAGCCATGGCGATACAGCCCGTTCAGGTGCAACCGGCCGCCTGCACGCGTGACGCGCGGCTGGTTGTCGGGCCAGGCCGGTCGCAGGCCGCTGCCCATCTCCACCACGGCTGCCTCGGCAAAGCCGGGATGAATCGCAAAGACCGCCGACATCAGCTCGGTCGCGCTGCGCAGGGTGATGGGGCCGGTTGCATCGGTTTCGATCATCGTGGCCCCGACCATGTAGAGCCCGTCGCCGCGCGGCACCAGATAGACCGGAAACCGCGGATGCAGCAGGCGCACCGGCCGGGTCAGCGTCACCTCCGGGCAGCGCAGCAACAGCATCTCGCCTCGCACGGCGCGCAGGCCGGGCAAGATGTCACGCGCGGCAATTCCCCGGCAGTCGACCTCGACCCGGCCGCCGACCGGCGGCGCCCCATACCGGATCACCGCACCGCGCTCTTGCAGACGGTCCGCCAGAGCCTGCAAGGCAACGCGCGGGTCCAGATGCGCCTCTTCGGCATAGTGCAGCGCGCAGGCGAAGCGGCCCGCCAGATCCGGCTCCAGCGCCGCGATCCGGTCTGCACCGATGCGCGCATGGCCGATGGTGCGGGCGGCGAAGCGCTCCAGTTCCGCCATGTCGCGCGCCGGAGCCACGACCAGCGTGCCGCGCCGCACCACACCCGGCACCCGCGCCGCCCACCAATCCACCGCACCGGCGCCCAGCCGCGCCACCTCGGGCGGCGCGCTTTCGGCCTCCACGAAGCGGGCCAGCATCCCTCCGGCCAGCCAGCTTGCGCCGTCGCCCGCCCGACCGCTGTCCAGCACCTGGACCGGCATCCCCCGCTCGACCAGCACGGTCGCGGCGCAAAGTCCCGCCACTCCGGCCCCAAGCACAGTGATCATTCCGCCACCTCGACGCCCGGCACATAGACCTCGCCGCGTTCGCGGAACTTCTCGGCCATCGCCGCCATGCCTTGCTTCTGCGCCTCGGACCGGATGTCGTGGCTGATCCGCATCGAGCAGAATTTCGGCCCGCACATCGAACAGAAATGCGCGGTCTTGTGGGCTGCCTTCGGCAGGGTCTCGTCATGCAGGCTGCGCGCGGTCTCTGGGTCGAGCGCCAGGTTGAACTGATCTTCCCAGCGGAATTCGAATCGTGCGCGGCTCAACGCATCGTCGCGCGCCCGCGCCCCCGGCAGGCCCTTGGCCAGATCGGCGGCATGGGCGGCGATCTTGTAGGTGATCACCCCGGTCTTCACGTCGGCGCGGTCAGGCAGGCCCAGATGCTCTTTCGGAGTCACGTAGCACAGCATCGCGGTGCCGAACCAGCCGATCATCGCCGCGCCGATGGCGCTGGTGATGTGATCGTAGCCCGGCGCGATGTCGGTGGTCAGCGGCCCGAGGGTGTAGAACGGCGCCTCGCCGCAGGTGGCAAGCTGCCTGTCCATGTTCGCCTTGATCTTGTGCATGGCCACATGGCCCGGCCCCTCGATCATCACCTGGCAGTCCTTGGCCCAGGCGATCCGCGTCAGCTCGCCCAGGGTTTCCAGCTCGGCAAACTGCGCGGCATCGTTTGCGTCGGCGATGGAGCCGGGCCGCAGCCCGTCACCCAGGCTGAAACTCACGTCATAGGACCGCATGATGTCGCAGATTTCGGCGAAATGCTCGTAGAGAAAGCTTTCGCGATGGTGGTGCAGGCACCACTTGGCCATGATCGAGCCACCCCGGCTGACGATGCCGGTCACGCGGTTCACGGTCAGCGGAATGTGG
>JAKALB010000131.1 GCA_021813365.1 Pseudomonadota bacterium | reverse complement strand
CGATCTGACCGTGCCGCTGAATGCCCGGATCGGCGGCGGCATCATGGGGGTGCTCTTCATCCTGCCGCTGGTGATGTATCTCCTGGCCGGGCTCAGCCACCTGATCGCCCGGGCCGGCGGCGGGCGGGGCACGGGCCTTGGCGCCCGTCTGGCACTGTTTCAGGCGCTTCTGTCGGCTGCGCCGCTGTTTCTGCTGAACGGCCTGGTGCGCGGCCTGGCAGAGCCCGGTCCGGGCACGCTGGCCATCGGGCTGGTCTCGCTGGTCGGGTTCCTGTGGATCTGGCTGAACATGCTGATCGCGGTGGAGCGCAACTGACAATGTATGACGTCAACCTCATCCGCGCCGATTTTCCGATCCTGTCGCGCCAGGTGAACGGCAAGCCGCTGGTCTATCTGGACAACGGCGCCAGCGCGCAGAAGCCGCGCGTGGTGATCGACGCGATGACCCGCGCCTACGAGGCGGAGTATGCCAATGTGCACCGCGGCCTGCACTACCTGTCGAATCTGGCCACCGAACATTACGAAAGCGTCCGGGGCAAGCTGGCCCGCTTTCTGAACGCCGGCTCCGAGGACGAGATCATCTTCACCACCGGCTCGACCGAGGGGATCAACCTGGTCTCCTATGCCTGGGCCGCGCCCCGCCTTGAGCGCGGCGATGAAATCGTCCTTTCGGTGATGGAGCATCACGCCAACATCGTCCCCTGGCACTTTCTGCGCGAGCGCCAGGGCGTGGTGCTGAAATGGGTCGAGTGCGACGCCAACGGCGATCTGGATCCGCAGGCGGTGATCGATGCCATCGGCCCGCGCACCAGGCTGGTGGCCGTCACCCACATGTCCAATGTGCTGGGCAGCGTGGTCGACGTGGCGGCGATCTGCCGGGAGGCCCGCGTCAGGGGCGTGCCCGTCCTGGTCGACGGCAGTCAGGCCGCCGTGCATATGCCGGTCGACGTGCAAGCCATCGGCTGCGATTTCTATGCCATCACCGGGCACAAGCTCTACGGCCCGTCGGGCTCGGGCGCGATCTGGATCAGCCGCGAACGCCAGGCCCAGATGCGGCCCTTCCTGGGCGGCGGCGACATGATCCGCGAAGTGACCCGCGATACCGTGACCTGGAACGACCCACCGATGAAGTTCGAGGCCGGAACCCCCGGAATCGTGCAGCAGATCGGCCTGGGTGTGGCGATCGACTATCTGACGGGTCTGGGCATGGCCAGTATCGCCGCACATGAACGCGGCCTGCGCGACTATGCCCGCGATCGTCTGGCCGGGCTCAACTGGCTGAAGGTGCAGGGCAATTCCGCCACAAAGGGTGCGATTTTCTCCTTCACGCTGCAAGGCCCGGCGCATGCGCATGACATATCCACCGTCCTCGACAAGCGCGGCATCGCCGTGCGCGCGGGCACGCATTGCGCCATGCCGCTGATGGACCACCTGGGCGTCAGCGCCACCTGCCGGGCCAGTTTCGGGCTATACAACACCAAGCAGGAGGTGGACGCGCTGGTCAGCGCGCTGGAATTCTGCCACGAACTCTTCGCCTGATTTCGGGTTGCGCACCAGCCGGCTTTGCCCTATTCGACGGGCCAAGGCACCCATAGCTCAGCTGGATAGAGCGTTGCCCTCCGAAGGCAAAGGTCGCACGTTCGAATCGTGCTGGGTGCGCCACCTTGGCGGACAGGATTTGATCCCCGCACGCGGCGGGGTCGCGTGTCGGGCATGTTGCCCGGTCTGGCCGTGGGCAAAGTCAGACGCTTGCTGCCCGGATGAATCCTGCAGGCCGTGCGCATGCGGACCAGGGCAAATCGTCCATCCGCTCGCCGTCCGGGGAAGCGTCGCCCGAGCGGCGAGTTGCCGCAGCGGCCAATGCAGACAGGACGGTTCGTTCCATAACCCTGCCGGACGAGACGGGTTTCGCAGCCCGGTCACTCAACTCTTCGGATAGTCGCCCGCATGCCGGATGACGATCTCGCGAGCAGATTGCGATCCGCGCCGGATCAGCAAACGCACCTCATCGCCGAGCGAGCGCTTGCGGAGCGCATCCTGAAGCTCTTGGCGACCGCGTATCGGTTGGCCGTCAACGGCGAGGATCAGGTCTCCGCCTTGCACCCCGGCCCGTGCCAGTTCGCTCTCCGGCCTGGGAGGCAAAAGCAGGAATCCGGGCGGCTCGGGCTCCGCCGGGGCCAAGTCCTGCCATGCCGCGAGCATTGCTTCGGTGCCCCAGTCCACGCAGCCGCAGGCACCGACGGCGCACATGGGGCAGGTGCAAGTGCAGTGAAGCCCGTCCTGGGCGAGCTGCCAGGTCACGGCCCCTGGCAGCAGCCGCGCCGTCGATCGGGCAGCGTCGGCATGCGCTTTCATATGATGCAGCGCGATCTCTCTGAGGCGCAGTTCATAGAGTCGCAGCGCCACTTCGTACAGCATCGCGTAGCTGAGCGCCGAATGATGAAATGCCAGGCTCAGATCCCGCAAGACCGCGGAGAGTGCGCTGGCCGGCCTTCGTGTGGGCAGAGGGATCGCCATTTCCCCGGTCGGCTCGGCCCCGCCGGAGTGCTCAAGATAGCTGGCAAGCTGATCGCGGTGCGTCTGCACCATGGGCCGGAGGCGCTGGATGGCGGCAAGGGCATCCGCGTGCCCGGAGGCCGGCTGTTGTGCCTGCTCCAGCTTTCGGGCGATTTCAGCCTCGAATCCGATAAGCTCCACGACACCACGGCGGATTGTGCGCAGCCTCGGATCGACCGTCATTGCCTGATCTTCCCCTGCCAGCCCGACGGTTCTGAGCCAGGCCCGGGCCAGTAGCCCCTGGCGCGGCCACCGGCGCCTTGCGAAGATACCGCATTTCGGGTGTTGCAGAAAGCTTCTGCTCTCGTCGCTGCCTTTGACATGGGGCAAAGATCACGATGGAACCCGATCCCTGCAAACTCCCGCAATCATGATGCCCGCCTTCATCCTGGCCGGCGCGCCGGATCCCGCACTTTCACCGAAGGATCCGCCCGCCCGGGCCCTGCTGCGCCGGGCCTATCTGCCCTGGCGCAGCGGTCCTGGGGTCCTGGCCGCCTGCATCCGACCGGGTCTCATCGGCCGCAAGGGCGGCGAGAATGAAATCCACCCGTGCCTCGGGCGCCAGGGGTGGCACCGCCACCGGCTGATAGCCCAACTCCAGATAGACCTCGACCAGCAGTCGGTGGATTTCCTTCTGCGCCACCTGATCCTCGCTGCGGGCGTAGTCGGCCTTCAGGGGCAGAAGGTCCATCACGAAGACGGCGCGATAGACCCCGGGATGGATGGCCGACAGATATTCCGGCGCGACGGTCAGGCCCAGGTAGCGGTGATAGGCCAGCCCGTCGGGCAGGGCGCGGTCCAGGAAAACCAGCTTGGCCGGGTCCAGCATGCGTTCCTGTTCGATCTGCATTTCCATGACGCCGCGTTGAAACGCCATCTGGTTTGACCGGATCTCGGCAACGCTCTTGCCCGTGACGCGCATCGTGTCGATGAAGTGGCGCGCATGTTCGATGGTGGTGGTGAAGCCGCGGCGGCGCAGGATGCCGATCGTGGTGGTCTTGCCCGAACTGGGGCCCCCGGTGATCACCGTCCAGTTGGTTCGCGCCCTCATGCCGGCGCCCTCGTGTGGGGTTGGAAATGCCCGATGGCATCGCGCAGCATGCGCCGGATACACCAGCCGGCATACAGCCGCCCGAAGAGGCGGCCCAGCAGCGCACCCAGGGCACCCGGAGCCCAGTCATAGGCAATGTGGATGCACAGATCGGCGCGCGCCCCCCTCTCCACCAGGTCAAAACCCATGCGATAGCGGCCGATCACCCACAGGGTCGGCTCGGCACGCGTCTCCCAGGCCTTGGCCAGCGGCGGGGTCCGGTCGGTCACGATCTCGTCCACCCGCAGGGGAAGGCCCAGGATGCGCCCGGTGAAGCCGAAACGCGCCCCGACGCGCTGGGTGCCATCCGCGTCCATGTGGATCTGCATCCGCGTGCCCAGCATCATGCCGCTCGGCCTGCTCATGTGAAACGCCAGGTTTTCCTGGTTGTCCAGAAAGGCAAAGACCTGCCCGGCCGGAGCATCGACGCTGCCGCAGACCTGCATCGCAAAGGCATGGCCGGTCACGTTCGCCCCCTCTGCCTGGATGAGACGGGATCCAATCTGCCATGGCAGGCTCGGCGCGGCCTTGCGGTAGATCAAGCCCCGGCAGTCCGGTCCCCGAAAGCCCCGGTCGATCAGGGCGCCGGCCCTTGCCCCATGACCCGTCTTCCGCCAAAGAGAGGCCCATGCGCGTGACGGGCCATTTCGGAGAGTGGATGCAAGGTTGCCTCGGCCCGGGCGGTCCGGTGGTCCTGGTCACGCTGCCCTGTCCTGTCTTTGCGGCAGAGATCGTCAGCACTGCGGGCCACTTTGCGCTGGACGACCCCACCGGTATCCTGACCGATGCCCGGGCCAGGGCGCTGCTGGCCACCCTGGGCCTGCCGGCCACGGGCCGGCATCGGCTGACCCTGACGATGCCGGCGGGTGGCGGGGCAGGGGCGTCGTCGGCCGCGCTGATGGCGCTGGCCCGCAGCCTGGGCGCGCGCGATCCGGCTCGGATCACCGCCGCCGCGCTGGCCGTCGAGGGCGCCACCGATCCGCTGCTGTTTCCGCATCCCGAACGTCTGCTCTGGGCCTCGCGCCAGGGGCGCATCCTGGCCGATCTGCCGGCGCTGCCGCAGGCCGAGATTCTGGGCGGCTTTCTGGGCCCCGGCCAGCGCACCGATCCCGCGGACAGCGCCTTTCCCGACATTGCCGATCTGGTCGCCCGCTGGCAACGCAGCGAGCATCTGCCGGCCTTTGCCGACCTGGCAAGCGAAAGCGCCCGGCGCACCCTGGCCCTGCGCGGCCCGCGCAACGATCCGACCGCCGCCCTGGCCCGGAGCCACGGCGCCCTGGGTTTCGTCATCGCCCACACCGGATCGGCCCGCAGTCTGATCTTCGCGCCGGGAACCGCATCCAAAGCGGCGGAGGAAGACTTGCGCGCCGCCGGTTTTTCCCGGATCACCCGGTTTCTGACGGGCGGCTAGGGGGGACACATGTTTGCCGGTGCGATGGTCGTGGGTCTGGCGGTCGAAGCCGTCCTGGGCTGGCCCGATGCGCTGCACGCCCGGATCGGCCATCCGGTCACCTGGCTGGGCAAGCTGATCGGTTGGTCCGATCAGAAATTCAACCGCGATACCGACGCTCACCTGCTTCGCCGCCTGCGTGGCACCGGCGTGGCGCTTGCCGTCGCCGGGCTGGCCTATGGCCTGGCCGCGCTGGTGGCCTGGGCCCTGCCCGAAGGCTGGCCGGGCGCGGTGCTGACAGGCCTCATCGCCTGGCCCCTTCTGGCCACGCGATCGCTCCATGACCATGTGGCCGCCGTGGCGCGCCCGCTCGCCGCCGCCGATCTGCCCGGCGCGCGCCGGGCCGTGGCGATGATCGTGGGCCGCGATCCCGACCGGCTGGATCAGGCCGGCGTGGCGCGCGCCGCGCTGGAAAGCCTGGCCGAAAGCACCAGCGACGGCATCGTGGCCCCGGTCTTCTGGGGGTTGCTGCTGGGCCTGCCCGGCATTGCCGCCTACAAGGCGATCAACACGCTGGATTCGATGATCGGCCACCTGTCGCCGCGTCACGCCGCCTTTGGCTGGGCCGCGGCGCGGATCGACGATGTGGCGAACCTGATCCCCGCTCGACTGTCGGGTCTGCTGTTCGTGGCGGTCTCTGGCCACGACGCCGCCCGGGCCTTGCGGGTGATGTGGGCCGACGCCAGCCACCACCGCTCGCCCAATGCGGGCTGGCCCGAGGCCGCCCTGGCCGGTGCCCTGAACATCCGCCTCTCGGGACCGCGGGTCTATGATGGTCAGATGACGGCCGAACCCTGGGTGAATGCCGCCGCCCCCGACCCCACGCCTGCCGACCTGACCCGCGGCCTGGCACTGTATCGTCGGGCGATGACGGCCCTGATCCTCGCTCTGGCGCTTCTGGCGGTGATCTGATGCAGCGTGACCACGGCGGCAATCTGGATTGGGCCAGGGCGCGCTGGGGGGGCGACGACTGGATCGACCTGTCCACCGGCATCAACCGCGTGCCCTATCCGGTGCCCGCGCTGCCCGACTGGGCCTTCACCGCCTTGCCGCCCGCCACGGCCCGAACCGCTCTGCTGCGGGCGGCCGGGGCGGCCTATGGCACGACCGCCCCGATCCTGGCCGTGGCCGGGGCGCAGGCCGCCATCCAGCTGGTGCCGCTGCTGAGGCCGCCCGGCCTGGCGCGGATCGTCTCGCCCACCTACAACGAACACGCGGCCTGTCTGCGCGCCTGCGGCTGGCAGATCGAGGAGGTGGCGGATATCGCCGCGCTTTCCGGCGCCGACCTGGCCGTCGTGGTGAACCCGAACAATCCCGATGGCCGGCGATGGCGCCGTGCAGACCTGATGGCGCTGGTCGGGCAGACGGGCCGCCTGGTGGTCGACGAAAGCTTTGCCGACCCGGACCCGCAGCACAGCCTGGCCCCACAGGCAGGCATTTCCGGCCTTGTGGTCTTGCGCAGCTTTGGCAAGTTCTATGGCCTGGCGGGTCTGCGTCTGGGCTTCGTCCTGGCCGCACAGTCCGACATCGACCGACTGGCGGCCCTGGCCGGCCCCTGGCCCGTCTCTGGCCCGGCGCTGGCCATCGGAACCGTGGCCCTGCAGGATCAGGCCTGGTCCCGCGCCACCACGCAACGTCTGACGCAAGAGGTGCAGCGCCTGGACCGGATCGCCACCGGCCTGGGCTGGAAGCCGCTCGGCGGCACCGCGCTGTTCCGCCTGTATCACACGCCAGACGCAGCACAGGCGCAAGATCGCCTGGCCCGCGCCCGGATCTGGAGCCGCATCTTCCCCTGGTCGCCCAATCTGATTCGCCTGGGACTGCCAGGAGCCGGGGACGAGTGGCAGCGGCTCATGGCGGTCGCACCCTGAGCCGTCGCACCCTGAGAGCCCGGCTTGCCACCGGGCCGGCACGGATCGCAGCCCGCGATCCACCGAACATCCGCATGACATCCGCATGTTCCGGAGACATCCGGACAGGATCGCCCCGCTCAGCGGGCCAGCTCCAGCAGCGCATCCAGATCCAGATGCGCCTCGACATGGGCCGCCAGCCGATCCAGCACCGCCTGAATCTCGGCGCCATGATCACGCGATGCGGCCGCGATGCCCAACCCCTGCAGAAACGCCGCCCGGAAGGCATCGCCCGCGAACATCCCGTGCAGGTAAGACCCGATCACCCTTCCGTCAGCCGAGACGGCTCCTTCGCCCAGCCCGGCCACGGTTGCAAAGGGCCTTGCCCGGTCCGGCCCCTCCGAAACGCCGATATGGATCTCGTAGGCCGCGATCGGCAGTCCGGTCGCTGCATGAACCGCCGCTGTCCGGGTCAGCCGCTTGTGCGGCGTCAGCAAGGTCTCGATCTGCAGCATTCCCAGCCCCGGCGTCTCGCCCGCCGGCCCTTCGATCCCCTGGGGATCGCGCACCACCCGGCCCAGCATCTGATAGCCGCCGCAGATTCCCAGGATCGACCCGCCGCGCCGATGATGCGCCAGCAGGTCCACATCCCAGCCCTGCCGGCGCAGGAATGCCAGATCGCTCCGCGTCGATTTCGACCCCGGCAGAATCACCAGCCGGCTGTCGCCCGGAATGGCCTCTCCCGGCCGCACCATCACCACTTGCACCCCCGGCTCCGCCTTCAGCGGATCCAGATCGTCGAAATTGGCGATCCGGCCGAATTGCAGGCAGGCGATCTTCACGCCGGTGCCAGGGCCGGAGCCGATGTCCAGCGCATCCTCGGCCGGCAACCGCCAGGCCTCGGCAAACCAGGGAAGCACACCCAGACCCCGCCAGCCGGTGCGATCGGCAATCAGGCGATAGCCCTCGTCAAACAGGCGTGGATCGCCGCGGAACTTGTTGATGACGAACCCCACGATTCGCGCCGCATCCTCGGGCGCCAGCACGGCCTGCGTGCCAACCAGCTGGGCAATCACGCCACCACGGTCGATGTCGCCCACCAGCAGCACCGGCACGCCCGCGGCCCGGCAAAACCCATGTTGGCGATGTCACCCGCCCGCAGGTTCACTTCGGCCGGCGAACCCGCACCCTCGACGATCACCAGATCATGCGCGGCCTTCAGGCGCCGGAAACTCTCGAGAACCGGTGCCATCAGAGCGGGCTTCAGCGCCGCATAGTCCCGCGCCTGCACGGTCGTCAGCCGCCGCCCCTGCACCACGACCTGAGAACCCACCTCGCTCTCCGGCTTCAGCAGCACCGGATTCATGTCGGTGTGCGGCTCCAGTCCCGAGGCAAGCGCCTGCAGGGCCTGCGCCCGTCCGATCTCGCCCCCGTCCACGGTGACTGCGGCGTTGTTGGACATGTTCTGCGGCTTGAACGGCGCCACCGACAGGCCACGCAGCTTCAACGCCCGGCATAGGCCCGCCACCACCATAGACTTGCCGACATTCGAGCCGGCGCCCTGGATCATGATGGCAGACATGGGCAATCATCCTCGAAGGTTGCACGGGCGGCACGGACAGGAGCCTCCGGCGGGGATATTTGGACCAAGTTGAAGCAGGGGACGCTTTCCGGCTGATGCATGGGATTTTCGTTTTCACTTCAACTTGGTGCAAGTATCCCGGGGGGTCCGGGGGGCTGGCCCCCCGGCTCGTGCCC
>JAKALB010000130.1 GCA_021813365.1 Pseudomonadota bacterium | reverse complement strand
TGATGATTGTCGGCCGGCGCCGTTGCCGTGGACTGAGCGTCGATTCGGGTTCTGAGCGGTGGGGCGTGCGGCTGGGAAGTTCGCCCGCAGGCCGGGGAGTTCGCCTGGGTTCGAATTATCACGTGCCGCTGGATGACGGGGGCATCGTCGGCCTGGAGCTCGATACAGGTTGCCTGTCCCTGACTTCCCGCGGGACGGGGCCGCGATCGCTGGGAAATCTGGTCGCCGGTCGCGACCTGATCGTATCGATGGGACCGGCCGAAATCGCCGTCTTTCCCCAGGCGGAACAGGAACTCGACCGACTGCAAACCCACGTCGTGTCGCACGACCAGAAAGCGCTGCTGGAGATTGCTGAGCTGGAAGTCACTCTGGGCCGTCTCGACAGCGCCGAGCCGCGTCTGCAAGCGATCCTTGAGCAGCCGGCCGGACCGCTGGCGGCCGCGCAGCCCGGCACGCCACCGGCCGGATCGCCGCTCTCCTCGACCGCACCGATCCCGATGCGCAAGCCGATCGTGCCGGCCGGCCAGCCGCTGCCGCCGCAGCCCTCGCTGAACGAGATCAGCCCCGAGGCGCTGGCCTCGGTGCGCGAAGTGGAAAAGCGCGCGCGCAAGCTGACGCTGATGGAACTGACCGAGCGGACCTGCAAATGGCCGATCGGCGACCCGGCCGCGGAGGACTTCTGGTTCTGCGGCCTGCCCAGCCTGCCTGGCAAGCCCTATTGCGAGGCGCATGTCGGCGTGGCCTTCCAGCCGATGAGCGCGCGGCGCGACCGCCGCCGCTGAGCCGGACCTGACCGAAAGCCGTGCCCGGCGGGACGTCGGCGGATCTCGCCGCAGGCGCGCGCCTCGGATGGCGCAGGTGCATCGACCGGGAACGCGGTCGATGACCGGGCGGGGCCGCCGCGGCTTTCTGGCACTATCGGGTGCAGCGGCCTGCGAGAGACACTTCGCGTCTTGACACGCCCGCCCGGCAGGGGTCTATCGGCGCGAACCTTTTGCGCCTCTTGAAGGGGATGAGAATGCACGCCTATCGCAGCCACACCTGCGCCGCCCTGACCAGGGATCACGTGGGCCAGACCGTCCGTCTGGCGGGCTGGGTGCATCGCGTGCGCGACCATGGCGGGGTGTTGTTCGTCGACCTGCGCGACCATTACGGCATGACTCAGGTGCTGGCCGACAGCGACAGCCCGGCCTTTGCCGCCATCGAGAAGCTGCGCGCCGAAACGGTGATCCGCATCGAGGGGCGGGTGAAAGCCCGTGACGCAGCCCTGGTGAACCCCAAGATCGCGACCGGCGAGATCGAGGTCTATGCCACGGACATGGAGGTGCTGGGCCCGGCCGAGGAGCTGCCGATGCCGGTCTTCGGCGAGGTGGATTACCCCGAGGAAACCCGCCTGACCTACCGCTTCCTCGACCTGCGCCGCGAGAAGCTGCACCGCAACATGATGCTGCGGTCGAACGTTGTGCGCCATCTGCGCAACGCGATGTGGGAGCAGGGCTTCAACGAATTCCAGACGCCGATCATCACCGCCTCCAGCCCCGAAGGCGCGCGCGATTTCCTGGTGCCCTCGCGGCTGCATCCGGGCAAGTTCTATGCCCTGCCCCAGGCGCCCCAGCAGTTCAAGCAGCTGATCATGGTGGCGGGATTTGACCGCTACTTCCAGATCGCCCCCTGCTTTCGCGACGAGGATCCGCGCGCCGACCGCAGCCCGACCGATTTCTACCAGCTCGACATCGAGATGAGTTTCGTCGAGCAGGAAGACGTGTTTGCCGCCGTCGAGCCGGTGGTCCAGGGCCTGTTCGAGGCTTTCGGCAACGGGCGCACCGTCTACAAGGACTGGCCGCGCATCCGCTATGACGATTCGCTGCTGTGGTATGGCACCGACAAGCCCGACCTGCGCAATCCGATCAGGATGCAGGTGGTCTCGGACCATTTCCGCGGCTCGGGCTTTGCGGTGTTTGCCCGGCTGCTGGAGCAGGAGGGCACCGAAATCCGCGCCATCCCGGCGCCGACCGGCGGCAGCCGCAAGTTCTGCGACCGGATGAATGCCTTTGCCCAGAGGGAAGGCCTGCCCGGCATGGGCTACATCTTCTGGCGCGAGGCTGAGGATGGCTCGGGCATGGAAGCCGCGGGCCCCCTCGCAAAGAACATCGGCCCCGAGCGCACCGAGGCGATCCGCCTGCAGCTGGGCCTCGGCCTCGGGGACGCTGCCTTCTTCCTCGGCGGGCGGCCCGAGGACTTCCAGGCCTTTGCCGGCAAGGCGCGCAACGAAATCGGCCGCGAACTGGGGCTGACCGAACAGGATTGCTTCCGCTTTGCCTGGATTGTCGATTTTCCCATGTTCGAGAAGACCGACGACGGCAGGGTGGATTTCAGCCACAATCCGTTTTCCATGCCGCAGGGGGGCCTCGCGGCGCTGATGGGCGATCCCTTGCAGGTCTATGCCTGGCAATACGACCTGGCCTGCAACGGCTATGAACTGATTTCCGGCGGCATCCGCAACCACAAGCCCGAGATCATGTATCGGGCCTTCGAGATCGCCGGCTATCCGAATTCGGAAGTCGACAAGCGTTTCGGCGGCATGGTGAAGGCGTTCAGATACGGGGCCCCGCCGCACGGCGGCTGCGCCATGGGGATCGACCGGGCCGTGATGCTGCTGGCCGACGAGGTGAACATCCGCGAAGTCATCATGTTCCCGATGAACCAGCGTGCCGAGGATCTGCTGATGGGCGCCCCGAGCGAGCCCACCAACGAGCAGTTGCGCGAATTGCGTCTGCGCGTCATCCCGAAGGACAACTGACGACGGGGCGCTGCGCCCGAGGCTCCGCCGCGGTGCGGAGCCTGCCGAACCGGGTTTCGCCACTCTCCGGCCCGCAGGCCGGGGCGGCGCCGGGCCCGAGGGATTTTGGCGCCACGCTTTCGGTGCCCCGCTTTCGGTGCCCCGCTTTCGGTGCCCCGCTTTCGGTGCCCCGCCCGCTCCTGCGGCGGATTTCCGCTCTTGACCGGGCGGCCTGGGCGCAAAGGCGCGCATTTTCACCCCGGATTTCGGGATTTTGAAGCGAACCGGGCGCAAGTTCTGGCAGAGTGCCGCCAGACCTTGCCAGCCGAAGCCGGACCGATGCCAGACTGCCGCCAGACTGCCCCTTCGACGGACCTGCCATGACCCTTGGCCCCGATCTCGTCGCCCGCCGCTTCGGCTATGGCCTGCCCCTGCCCGCCGGTGCCCCGGTCACGGCCAGCGCCATGCTGCAGGCGCTGGACGGGCCGGACCGGATGCGCGCCGCCTGGCCGCTGCCGCTGATGGCCGATCATCTGCCCATGCTGCAGGCGACCGCCACCCTGCGCAAGACCCAGAAGGACAAGGCCAGGGACGATGACCGCTTCAAGCAGGCTTTGACCGAACTGGACCATCTGGTCATGCTGTCGCTGCGCAGCACCCTGGCGCGCGCGCTGGACGCACCGGACGGGTTTCGCGAAAGGCTGGTGGCCTTCTGGGCCAACCATTTCTGCACCCGTGCCAAGGACCGGCTGACCGTCTACCTGCCCGCCCTGCTGATCGAGGAAGCGATCCGCCCGCATCTGACCGGCCCCTTTGCCGACATGCTGATTGCCGCCACCACCCACCCGGCCATGGTGCTGTATCTGGACCAGAACGTGTCCTTCGGCCCCGACTCGCCCCAGGGCAGCCGCAAGAGGCGCGGGCTGAACGAGAACCTGGCACGCGAGGTGATGGAACTGCACTCGCTGGGGGTGGGCGCGGCCTATACCCAGGCCGATGTGCGGCAGATGGCCGAATTGCTGACCGGCCTCACCTTTGACCTGACCACGGGTGAGACCTTCGATCCGCGACGCGCCGAGCCGGGGAGCGAGACCGTGCTGGGCCAGAGCTATGACGGCAAGGGGCTGCAACCCATCCAGGCGGTGCTGCGCGACCTGGCCGTGCGGCCCGAAACCGCAACCCATATCGCCACCAAACTGGCGCGGCATTTCGTGGCCGACGATCCCCCGCCCGATCTGGTGGCGGCGCTGGCCCAGGCCTGGCAGCACAGCGACGGGCAGCTTGGCACGGTGTATCACGCGCTGCTGACCCATCCCTCCGCGGCGCTCGCCCCGCCCGCCAAGGTGCGCTGGCCGCTGGATTACATGGTGACGGGCCTGCGCGCGCTGGGCATGACCGGGGCCGATGTGATCGACATGGCCGACGGACCCTTTCGCCGCCGCATCCGCCGCACGCTGACCGGCATGGGCATGCCCTGGCTGCTGCCCGCCGGGCCCAACGGCTTTCCCGACACGGGAGAAGACTGGATCAACCCGCCCTACCTGGCGGCGCGCATCGCCTGGGCCATGCGGGCGCCGACCGACATGGGGCTGCGGATCGCCGATCCGATGGCGGTGCTGGAGCGCGCCCTGGGCGCCTCTGCCAGCGCCGAACTGCGCACCGCCGTCGCCCGCGCCGAAACCCGGAGCGAGGCGGTGGGCCTGATCCTCGCCTCGACCGAGATGAACCGGAGATGACCCGCAGATGGCCAAGCTGAACCGACGTCAGATGCTGAAAGGCCTGGGCCTGGCCGCCTGTTCGGCCGCCGCCCATCCCTGGTTGACCACCGTCACCCTGGCCGGAACCGATGGCGGTGCGCCGCTGGGCGATCACCGGCTGATCGTGGTCATCCTGCGCGGCGCGATGGACGGGCTCGACGTGGTCCGCCCGGTCGGCGAGGCCGCCTATGCCGGCTATCGCCCCACGCTTCTGGCCCGTCGCGGCAGCGCCCTGGGCGATTTCTGGGAATTGCACCCGGCCCTGGCCGGGCTGATGCCGTTGTGGGATCGCGAAGAGCTCGGCTTTGTCCATGCCACGTCCACCCCCTACCGCGACAAGCGCAGCCATTTCGACGGTCAGGATCTGCTGGAGGCCGGGACCGGCCTGGACGTGCCGGTGGCCGCCGTGCGCGACGGCTGGATGAACCGGATGTTGCAGGCCGTGCCGGGGCTGCAGGTGCAGACGGCCTTCGCCCTGGGTGCCGAGGCGATGCCGCTTCTGCGCGGCCAGGCGCCGTTCCTGACCTGGGCGCCCGATCAGAGCCTGCCGATCTCGGGCCAGGGCCAGGCGCTGCTGCAGGCGATCTATCACGACGATCCCCTGTTTGCCCAGGCGGCGGACGAGGCGATCCTGCTGTCGCGCCAGATGAATCCCGATGCCGCCGACGGCATGATGGCCAAGCCGGGAGGCAAGCCGGGCACCGGGGTCAAGGATGTCGCCGTGCTGGCCGATTACGCCGCCGGTCACTTGCGGCAGGATACGCGGATTGCCGCCTTCTCGCTGAGCGGCTGGGACAGCCACCGGAGCCAGGCCGAGGGCATCCAGGTGCCGCTGACCCGACTGCAGGGCCTGATCCTGGGTCTGCGCGACCGGCTGGGGCCCGAGGTCTGGGGCAAGACCCTGCTGCTGGCGATGACCGAATTCGGCCGCACCGTGCGGGAGAACGGGTCGAAAGGCACCGACCATGGCACGGCGGGGGCCATGGTGCTGGCGGGCGGCGCGCTGCGCGGCCGCAAGGTCTATGGCGCCTGGCCCGGACTGGACGAAACCGCGCTCTATGCCGGGCGCGACCTGATGCCCACCTCCGATGTGCGGGCCTGGGCAGGCTGGGCGATGCGCGGCCTGTATGGCCTTGACGCCGGGCTGATCCAGAGAACGATCTTCCCAGGGCTGGATCTGGGCGCCGATCCCGGCATCCTGGCCTGATCGGCAGGCGCGATCTGGCCCGAAGCACCGGCTTGCGGCTTGACCGGGCTTTGCCGATGATTGGCCCCCAACCACAGGAGCCCCCGCATGTCCGCAGCCCTTGGCGCCCCGCTGCCCGACTGGACCCCGCCACCCCGCCCGACCGGCACAACCATGCAGGGCCGTCTTGTGCGGCTGGAGCGGATGGATGCCGACGCCCATGCCGCCGACCTGCATCGCGCCTATGGCGGGCACGATGCGCTGTGGACCTATCTGCCCTACGGCCCCTTCGCCTCGGCCGCCAGCTATCACCGCTGGGCCAAGGACGTGGCGATGGGCAGCGATCCGCTGTTCTGGGTGCTGCGCTCCCTGGACACCGGCCATTGCGGCGGCGTCGCGAGCTATCTGCGAATCACGCCGGAAGCGGGCTCGATCGAGGTCGGGCACATCTGCCTCGCGCCCGAAATCGCCCGCACGGCGGCCTGGACCGAGGCGATGTATCTGATGATGGACTGGGCGTTCCGCGCCGGCTATCGCCGCTACGAGTGGAAATGCGACGCGCTGAACCTGGCATCGCGCCGGGCGGCGCAGCGGCTGGGATTCTCCTTCGAAGGCGTGTTCCGCCAGGCGACGGTGGTCAAGGGCCGCAACCGCGACACGGCGTGGTTTTCGGTGATCGACCGCGAATGGCCGGCCCTGCGCGAAGCCTATGCCGCCTGGCTGGACCCGCGGAATTTCGACGCGCAGGGCCGGCAGCGGGAACGCCTCTCGGACCTGACCGCCCTGGTGCGCGAGGCTTCGGACCCGGCTCTCTAGCCGCCCCCCGACGGCCGGCGCGGTCCGGTGGCCGCCACGGCAGGGGGGCGCTGCCCCCCGGCTTCGCCTCCCCCCGGGATATTGGCTGCAAGGTGAATGGCAAGGACGCTCCGACTTCAACTTGGTCGAAATATCCCACGGGGGTCTGGGGGTGTGAAACCCCCAGCGCAACGGCGGAGCAGGCGGGGGGTGGAAGGCCTCAGTCCCCGGCCGGGCCTTGAAATGCACCGTCGGGGGCAGCGAGACGGCGCTCCAGCAAGCCTTCCAGGCGGGTGCTGGCCTGGTCGGGGGGGGCGTGTCCGGCAGCTTCAGCCGCCTCGGCCAGGGCCGCATCCCGGGCGTGGCGTGCCACCCCGCCCAGAAAGCCGGCCAGATAGCGGCGGCCTTCGGCATCGTCGCGGTCGCGCAGAACCGCCGCGGCACGGGCCAGGTCATCGCGCAGCGCCAGCGGATCGGGAGCGATCGAATCCTCCGGCATGTCGACAGGCTGGGCCGGCAGGTCGCCTGCCAGCGGCGGCGGGTCGGCCAGTTCGGGCAGGAAGCGCAGGAGCACGGCCCGAAACGCGGCCAGGCTGTCCAGCGGCTTGTCGACGAAGCCATCCGCCCCGGCCGCCAGCGCCGCCGCCCGCCCCGCCGGATCGCCCGAAGTCGCCAGCACCGCGCGCGGCCGCCAGGGGCTGGCCACCAGATCGCGGATCAGCGGCTCGCCCCTTCCATCGGGCAGGCCCAGATCGACCAGCACCGCATCCGGGCGATACAGCCGCAGATGCAGCTGGGCGTTGCGCAGATCCTCGGCCCGGCGCAGGCGGATGCCCAGTTTCCGGCACATGAGGCGCAGCGCCTCGGCCGCGAAGCGGCTGTCCTCGACCGCCAGCATGGTCAGGCCACGCAGCGGCATCACGCCACGCAGGGCGGTCAGATCCTCAACCCCCAGAAGGCCGGGGCGGTGGCTGGTCGGATCCGTGGCGGGCAAGGCAGGCTCCCTTCGCTGGTGCCCCGACAGTGACGCAGCTTCCCTAACCGAGGGTTAAGCCGGCGGGGCGGCTGCGGCCATCCGCCCCTTGCCGGGCGCGCGCGCGCGGCATACACCGCCCTCAGCCCTTGCCGGAGGAACCCATGATCGGCCGCCTGAACCATGTCGCCATTGCCGTTCCCGATCTGGAGGCCGCGGCCCGGCAATATGCCAGTGTCCTGGGTGCCAGCGTCCGCGCGCCCCAGGCCGAGCCCGATCACGGCGTGACCGTGGTCTTCATCGACCTGCCCAATACAAGAATCGAGCTGCTGCACCCGCTGGGCGAGGCATCGCCGATCGCGGCCTTTCTGGAAAGGAACCCGGCTGGCGGGATCCACCACATCTGCTATGAGGTGGACGATATCCTGGCCGCGCGCGACCGGTTGCAGGCGGAAGGTGCCCGCATCCTGGGCACGGGCGAGCCGAAGATCGGCGCGCATGGCAAGCCGGTGCTGTTCTTACACCCCAAGGATTTCAACGGATGCCTTCTGGAACTGGAGCAGGCATGAGCATCACCGGTTCGATCGTCCTGTTTTCCGTCACCTGGTTCATGGTGTTCTTCTGCGTCCTGCCGGTCCGGTTCAGAAGCCAAGCCGAGGCGGGGCATGTCGTGCCGGGCACCCCGGCTTCGGCACCTGACGATCCGCAACTGAAGAAGAAGGCCTGGATCACCACCGGGCTGGCGGTGGTGCTCTGGGCGCTGATGATGGGGGTGATCGTTTCGGGCTGGATCTCGATCTATGACCTGGACGTGTTCGGCGTGCTGGGCGGCAAGGTCGGGCCGGACAGCCTGGGGCAGTGACCCGAGGCTTTGGCCGGGCAGGTCCGGTCGGAGCCTCACCGGATCCGGGCGCACGCTCCGGGGGCAAGATCCGGGGCAAGATCCGGGGCAAGATCCGGGCTCACGATCCCGGCTCAGGATCCGGGTTCGGGTCAGGCCCGGTTCGGCCGGCCGCCGCGGCCGGGCCGGGCCGAACCGCCATCAGGCTCTGGCGTCACGCCAGGAAGCTGACGATCCTGCCCAGGTCGGGGCGGGGCCGGTCGGGCGCGTCCTCGGCGGGGGCGGTGCCGATGTGGATGATGCCCATGACGACCTCGCCTTCGCTGCAGCCAAAGGCGCGGGCGGCAAAGCTGGCGTCATGCGCCGGCCAGCCGGTCAGCCAGCAGCCGCCCCAGCCCCGCGCCTCGGCCGCGTTCACCAGGTTCATGCAGAGCGCCGCCGCCGAGGCGCGCTGTTCCAGCAGCGGGATCTTCTCGACCGGCCTGGGCGAGGAGATCACCACCACCGC
>JAKALB010000129.1 GCA_021813365.1 Pseudomonadota bacterium | reverse complement strand
CAGGGGCGGCATTCCTGGACATGCGCGCCCGGATCGAACGGCAGATCGAACAGCGCACGCGGCTGCTGTCGGGGGTCAGCCATGACCTGCGCACGCCCCTGACCCGGTTGAAGCTGGGTCTGGCCTTTCTGCCCGAGGATGACGAGACCGCCGCATTGAAGCGCGACGTGGCCGACATGGAGCGGCTGGTCGACGAATTCCTGGCCTTCGTGCGTGACGAGGCGGGCGAAGAGCCGGTGGCTACCGACCCCAGGGCGCTGGTCACGCAGGCGGTCGAGAATGCGCGCCGCATGGGCTTGCCGGTCGAGCAGGGCGCGGTCGAGGGGGCGGGGCTGGTGCAGCTGCGCCCGCAGGCGGTGATGCGGGCCCTGGAAAACCTGATCATGAACGCCGTGCGGCATGGCACGCGGGCACAGGTCAGCCTGGCGATCACCGATCGCGCCTGCCGGATCACGGTGGAAGACGACGGCCCGGGCATTCCCAGGGATCGGCGGGAAGAGGCGGTGCAGCCGTTTGCGCGGCTGGATGATGCGCGCGATCCGAACCGGGGCGGTGGCGTCGGCCTGGGTCTGGCGATCACGGCCGATGTGGCGCGGGCGCATGGCGGAACGCTGCGGCTGGGCGAAAGCGGGCGCCTGGGCGGGCTGAGGGCCGATCTGGTGCTGGCGCGCTAAGGCGTGAGCGGCTGGCCCAGCGGCGACAGAACCCGTCCGCCGGCGGCCACCGCATCCTGGGCGTCGTGGGTCACCAGGATGATCGGCAGGGCGCGTGCCCGGGTGAAGACCAGCGAACGGATCTGATCGCGCAGTTCGGCATCCAGTTTCGAGAACGGTTCGTCCAGCAGCAGGGCTTGCGGTTCGGACAGCAGCATCCGGATCAGCGCGACGCGGGCGCGCTGGCCGCCCGACAGGGTTGCCGGGTCGCGGCTGGCGAATCCGGGCAGGTCGATCTGGGTCAGCGCCGTCTCGATCCGGGCGTGCCGGTCGGCCCGAGACAGGCCGGGCGGCAGGCCGAATCCCAGGTTCTGGCCGACCGACAGATGCGGAAACAGGATGTCATCCTGGAACATGAGCCCGATGCGGCGGGCGCGGGTGGGCAGGTGGGTCACATCGCGGCCGTTGATCAGGATCCGCCCGCGTTGCCGGAACTCGGGCCCCAGCAGGCCGGCGATGGCGAAAAGCGCCGTCGATTTGCCGCTGCCCGAGGCGCCCATCAGTGTCAGGGGGCGGCCGGGCTCGACCCGTGCATCGAGCCGGACCAGCTCGCGGCCGCCCAGGCTGACGGACAGGTTTTCCAGGATCAGGGTCACGGTGCCAGCATCGCCTTGCGCCGTGCAAAGACCAGCCGGGGCAGGGCCATGGCGATCAGGAATCCCAGGGCGGGCAGGGCCATCTGCAGGACGGCATAGGCGCCGATCAGGCGGCGATTGCCACCCGAAGCCAGAGCCAGCGCTTCGGTCGTCAAGGTGGTCAGCCGCCCGCCGGACAGCAGCAGCGTCGGCAGGTACTGGCCGACGGAGACGGCAAAGCCGATGGCGGCGGCGGTCAGCAGCGCCGGCAGCAGCATCGGCAACCGCAGCCGCCAGAAGATGCGCGCGCGCGAAGCGCCAAGCGTCGCGGCGATCGCGGCATGGCGCGGATCCTGGGCACGCCAGGGCCGCGCCAGCGACAACAGGATATAGGGCAGCACGAAGATCAGATGGCCCAGCGCGACCGAGGGCCAGCCCCGCCCGCCGCCAAGGCGGATCAGGGCGGTCGAGAGGCCAGGGATCAGTGTGACCTGCGGGATCAGCAACGGCAGGTAGATGGCCAGGGTCAGGAGGCGGTCACCCCGGGGCGCATGTTCGAGCAGGGCAAGAGCCAGGACAAGTCCGATCAGGGTGCTCGCCAGGCCCAATGCGACGGTGGTTGCGGTGGTCGAGGTCAGATCCCGGGCGGAGAGTGCCCAGACCCTCAGGCTGAAGCTCTGCGGCCAGAGATCGGGAAACGGCCACAGGCCCGCGACCGACCACAGCACCAGCCCGGCCAGCCCCGCGGCCAGACCCAGGGTCATGCCCAGCGCGGCGATGCGGGCCAGCGCCCGGGCGGGGCCGTCCAGGGCCGGGGCCCGGTGGCCCCGCGCGGCCAGACGGCGGATCAGCCGATCCAGGGCCAGGCCCAGGGCCTCGACCAGACCGATCGTGAGCGCGACCGCCGCCAGGAGAATCAGCGCCGCGGCCGCGGCCTTGGGCTGGTCCTGCAGGCTGGGCGCCTGGGCCCAGCGCAGGATCTGCACGGCCAGCGGCGGGGGCAGGCTCGGCCCCATGACCAGCGCCATGTCGACCGAGGTCAGGGAATAGGCCAGCACGGCATGGATCGGCAGGCGCAGGTGTCGGGCCAGCGCAGGCAGGACCGCCAGCCCGAAACCGGCGACCCGGCCGTAGCCCAGGCTGGCCGCCAGCGCCAGGCGGCGCGGCGCATCGCACTGCGGCCAGGCGGCCAGTGCCATCAGCAGCAGGAAAGGGGTCTCTTTCGCCGCCAGCCCCAGGGTCAGGCTGAGACCCCAGGGGTCGTTCAGGGTCATCAGGTCGGGCGGCTCGGTCCAGCCCGTCGCCCAGGGCGACAGGGCCCGGGCCAGCCAGCCCGAGGGGGCGATCAGAAAGGCCAGCCCCAGCGCCGCGGCGGCGTGAGGCAGGGCCAGCAGGGGCGAAATCAGGCGCCTGAGGCGGGCAAACTCCGCCGTGCCGGCCAGTGCGCCCAGGATCAGCAGGGCCAGGAAGCTTGCCAGGACGGTCGAAGCCAGCCCGGTGGTCAGGCTGAGCCGCAATGCCGGCACAAGCCCCGGCCAGGCAAGCACCCGGGCAAGCCCCTCTCCGTCGGCGGCCTGCACATAACTGCCGGCCAGGCCGATCCCGACCGGCGACAGGATGCCCAGACCCAGGGCCAGGGGGATCAGGCGATCAGGGCGCCACGCCATAACGTGCGGCCCAATCTGCGGCAATCCGCGTCATCCAGCTGGCATGTGGCTCCAGCAGCACCAGGCCCAGCTCGGCGGGCGAAAGCGTGGCGGGGCCCAGGGCCAGGGCGTCAAAGGCGGCACGCTCCGCCGGCGACAGGGCGGCCAGGTTCAGCACCGTCTGGAAGCCGAGAATGCCCGGATCGGCGGCGCGGGCCTGAACCTCGGGGTCCAGCAACAGGTTGGCCACGACCTGCGCACCAGCCCGGTGTGCCGCATTGAACGGGATCGCCACGAACGAGGCGTTGCCGATCGTGCCACCCTGCAGCACGAAGGTCCGCACGGTTTCGGGCAGGTTTCCTGCCGCGATCTCGGCGCTGGCGCGGCCTGGGTTGAACGAGAAGGAAATCCCGATCTCTGCATCGGCCAGCAATTGGCCCAGGGCGGGTTCGTTGGCCGGAAAGGTCTGGGCCTGGCGCCACAGGGCGGGGTGGATGGTATCAAGAAACTCGAACAAGGCCGTGATTGCCTTGCCATATTCAGGCTCTGTCGCGGCGTGTTGCAGGATGCCCGGATCAGGCAATATGCCGTATAGCACCTGTTTGAGAAAGGTCAGCCCCAGGTAGTCCGGCGGCTGGGGATAGGTGAAGCGGCCCGGATTGGCCAGGATCCAGGCCTGCAAACCGGTCAGGCTGCGCGGCGGCTCTGGCAGCACCGCGCTGTCATGTTCGAAGACCAGCTGGGCCATGGCCCAGGGGCTTTCGAACCCCTCGGTCGGGCGGGTGAAATCATTGGCCACGGCGGGTTTGCCCGAAAGGTCGACCAGCGGCCAATTGGGCAGATCGAAGGCGAAGGGGCCGAACAGCAGGTCGCGGTCCTTCATTGCCGCGAAATTCTCGCCATTGATCCAGATCAGGTCGACCGCGCCGCCGCTGGTCTGGCCAGCCTGCTGTTCGGCCTGCACCCGCGCCACGGCATCGGCGGTTGCGGCCAGCTTGACATGTTGCAGCGTGAGGCCGAATTGCTCGCGCGCCCGATCGCCGACCCAGGCGATGAAGGCGTTGATCTTCGGGTCGCCGCCCCAGGCATGGAACCAGACAGTCTGGCCGCGGGCTTCCTGCAGCACCGAGGGCCAGCCCGCCGCCCAGACCGGGCGCGGCAGCACCGAAATCAGACCAAGACCGAGAGACAGTTTGCCAAATGCACGACGGTTCATCGCAATCCTTCCAGCTCTTGCCGCGAAACCTATTGGTCCCGACGACCGGCAGCAAGGTGGATCGCCCCGGTCAAGGGCCTGCCCGGCATCCGCGCCCGGGCTCCGCGGCAAAGGCTGGCCAGCGGCAGGTCGGCGCATTATCGTCCGGTGAAGGGCGGGCGAGCGCGGGGGCCTTGGGGATGCGTATTGCGGGCAGGGGGCGGGGCATGATCGGCAGGCCGGGGCATGATTGACGCGAAACTGCGCCCGCTGCTGGATCCTGCGCTGAACGCCGCGGGCTGGCGGCTGGCCCGCGCGGGCGTTCGGGCCAACCATCTCACGGCTCTGGGTCTGGGCTTTGGCCTGCTGGCCGCGTTGATTTTGTCGCTCAACATGGCCGGCGGACTGGCGCTGTGGCCGCTGCTGACCGGGCGGATCTGCGACGGGCTGGATGGAGCCGTGGCCCGGGTGAATGGCAAGACCGATTACGGCGGGTTCCTGGATATCGTTGCCGATTTCGCCTTCTACGGCGCAGTGCCGCTGGCCTTCGCCGCGCGCGACCCCACGATGAACGGCCTGCCGGCGGCGCTTCTGCTGTTCGCCTTCTATGTGAACGGGGCATCGTTTCTGGGCTTTGCCACCCTGGCCGCCAAGCGCGGCATGGAGACCCGGGCACAGGGATCGAAATCGCTCTACTTTTCGGCCGGGTTGATGGAGGCAGGCGAAACCCTGCTGTTTTTCCTGGCTTTCTGCCTGTGGCCGGGGGAATTTCCGGTCTTTGCCTGGCTGTTCGCGCTGCTGACGCTGTGGACCGCCGTTGCCCGAATCCGCATGGCACGCACCACGTTTCCTGCCCAAGACGACGCCTAGGGCTGCGCCGCGCTTCGCAGGGTTTCGCAGCCCCGCCCTTGCAGCCCCCGGAGCGCGCCACTAAGACTCTCGCAACTTACGTTCGCTAATCCTTCGAACAACACAGGCAGGCCCAAGATGCGCGATCCCGTTGACCATTACATGAATACCCTGGTGCCCATGGTGGTCGAACAGACCAGCCGCGGGGAACGTGCCTATGACATCTATTCGCGTCTGCTGAAGGAGCGGATCATCTTCCTGGCCGGGCCGGTGCATGACGGCATGTCCAGCCTGATCTGCGCGCAGCTTCTGTTCCTTGAGGCGGAAAATCCGTCGAAGGAAATCAGCATGTATATCAACAGCCCCGGTGGCGTGGTGACCAGCGGTCTGTCGATCTATGACACGATGCAGTATATCCGGCCCAAGGTGTCGACCCTGGTGATCGGTCAGGCGGCCTCGATGGGCTCGCTGCTGTTGCAGGCCGGCGAGAAGGGAATGCGCTTCAGCCTGCCCAACAGCCGGATCATGGTGCACCAGCCGAGCGGCGGGTATCAGGGCCAGGCGACCGACATCATGATCCATGCCCAGGAAACCCTGAAGCTGAAGCGCCGTCTGAACGAGATCTATGTGAAACACACTGGCAACGATCTGGCGACAGTCGAGGCCGCGCTGGAGCGCGACAACTTCATGTCGGCCGAGGAGGCCAAGGCCTGGGGTCTGATCGACGAAATCCTGGAAGGCCGCGGCAAGCTGGACGATGCGGCAAAGTGATCGCTTCGTCCCGCAGGGTCTGACCCGGGCGGGGCGATTTTGCGTTGTGGAGCGCGGGCCCTTGGCCTAGACTTCGGATGAGGCCCTTTCGAGGGCGGAAGGCAGAGGACAGGCATGGCAACCAACTCCGGCAGCGACAGCAAGAACACGCTCTACTGTTCGTTCTGCGGCAAGAGCCAGCACGAGGTCCGCAAGCTGATCGCCGGGCCGACCGTGTTCATCTGCGATGAATGCGTCGAACTGTGCATGGACATCATCCGGGAAGAGACCAAGACCACGGGTCTGAAATCGAGCGATGGCGTGCCGACCCCGCGCGACATCTGCAAGGTTCTGGATGATTATGTAATCGGCCAGGTCCATGCCAAGCGCGTGCTGTCGGTGGCGGTGCACAACCACTACAAGCGGCTGAACCACGGGTCCAAGTCGGATGTGGAACTGTCCAAGTCCAACATCCTGCTGATCGGTCCCACCGGCTGTGGCAAGACCCTGCTGGCGCAGACGCTGGCCCGAATCCTGGAAGTGCCGTTCACCATGGCCGATGCCACCACGCTGACCGAGGCCGGCTATGTGGGCGAGGATGTGGAAAACATCATCCTGAAGCTGCTGCAGGCCAGCGAATACAACGTCGAACGCGCCCAGCGCGGCATCGTCTATATCGATGAGGTCGACAAGATCACCCGCAAGTCCGACAACCCCTCGATCACGCGGGACGTTTCGGGCGAGGGCGTGCAGCAGGCGCTGCTGAAGATCATGGAAGGCACCGTGGCTTCCGTGCCGCCGCAGGGCGGGCGCAAGCACCCGCAGCAGGAATTCCTGCAAGTGGACACGACCAATATCCTGTTCATCTGTGGCGGCGCCTTTGCGGGCCTGGAAAAGATCATCGCCCAGCGCAACAAGGGCTCGGCCATCGGCTTTGGCGCCGATGTGAAGGATCCCGATGCGCGCGGCGCCGGAGAGCTGTTCCGCGAGCTGGAGCCGGAAGATCTGCTGAAATTCGGCCTGATTCCCGAATTTGTCGGCCGTCTGCCGGTGATTGCCACGCTGGAAGACCTGGACGAGGCGGCTCTGGTGCAGATTCTGACAGAGCCGAAGAACGCGCTGGTCAAGCAATACCAGCGCCTGTTCGAGATCGAGGGTGTGAAGCTGACCTTCACGGCCGATGCCCTTACGGCCATCGCCAAGCGTGCCATCAAGCGCAAGACCGGTGCACGGGGGCTGCGGTCGATCATGGAAGACATCCTTCTGGACACGATGTTCGAATTGCCCGGTCTGAACGATGTCGATGAAGTCGTGGTGAACGAAGAGGCCGTGCAATCCGGCGCCAAGCCCCTGCTGGTGCATGCCGAGGTCAAGGAAAAGAAGCCCGCCTCGGTCGGCTGATCCTGCATCCGGACGCCGCAGGCACAGCGCCCGCCTGGGGCGCGCAGAGCCTGTGCCGACGGATCAGGTGGACCGATGCCGGTATCCGGATCGACGATTCGGCGCCCGTCTTCACGCCCGGAACATGCAGATCTGAGATGCCGGACGCTGGCCTTGGCCAGCCGGTCGCGGAATTCCCCGCTGCTGTCGGCGGAATGCAGCCATTGGTGGGATCGCCAGTTGACCCTACCATAGGTGGTCGGGTTAATCACTCGCGGGATATCGGGTGGGGCGACCATGACCACGGGGTTGGCGGCCGATGAAGCTGCGGCATGGCTGATTGGGGGGGCGGGTCCGCTTGGGGCCAGCCGCTCTGCCGCAATGGTGCCAATGGCCAGGCCGTCTGATCTGTTCGCGGCAGATTTCCGTTTCGGAACCGCATCGGGCGAATTGATGAATGCAACGGCCATGCAGCCGAATCTGGTGGGCATGGGCGGCAACGACTCGCTGAACGGAACCGCCGGCCAGGACTTTCTGGTGGGCGATTATTTCACCCTGACGCTGATCGACGCCTGGAACGGCGCCGCAGCCTATCCGGCCTACAACGGGATGGTCGGCCGCGATCTGCTGCAAGGCAACGATGGCGACGATCTTCTGGTCAGCGATCTGGGCGACGACACGCTCTACGGCGGCAATGGCAATGACCTCCTGGTGGTCTGGTCGGCGAATTTCGGACTGGATTCCCTGTCGGGGGGCGCCGGGTCGGACGGGCTCTATTTCGAGGACGACTGGAATCTTGGACTGACCGCTTTCTTCACCAGCAGACTGACGCTGAACGGCGCCGCCGCGATCGAGGCCGTGTATCTGGAAGGCTACCAGCTGAAGGGCACGGCGGGGGCAGATGTGTTCGACCTCAGCGGCGTGTCGAACCTGGTCTATTCCGATCCGGGCGTGGCGGGAAAACGGATCGTCCTCATGGACGGGGCCGATCGCTACATCGGGTCCAGAAGCCTGGACTCCGTCGAGGGCGGCACTGGCAATGACACGTTGACCGACAATGGTGGTGGTGCGTATTTCCTTGGAAATGAAGGAGATGACTGGCTGACCGATGGGTCTGGCCGGGACTCGCTCTACGGCGGCGACGGCGCAGATCACCTGACGGCACAGGGGAACGCCGCGTTCCAGGACAGCCTGTTCGGCGGCACGGGCAATGATGTCCTCACGGTCAGTGGCGCCCTGGCGACCGGATTGCGCCTGGTCGGGGATGCCGGGCTCGATTCCCTTTACGGCGGCACGGCCAGGGATCTGATCTACGGCGGCGCCGACAACGACCTGATCATGGGAAATGCCGGATACAACACCTTGCACGGCGACACCGGAGACGACCGCATCTACGGCGGGCCCGGCGGCAATGACATCTTCGGCGATGACGGCGATGACACGTTGTGGGGCGGCGCGGGGATTGACCGTGTCTACGGTGGCTCTGGCTATGACCGGATCTATGGCGGCGGCGGGGCGGAGTCGCTGTTCGGGGGCATCGGCTATGACACGATCCAGGCAAGCGGCGGCAATGCGTCGATCTATGGTGAGGATGGCAATGACAGCCTGATCGGCGGCGGCGGGGCCGAATGGCTGTTTGGCGGCGCCGAGAACGATTCGATCTATGGCGGAGACCAGAACGACACGCTTCATGGCGGCGCGGGCAATGACTCGTTGAGCGGCGGGACCGGATTGAACGTCTACTA
>JAKALB010000128.1 GCA_021813365.1 Pseudomonadota bacterium | reverse complement strand
GACCGGAAAGGCGCTGTTCGAGGCGGCCGATCTCGCCTCGGACGAGGCGCTGCATCATGGGCCGGGGGGTATCCGGGCATTCGACCCGAAGATGTCGCGGCGGCGCGGCGATCGCGACAGCCTGGCAGCCGAGCTGGAAGCGGCGCTGGAGGAGAACCAGATCCGGGCACATTTCCAGCCGCAGGTGTCGACCGACACGGGAGAGATCACGGGTTTCGAGGCGCTGGCACGCTGGCATCACCCCAGCCGGGGCATGATTCCCCCGGGCGAGTTTCTGCCGGTGCTGGAGGAGGCGGGCCTGAGCGAGCGGCTGGGCGAGGTGATGCTCTACCAGGCGCTGTCGGCTCTGACGGTCTGGGACAAGACCGGGGCGAGAATCCCCTCGGTTTCGGTGAATTTCTCGAAGGCGGAGCTGCGCGCGCCCGGGCTGGCCGAGCGGCTGAAATGGGAGCTGGACCGGTTCGACCTGGCGCCCGAACGGCTGACGATCGAGATCCTGGAAAGCGTGGCGGGCGAGACCGAGAACGAGGTGGTCGTGGCCAATATTGCCGCGATTGCCAAGCTGGGCTGCGGCGTGGACCTGGACGATTTCGGGACGGGCAATGGCTCGATCCTGAGCTTGCGGCGGTTCGCGATCCGTCGGATCAAGATCGACCGCAGTTTCGTGACCAGGGTCGACGAGGACCGCGATCAGCAGAGGGTGGTGGCGGCGATCCTGTCGATGGCCGATCAGCTGGGCATGCAGACCCTGGCCGAAGGGGTCGAGACGCCGGGCGAACATGCGATGCTGGCGCAGCTGGGCTGCAGCCATGTGCAGGGCTTCGGGATTGCACGGCCGATGCCGATCGAGGATTCGGTCGACTGGATCGCCCGGCACCGCGCCCGGCAGACAGCGATGCCGCGCATCCTGGGTCGGGCCCGCTGAGTTCCGGCCAGCCGGCGATGGCCGATGGGCGGTGGACAGGCGGTGGGCGACAGGCGGTGGGCGACAGGCGGTGGGCGGTGAGCAGCGGCAGGCGGCGGGGGGCGGCGGGGCGAGCCCGGGTCTGCCAAACCGCCCGCGGCAGCGCCGCCTGATCGGAGAGGAGCCTGCGCAGCCTGAAAACCCTTGACCTTTGCGCCCCCCTCTGTTGAAGCACCAGCCGACTGGACAAGCAGCAGGCGGCCCCATGGACGAGCAGAACAGGAATCTTCTTCTGGCGACGGTGCTGAGCTTTGCCGTGCTGCTGGCATGGTTCATCGGCGGGCCCTACCTGTTTCCCAGCTGGTTCCCGACCGAGACCGCGACCAGCAGCCTGACGGCGGTTCCGGCCGAACCGGGCGCCCCCAACGCGACAGCCAGCGCGACCACGACAACGGCCACGACAACGGCCGCCGGCACATCCGCGGCGGCGGATGGCACGACCCAGGCGCTGACCGCCGAGGCGCAGCCGGAAGCGCCGCGTCTGACGATCGACACCGCCTCGTTGTCGGGGTCGATCTCGATGCTGGGCGGGCGGTTCGACGACCTGTCGCTGAAAACCTATCGCCAGACGGTCGATCCGACCTCGCCCGTGGTGAAGCTGCTGGCCCCGGCCGGCGCGACCGACATGACCCCCTACTACGCGGTCTTCGGCTGGCAGGCCGGCGACGGCGTGGAGGTCGAGGATGTGCCCGGCGCCAGGACGCTGTGGCAGATCACCAGCGGCGGCACGCTGGACGCGTCGCATCCGGTCACGCTGAGCTGGGCGAACGGCAAGGGGCTGACCTTTACCCGCACCATCGCGGTGGACGACAAGTTCATGTTCACGGTGACCGATGCGGTGCAGAACACCTCGGCGACGCCGGTCAGCCTGGCACCCTATGGCATCATCGCCCGCCAGGGTCTGCCCAAGCTGGAAGGCATCTATGTGGTGCATGAAGGCGTGGTGCGCCGCACCGACGGCAACCTGGAAGAGCCGAATTACAAGGACCTGACCGGGCTGGACGATTTCGAGGGCGCCAAGGGCCGGGCGATCGCGGCCACCGACAACGGCTGGATCGGCTTCACCGACCATTACTGGATGACGACGCTGATCCCCGAACAGGGCAAACCCTGGACGGCCGTGGAAAAATACACCCCCGGCGCGGACATCTATCAGACCGAAGTGCGCCAGCCGCTGGTCACCGTGGCGCCGGGCGGCTCTGCCCAAAGCTCGATCCGGTTCTTTGCCGGCGCGAAGGAATGGGAGGCGATCAGAACCTACCAGGATCAGGGCGGGATCGGCGGCTTCATCGATTCCATCGACTGGGGCTGGTTCTTCTTTCTGACCAAGCCGATCTTCAGCCTGCTGCACTGGCTGCACGGCATCTTCGGCAACATGGGCCTGGCGATCATCGCGCTGACCTTCGTGCTGAAACTGCTGGTGCTGCCGCTGGCCTGGCGATCCTATGCCTCGATGGCCCGCATGAAGGAACTCCAGCCCGAGATGGAGGCGCTGAAGGAACGCTGCGGCGACGACAAGCAGAGATACCAGCGCGAGATGATGCAGCTCTACAAGGACAAGAAGATCAACCCGGCCGCCGGCTGCCTGCCGATCCTGCCGCAGATTCCGATCTTCTTCAGCCTGTACAAGGTGATCTTCGTCACCATCGAGTTGCGCCAGGCACATTTCGTGGGCTGGCTGACCGACCTGAGCGCCCCCGACCCGTCGAGCATCATGAACCTGTTCGGCCTGCTGCCCTGGGCGGCACCGGCCACCGGATCGACGCTGCATTCGGTGTTCATCGGGCTGCTGCCGATCCTCTTGGGCATTTCCATGTGGCTGCAGCAAAAGCTGAACCCGGCGCCCACCGACCCGGTGCAGGGCCAGATCCTGGCCTGGATGCCCTGGGTGTTCATGTTCATGCTAGGGCGGTTTGCCAGCGGCCTGGTGCTGTACTGGATCACCAACAACACGATCACCTTCGTGCAGCAATACATGATCATGTGGAGCCATGGAAAACGGCCCGACATCTTCGGCAACATGCGAAAGCCCGCCAAACCCGTGGCAGCCAACACGGGGCAGAAGCCGAAGAAATGACCGGAAAGCTGGCCCATATCTTCCGCCACCCGATCAAGGCACACGGACGCGAGGCTCTCGCGTCCGTTTTGCTTGCCGCGGGGCAATGCCTGCCCTGGGATCGCCGATGGGCGGTGGCACAGGCGGCGACGCAGATTCAGCCGGGCTGGAACCGCTGCGTGGCCTTCAGCCGGGGGGCCAAATCGCCGCAACTCATGGCCATCACCTGCACGCTGGACGAGGGCAGCGGGACGGTGGTGTTGCAGCATCCCCAGGCGGGGCAGCTGGCATTTCGCCCGGATGAACCGGCGGATCTGCCCGCGTTTCTGGCCTGGGCCACACCGCTGGTGGCCGAAGGGCGCCTGCCGCCCGCAGGGATCGTCCGGCATGAGGCCGGCATGACCGACAATCCGGTGCCCAGCGTGTCGGTCCTGTCGCTGGCCTCGCTGCGCGATCTGTCGCAGCGGATGGGGATGGATCTGTCCATCCACCGCTGGCGTGCCAATTTCTGGATCGACGGGGCCGCACCCTGGGCCGAGCTCGACTGGATCGGGCGGCGGCTGGACCTGGGCGAGGCAAAGCTGGAAGTGATCGCGCGGATCGGGCGCTGCAAGGCGACCAGCGTGAACCCCGAGACCGGGGTGATCGAGGGCGACACTCTGGCGGCGCTGGAAGACGGATTCGGCCACACCGACTTCGGCGTTTTCGCCCGTGTGGTCGAGGGCGGCCGCGTTTCGGTGGGCGACAGATGGAGCCTGAGATGAGCCGGATGAGCTTCAGCCTGGCGCCCGAGCCGGAGGATGACGCGCGCGAGGCCGGGCGGCTGCTGTTTGCCGGGCCGGTCGATTTTGCCAAGGGCGTGGTGGCCATGTCGGGCATGCCCGCGGCCGACCGGCTGGAAGTGTGTTTCGCAGGCCGGTCGAACGTGGGGAAATCGAGCCTGATCAATGCACTGACCGGGCGCAAGAACCTGGCACGGGCATCGAACACGCCGGGGCGGACGCAGGAGATCAACTTCTTCACCCTGGGCGCGGCGCGATACCTGGTCGACCTGCCCGGCTATGGCTATGCCGAGGCGCCGGTGGCGATCGTGGCCAGGTGGCAGGCGCTCTTGCGCCAGTATCTGGCCGGGCGGGCGACGCTGCGCCGGGCCTTCGTGCTGATCGACATGCGGCACGGGGTGAAAGAGGTGGACGAGGAAATCCTGAAGCTGCTGGACCGTTCGGCCGTGACCTTTCAGGTGGTGCTGACCAAGGCCGACAAGGTGAACCAGGCGACGCGCGCGGCGAATATCGCACAGACCGCGGCCGCGCTGGCGAAACATCCGGCGGCCTACCCGGAGATCATCGTCACCTCATCCGAGAAGGGCGAGGGAATCGAGACGTTGCGCGCCGTCATCGCGACGATGGAGTAGCGATGACGGCCGACCGAACGGCAGCCGGCAGTCCTGCCTGGTCGGGTGACGGGGAATCGCGCAAGGGGTCAGACTCGCCGCTTGAGACGCGGGGCCAAGTGTCTTAAGGGGGGCCAAAGCCAGGAGGCCGCCATGAAAGCCCAGACCTTGAGCCGCGAAGAAGCCCAGACCACCGCCAAGATGCTGTCCGAAGCCCTGCCCTATCTGCAACGGTTCACCGGGGCGGTCGTGGTGGTGAAATTCGGCGGCAATGCGATGGGCGACGATGCCGCCATGGCGGAATTTGCGCGCGATATCGTGCTGATGCGGCAGGTGGGCGTGAACCCGGTGGTCGTGCATGGCGGCGGGCCGATGATCAACGAGATGCTGGCCAAACTCGGCATCCAGTCCACCTTTGTGCGCGGCAAGCGAGTGACCGACAAGGCCACGGTGGAAGTGGTCGAGATGATCCTGTCGGGGCTGGTCAACAAGCGGATCGTCCAGGCGATCAACGATCAGGGCGGCCGGGCGGTCGGGATTTCCGGCAAGGATGATGACCTGATGGTTTGCGAAGCCGACGATCCGGAACTGGGCTATGTGGGCCGCCCGGTGGAAATGAACGTGCAGGTGCTGCGCGATCTGTATCGGGCCGGGATCATCCCGGTCGTGGCCCCGGTGGCCACCGGCATGGCCGACAACGAGACGTTCAACGTGAATGGCGATACGGCGGCGGGGGCGATTGCCGGCGCCCTCAAGGCCGACCGGCTGCTGCTGCTGACCGACGTGCCGGGGGTGAAGAACGCGGCGGGCGAGGTGATGACCGAGCTGACGCCGGACGAGGTGCGCGCGATGATCAGGGACGGCTCGATTTCCGGAGGCATGATCCCCAAGACGGAAACCGCGCTGATGGCCCTGGAACAGGGCGTGCGCGCCGTGACCATTCTGGACGGGCGGTTGCCCAATGCCTCGATCCTGGAGCTGTTCACCGACCATGGCGCCGGCAGTCAGATCCGCTCGACCGAGCCGCGGGTGAAGCCGCGCGTGCGGCGGTGACCCTGTCGTTGGCCGGAGTTGCGGCGCTGCTTGCGCCGCATCGGCTAGAGATTCTGGGCGGGTTTCATCCCGAGGCGGCCGAAGCGGGGCTGCCGGCGGAAACGGGGACGCTGCTGCTGATCGGGCCGGCAGAACCGGGGTTCTGGGCGCATCTGCGCGAACAGGCCGACTGGAGCGACCCGAACCCGATCGACCGCTGGTCGCGGCAGGTGATCGGGCGGTTGGCCTGCGATCTGGGAACCAAGGCGCTGTTTCCCTTTGGCGGGCCGCCGTATCACCCGTTCTACCGCTGGGCACTGCGCACGGGCCGGGTCTGGGACAGCCCGGTCAAGCTCTTGGTTCATGCCACCCAGGGCCTGATGGTCAGCTTTCGCGGCGCGCTGGCGCTGCGCGAGCGGGTGGAGGTGCCGCCGCCCGTCGATCTGCCCTGTGCGACCTGCGCCCAGCCCTGCCTGAGTGCCTGCCCGGCCGGGGCCCTGGGGGCGGCGGGCTATGAAGTGCCGGCCTGCCATCGGTTTCTGGATCGGCAGCAGGGGAGCGATTGCCTGAACGGCGGCTGTCTGGTGCGCCGCGCTTGCCCGGTGTCGCAGCGCTATGCAAGACTGGCCGAACAGTCGGCCTATCACATGAGCCGATTCCACGAAGGGTGGGACAAAACCACCTGAGACCCGGGAGGTGGGGATGAAACGGCTGATCCTGACGCGACATGCGAAATCCAGCTGGGATGATCCGCTGACCCCCGATCACGACCGCCCGCTGAACGAACGCGGCAAGGCCGCTGCCGCCGATCTGGGGCAATGGCTGGCCAGCCGGGGCTATGTGCCCGATGAAGTGCTGGTGTCCGACAGCCTGCGGACGCGCAAGACCTGGTCGGGAATTGCCCCTGCCCTGCCCGGTACGCCCCTGCTGGAGCTGAAGCCTGCCCTGTATCACGCCGGGCCGGACGTGATGCTGGCGGTATTGCGCCATGCCTCGGGTGATTGCGTGATGCTGATCGGCCATAATCCGGGGATCGGCGAATTTGCCGGGCGACTGGTGGCGCGGGCCCCGGCCAATCCGGAGTTCGCACGCTATCCGACCGGGGCAACCCTGGTGGCGGATTTCGACATCGACCGTTGGGCGGACCTGAAATGGGGCACCGGGGTGGTCCATGATTTCATGGTGCCGCGCGAGGTTGCGACCTGAGACCGGCGCAGGGGCCGTCATTGCGGCTCTGATCCCGCCCTGTATTGGGGCGCGGCTCTTGCGCGAGGAAACCTGCGGATCCTTTCGCAAGGATCCGGCGCGGGGCGCGCCTCGTCCGGTGGCGCCTAGTGGCCCAGGATCTGGCTGAGGAACAGCTTGGTCCGGTCGCTTTGCGGATTCGAGAAGAATTCCTTGGGCGCGTTCTGTTCGACGATCTGACCCTGGTCCATGAAGATCACCCGGTCCGCCACGGCCTGGGCAAAGCCCATTTCATGCGTCACGCACAGCATCGTCATGCCTTCGTTGGCCAGTTCGATCATCGTATCCAGCACCTCCTTGATCATTTCCGGATCAAGTGCCGAGGTCGGCTCGTCGAACAGCATGATCCGCGGCTTCATGCACAAGGACCGCGCGATGGCGACACGCTGCTGCTGGCCACCCGAAAGCTGGCCTGGGTATTTGTGTGCCTGTTCGGGGATCTTCACCTTGGTCAGGAAATGCATGGCGGTTTCCTCCGCCTCTTTCCTTGGCACCTTGCGCACCCAGATCGGCGCCAGGGTGCAGTTTTCCAGGATGGTCAGGTGCGGGAACAGGTTGAAGTGCTGGAACACCATGCCGACCTCGGAACGGACCTTGTCGATGTTCTTCAGGTCGTTGGTCAATTCGATGCCGTCGACGATGATCTTGCCCTGCTGATGTTCCTCAAGCCGGTTGATGCAGCGGATCAGCGTGGATTTTCCCGAGCCGGACGGGCCGCAGATCACGATGCGTTCGCCCTTCAGCACGGTCATGTCGATGTCGCGCAGCACGTGGAACTGGCCGTACCACTTGTTCATGCCGGTGATCTGCACCGCCACGTCATCAGCCACTCTGGTTGCGGGTTGATTGGCCATCTGGGGGCTCCTTAACGGTGGTCGGTCTTGAGCTTGCGCTCGAGATACAGCGCATAGCGGGACATGCCGTAGCACGAGACGAAAAAGATCGCGCCGACGAAGATGTAGGGCTCCCAGTAGATGCCCTTCCAGTTGATGTCGGCCCGGACGATGTTGGTGACGCCGCGCAGCGGATCCATCAGGCCCACGAAGCTGACCAGCGTCGTGTCCTTGAACAGGCCGATGAAGGTGTTGACGATGCCGGGGATCGACACCTTCAGCGCCTGGGGCATGATGATCAGCCGCTGCGACTGCCAGTAGTCGAGGCCCAGCGCATCCGCCGCCTCGTACTGGCCCTTGGGCAGGGCGGCCAGACCGCCGCGGATGACCTCGGCATTGTAGGCGGCCGAGAACAGGGTCACCAGGATCACCACGCGCAGGATCAGGTCGAACTGCACCTGCGGCGGCAGGAAGTATTGCAGCAGAAGGCTGGCGGTGAACAGCATGGTGATCAGAGGCACGCCGCGGACGAATTCGATGAAGCCGACGGACAGGCCATGGATCAGCGGCATGTCGGATTGCCGGCCCAGCGCCAGAAGGATGCCGATGGGCAGCGAGATGGAGATCGACGAGACGCCGATCACGAAGGCCAGCATGAAGCCGCCGAACTTGTCGGATTCGACGGCGGTGATGGCCAGCGGCACCACGCCCTGCAGGACGGTTTCCAGCGGGCCGCTGACCAGGATCCACCAGATCGCGGCACCGATGACGCCCAGGCTGGTGCCGATGACGACGCCCGTGGCGCGGCCGGTCAGCCAGTAGACAGCCCACATCACGACAAAACCCAGCGCGGCGACGATCGCCCCCCAGGCCGAGCCGCCCCACAGCATCCAGACGGCGAAGAACGGGTAGATCAGCGATACCGGGATCAGCCGCGTGGGGTGGTCGGCGGCGAACCAGGCGCAGGCGACGAAGAACAGGCCCGCCAGCACATAGACCGGGGCGGGCGTGCCGACCGCCAGCAGGGCCATCAGGGTCAGGATCGCGACCGGGCCCAGCAGGCGCAGCGCGTTGCGGTGGTCGGCGGCGAACAGCACCGGAACCAGCGCCACCAGCAGGACGCCAAAGGACAGGATCACGCGATACCACAGGTCCGGCGGGTAGAAGCCGAATATGAACTGGTCCCAGCGATCGCGGATCACGGCCCAGCAGGCACCCGAGGCATCCGGACCCCAGGCGCCGGCGATGATGTCGCGGCACTGGCCCAGGCTGTCGGCCACCCAGACCGAATGCAGCAGCCAGGGCAGCGACAGCGCCACGAATTGCCACAGCACCACGGCGGCCAGGAGCGTGAGGATCGCATTCAGCCAGGACGAGAACAGGTTCTCGTGCATCCATTTCAC
>JAKALB010000127.1 GCA_021813365.1 Pseudomonadota bacterium | reverse complement strand
AGAGCTCGGAGGTCGGCAAACCAGCCTCCTGTTCCTTGATCATTCCGATGATTTGCGCCTCGGTGAAACGGCTTTTCCTCATGTCGTCTGCTCCTGCTCAGGTTGGGCAGACTCTACATCACAGCGAGGGAACTTCCGGGGGGCAGGTCAGTCCCGAAGACGCCGCGCCCAGTCCGGGTGCATGGCGCGCGCGCCAGGCCCGCTTTCGCCTCCGACGATAACCCCCGAAAACAACGGAAAAATCCGGCCGGAGCCAGATCGGGAGAACGCTTTCGCGAGGGCAAGTGGCGGAGAGAAAGGGATTCGAACCCTTGAGACGGTTTCCCGCCTACACACTTTCCAGGCGTGCGCCTTCGACCACTCGGCCATCTCTCCGTGCCGCCTCTTTATCGAAGGTGGCCCGCCAAAGGCAAGGGGCTGCGATCAGTCCAGGATCAGCGTCACGCGGCGGTTCTGGCGGCCCTTCTTTTCCAGCTTGCCGATCCGCACGGCACCGATCTCGCCGGTCCGCGCGACATGGGTTCCGCCGCAGGGTTGCAGGTCGATCTGGCGCTCGGCGCTGCCGATCCGCACCAGCCGCACCCGGCCCTGGCCCTTGGGCGGCCTGACCGACATGGTCTTGACCAGTTCCGGCCGGGCGGCCAGGTCGTCATCGGTGATCCAGCTTTGCGTCACCTGCCAGTCGCCGGCGATCAGCCGGTTCAGCGTGTAGTCCAGCGCGCTCAGGTCCGACGGCGGCGTGGGCATGTCGAAGTCCAGCCGCCCGCCCTCGACCCCGATCTGCCCGCCGGTCACCGGCAGCGGGATCACCACCGACAGCAGATGCAGCGCGGTGTGCACCCGCATGTGGCGATGGCGGCGCGCCCAGTCCAGCCGCAGGCGCACCGGCGTGCCGGGGGGCGGCAGTTCCACCAGTTCGCCCGGAACCAGTGCCACGGCGCCGCCCTCGGCCTTCATCGCCGTGGCGATCCCCACCCGGCCGCCGTGCCACAGCACCTCGCCGCTGTCGCCGGGCTGGCCGCCGCCGGTGGGGTAAAAGATCGACCGGTCGACCAGCATCCCGCCCTCCGGCGTATAGCCGGTCACCATGGCCTCGGCCTCGGTCAGATAGGCGTCCTCGCGGAACAGCAGCTCGGTCACGCCACCCCCTCCTCGCCGCCCTCGCGCGCGGCCTTCACGCGGGCGGCCACATCGGCGCCCATCAGCGCCGCCAGCAGCGCGTCCCGCTCCCGCTGTTCGGCCAGGGCGGCGGCCTTGAGTTCCGGGCCCTCGGCCTCTTTCAGCAGATGGTCGCGGTGTGCGCTCGAATGCGGAATGCCTTCTTCGGCAAAACGTCTGGCGATCATGTGGTTGATCTCGCTGCGGACATCGAACTGGAATTTCACGTCCCGCAGGATCACCCGGATCTCGAAATTCATCACTTCCGGGCCAAAGCCCATGAACCCGACCGCCGGCGGCGGCGACAGCAGCACCAGGGGCTGCGCCTCGGCGATCTCGTGCAGGATTCTTTCCACCTTCCGGCTGTCGACCGTGAAGGGCACCTGCACCGGCACGATCAGCCGCCCGGTCTGGTTGAACCGCGTCCAGTTCGTCACGCGCCCGGTGATCAGGTCGCTGTTCGGCACGATCACGTCCGACCGGTCAAAGGTCTGGATCCGTGTCGAGCGGACCGAAATCGCCTTCACGATCCCCGTCACCGGCCCGACCTCGATCCAGTCACCCTCGGAAACCGGCCGCTCGATCAGCAGGATCACTCCCGAGACAAAGTTCGACACGATGGTCTGCAAGCCGAAACCGATGCCGACCGAAAGGGCACCGGCGACGATGGCCAGGCCGGACAGGTCGATCCCGGTTGAATCGATGGCGACCAGCGCCGACACGAAGATCCCCAGATAGCCCAGGCCGCTGACGATGGCATTCTGCCCGCCCTGGTCCAGACTGGTGCGCGGCAGAACGGAAGATTTCAGCACGCCCTGCAACAGCCGGGTCAGGGTGAAACCGATGCCGAAGATCACCGCAAAGATCAGGAAATCGGTGGGCGAGATCCGGGCCTGACCCAGCTGGAAACCTTCCTGGAATCGCGTCCACAGCTCGGTCATGTCGCTGACGCGCGCGCCCCAGATCAGGGCAAAGGCCGGCAGCGCCGCCACAGTCAGGGCAAAGCCGATCAGCACCGGCACCAGCCCCTCGGTCTCGCCATCCTTGCGGCTGACCAGCGCCACCACATCGGCCAGGAAACGCTGCACCAGCACCAGCAGACCCATCAGCGCCAGCGAACGCGCCGCGGGAAAGATCAGCGACTGGCTGGCCACGTTGTAGCCCACCGCCGCCAGCACCGGCGCCACCAGGCCGATCAGCACCACCACCCGGCCGAGAACCGTGACCGAACGGTCGCGCGTGTTCACCCCGGCGTCGTCGCCCGATCCGACCATCTCCACCCGGTGCCGCGCCAGCAGCCGGCCGATGCGCCACAGCAGCACGCCCCCGATCAGCGCGATCGGAAAATTCAGCAGCGAATTGGCCGCGTCGCTCAGGTCGAGCTGTTCGTTCAGCAGCCGTCGCACCCGGGCCGCCACCATCAGCAGGCCAAAGGCCGTGGTCAGCGCCCGCAACTGGCCACGCTCGTCGCTGCTGACCCGCAGGCCCAGCCCGGCACCCTCGGCCTCTGGAAAGGCGCGTTCGCCCAGCCAGATCGCGCTGGCGGCCATGAAGCCCAGCCGGCCCAGATCACCGGCCAGCGCCATGCCCGCCGGGCCGAACAGCCCCGACTGGGTCAGCGCCTGGCTCAGCGCCATCAGCCCCAGCACCGGCACGATGATCATGCCGATCGAGGCCAGGAAATCCCATATCCGCTGGGCCCGCTCGCCCGCCGGGCCGCTCAGTCGCCCCAGGCCCCAGGCCAGCCAGCGTCGGCCCCGCGCCAGGATCGCCAGAGCCGCCGCCAGATAGGCCAGCACCAGAGGCGCCTTGTTGGCCAGTGCCCGGCGCGTGCCCTCATCGCCGATGCGCCGCGCGGTCTCGCTCCACAGCGTGGTCGCGATCGTGGTCAGCGCGGCCACTCCCTGCCCCCAGTTGGCCGGGTTCACCGGGCTGGGCCACAGTTTCAGCAGCGCATCGGCCTGGCGCTCGCGCAAGACGCGGTCGATTTCGGCAATCAGCCCGTCGGCCCGGCGATAGGCTTCCTCGGCGGCGATGCCCGGAGCCTGCAACTGCACCAGCTGATCGGACAGTTCCACCCGCCTGCGGGCGATCTCTTCGGCCTCGGTGACGCCGGCCTGGGGCGCCGGGCCCAGCGCCGCGATCTGCTGGCGCAACGTCTCGATCCGCGCGGCATTGGCGTTTTCGGCCCCAAGCAGCGCCTCGCGCCAGTCGGCCAGCTGCGCGCGCAGCCGCTCCAGCGTCGGGGCGGCACTTTGATCGCCTGCGGCCAGCGCCGCTTCGGCGCGCTGGGCCATCCGCTCCCAGGCGGCATAGTCCGGGCCGCCATTGGCGATCTTGGTCTTGCCGATGGTTGGCAGCGTCGAGGCCTTGCCCAGCGACAACCCGGCCGCGGCCCCCCCCGCCGCGGCCTCGGGGCGCTGGATCGTGCCGTTGGCATCGCTGGTGACACCCGCCGCACTGCCCTGCGGCGGCGCGGTCACCACCTCGGCCTGCACCTGCCCCGTTCCGATGGCCGGTATCAGACTTGGCACCAGACCCGGCATCAGGCTCAGCAACAGGCTCAGCATCAGGGCCCGCGCCAGGCTCGGCGCCGCGGCCGGACCCGGCGCCGCCGCCCGCACAGGCCACAACCCGGCGCTCGGCCCGCAGCCTCTGGACGGGCAGTTGCGGCCCGCCCTCCGGGTCATGCGTCTTCGACCACCGCGGGCACGCCACGCGGCGCACGATCCAGCCAGCCAGGCACCGGCAGGCCCTTTTCCTTCAGGAAGGCCGGGTTGAACAGCTTCGACTGGTAGCGATTGCCATAGTCGCACAGGACCGTGACGATGGTCTTGCCCGGCCCCATGTCACGGGCCATGCGGATCGCCCCGGCAATGTTGATACCCGACGATCCGCCCAGGCAGATGCCCTCCTTCTCCAGCATCTCGAACACCACAGGCAGCGCCTCGGCATCGGGAATCCGATAGCTGAAGTCGGGTCTCAGCCCTTCCAGGTTGGCGGTGATCCGCCCCTGGCCGATGCCTTCGGTGATCGACGAGCCCGGCGCCTCCAGCTTGCCCGTGGTGTAATAGGCATGCAGCGCCGCGCCTTCGGGATCGGCCAGGCCGATCTTCACGCCCCTGGGCTGCAGGGCCATTGCCACACCGGCCAGGGTGCCGCCGCTGCCCACGGCACAGATGAAGCCGTCCACGCGGCCGTCGGTCTGGTCCCAGATTTCCGGGCCCGTCGTCTCGAAATGGGCCTGCCGGTTGGCGAGGTTGTCGAACTGGTTCGCCCAGATCGCGCCATTGGGCTCGGTCCTGGCCAGGGCTTCCGCCAGCCGGCCGGAATAGCGGACATAGTTGTTCGGGTTGCGATACGGCACCGCCGGCACCTGCACCAGCTCGGCCCCCGCCAGGCGGATCATGTCCTTCTTTTCCTGGCTCTGGGTTTCGGGGATCACGATGACCGTGCGGAACCCCATGCTCGCGCCCACCAGGGCCAGCCCGATGCCGGTGTTGCCCGCCGTGCCCTCGACGATCGTGCCGCCCGGCTTCAGATGGCCCTTGGCCACCGCATCCCTGATGATGTAGAGCGCCGCGCGATCCTTGACCGACTGACCGGGGTTCAGGAACTCGCACTTGCCCAGGATCGTGCAGCCCGTGATTTCCGAGGCGCGCTTCAGCTTCAGAAGCGGGGTATTGCCGATCGTGTCGGCCAGATCGCTGTGAATCCGCATGAGGTGTCCTTCTTTCCTGTCTCAGGTGTAAGGAACCGCTTGCGGAAACTCAAGCAACAGCACGCCGCGGGCGGCGCTTGGCGCGCGGGTCGGCGCCGCAAACCCGCCCCGCCCCGGCCAGCCCCCGGCGCGCGCTCCCGGCCTCAGCGCGCGACAAACAACCCTTCGGCCTTCACGATGGCATAGGCCTCGTCCAGGCTCTTCCAGGCGCGCCGGATCAGTTCGTCGATCTCCTCCGGCTGGATGATCAGCGGCGGAGAGATGATCATCCGGTCGCCCACATGCCGCATGATCAGATCGTTGGCAAAGCAGCGTTCGCGGGTCTTGTAGCCGACCGTCCCGGTTTCGCTGGCGAACTTGGCCCGCCTCGCCTTGTCGGGTGTCAGCGCGATCGAGCCCATCAGGCCGACCAGCTTGGCCTCGCCCACCATCGGATGCTCGGTCAGGCCCTGCCAGCGCTCCAGCAGATAGGGATGCGCCACGTCGCGCACATGCTCGACGATCTTCTCGTCCTGCATGATCTCCAGGTTCTTCAGCGCCACCGCCGCCGCCACCGGATGCCCGGAATAGGTGTAGCCGTGGTTGAAGTCTCCCTTCGACCCCATGACTTCCGCCACTTCGTCGCAGACGATCGACCCGCCGATCGGCAGATAGCCCGAGGACAGGCCCTTGGCGATCGTCATGATATGCGGCCGGATGCCGAAGGTCTGGCTGCCGAACCAGTTGCCGGTCCGGCCGAATCCGGTGATCACCTCGTCCGCGATCAGCAGAATGCCGTATTTGTCCACGATGCGCTGGATTTCCGGCCAATAGGTGCTGGGCGGCACGATCACCCCGCCGGCGCCCTGGATCGGCTCGCCGATGAAGGCCGCCACGTTCTCCACGCCCAGGGACAGGATCATGTCCTCCAGTTCGCGCGCCCGCTTCAGGCCGAATTCCTCTGGCGTCATGTCGCCGCCCTGGTCCCACCAGTTCGGTTCGCCGATATGCACGATGCCGGCGATCTTGCCGCCATGGGCATGGATGCCCGCCATGCCGCCCAGGCTGCCCGCGCCCATGGTCGAGCCATGGTAGCCGTTGGTCCGCGCGATGATGATGCGCTTTTCCGGCTGGCCCTTGATGTCCCAATAGCGCCGCACCAAGCGGATATTGGTGTCATTCGCCTCCGAGCCGGACCCGGCAAAAAACACGTGATTCAGCGGTTCAGGTGCGATTTCTGCAAGTTTGGCGGCCAGAGCGATGGCCGGAATGTGCGTGGTCTGAAAGAAGGTGTTGTAATAAGCCAACTCCTGCATCTGCGCCGCGGCAACTTCGGCCAGTTCCTTGCGGCCATAGCCGATGTTCACGCACCACAGACCCGCCATGCCGTCGAGAATCCGGTGGCCTTCGGTGTCGGTCAGCCAGACACCCTTGGCCGATTTCATGATCCGCACGCCTTTCCTGGCCAGCGCGGAATTGTCGGTAAAGGGGTGCATGTGATGCGCGGCGTCCAGCGCCTGCAACTCGGCCGTCGGCATGTGATTGGTGATCTTGTTCATCTCAAACCCCTTGCTGGCCGGCGAATCCCCCGCCCTCGCGGTTCAGCATATGATCAAATCGACAGCCCTTCAAGAAATTTGATCAAATCCAGGATCCGCCCGCCGGGCAGACATGTCCGCCCATCCTGCTGCCCGTCATCCTTCCCGGTCAGATCTCGCCGCTATCCAGCGCCAGCCGCACCTGATCCACGCCCTGGACGATGTCATTGGCAAAGGCCCGGCCCAGCGCCGCAGCATCCCCCGCCCGCATCGCGGCCAGCGCCTCTTCATGCCGGTCCGGCAGGGCCGAGGCGCCACCCTTGGCGATCACGATCCGCAGGCTCGGGCCGAATCGCAGCCACAGGCTGCGCGCCATGTCCACCAGGATCGGCGCCTCGCTCGCCTCGTACAGAGCGAAATGAAAGGCGTGATTGCTTTCCAGATAGGCCGGAATTTCCCCCGCCTGAATGGCGGCATTGACCTCGTCGTCGATCTGGTCCAGCCGGTTGATCAGCGCGGGCGTCAGGTGCCGCGCGGCCAGCTCGGCCAGCTTGGGTTCGATCGTCATGCGCGCAAAGGCGATCTGCTCCAGCAGGGCCGGGGTCAGCCGGGGCACGGCAACCCGCCGGTTGCCCTGCGGCAGCAGCGCGCCTTCCGCCGCCAGCCGCCGGATCGCCTCGCGCACCGGGGTCATCCCCGCGCCCAGATCCTTGATCAGCCCCTGGATGGTCACGGGCTGGCCCGGCTGCAGCACCCCATAAAGGATCATGTCCCGCAACCGGGCATAAGTGACCTCATGGGTCGGAATCTTGCGCAGGTCTTCGGGCATCGGCCGTTCCGTTTGATCAAACCCGGTTATGACGGGTTTTTGCGCGCAATCAAGGCGGGAATCATCGGCGCCGCATCGGATTCAAATCCTGTGACATGGCCGGATCATGGTTGACAAATTCTTAACGAGGCCATGGTAAATCTTGTAATTTCAATGCATTACAAAACGTAACACGCGTGTTACACCCCCAGAACCGCACCCTGATCCCCGGGCACATAGTCAAACCCGGTAAACTCGGCCGTCCAGCCCAGACCGGTCAGATCATAGGCGATCATCCCCACGAAAGCCCCGGTGAACGACCCATGCTCGCCCCGTCCCCCCTCGTCCGAAATGATCGAGGCATCCAGCACCGGCCCGACCGGCCGGGCGGCCTCGTCCTCGCGCCCGATCAGGAACTGCTGGGCCGCCCCGTCGACCCGCACCTCCAGCCGGATCGGTCCCTCCGGGACCGGGAAGTTGCCGTGAAAGGTCAGGTCCTGATCGGCGTTGCCCAGGCAGGACGCCACCTGCACCACCCGCTGCCCCGCCTCCCGCGTGATCACCGCCAGGTGAAACTTGAAGCGGTTGTAATAGGTGGTCAGCCCCGCCCCCCGCTGCCAGTTCGGCGGATCGGCCAGCACCACCGTGGCGGCCTGATAGGCATGATGTTCCTGCCGCCGCGCCACCAGCGCCTGTTCGAACCAGCTGCCCCAGCTCTCTCGCCCGGTCAGCTGCAGGCTGTGTCCGGTCAGCCGGAAGATCCGTTCGGGATAGGGCGTGCGCAGCCACTGAAACTCCTCCGGCAGGCGATCCGTGAACCGCCGCCGCACCGGCCGATCCGCCGCACGCACCGCTGGCGCCGGCACGGTCAACGGCGGCACCATCCCGCCACCCTTCAGATAGAGCCACCCGTCCGCCCGCCACTCGCAGGCCGCCAATCCGGTCTCGCGCCCCATGGCGCAGAAATTCCGCCCCCGCGCATCCTTCAATGGCCGCCCGCACAGGAAGCTGTGGTAAACCTCGCCCGCCGGCGTCTCGACCACCTGCCCGTGCCCGACCCGCTGCAGCGGGCTTTCCGGAGCAAAGCGGGTCGTCAGGACATGCTTCTGCGGATGCGTCTCGTATGGCCCCCGAATGTCCCGGCTCCGGGCCATGGTCACGGCATGGTCATACCCCGTGCCCCCCTCGGCGACGGTCAGATAATACCAGCCCCCCCGCTTGAACAGATGCGGTGCTTCGGTCAGGCCCAGATCGGTGCCGGTGTAGATCGTGGTCGCCTCGCCCAGCAGACCTTGCATCGGATCCCATTCCCGCAGCTCGATCCCGTCGAACAGATCGTTCGCCGGATTCAGCCCGGAGCCGACGCCGCGGTGGTTCCACCGCATGTTCACGAACCACTTCCTGCCATCTTCATCGTGAAACAGACTGGGATCGAACCCAGACGAGGTGACATAGGTCGGATCGCTCCACGCCCCGTCGATCGTCGCACAGGTGACGATGTAGTTGTGGGCGTCCTTGAAGGCCCCGTCGAGCCGCTTCACATCGGTATAGACCAGCCAGAACCGCCCGTCGGCCCAACTGAGGCACGGCGCCCATATGCCGCAACTGTCGGGGTTTCCGCGCATGTCCAGCTGGGCCGCCCGGTTCAGCGGCCGCGCCACCAGCCGCCAGTTCACCAGATCGGTCGAATGATGGATCTGCACCCCGGGATACCATTCGAAGGTCGAGGTCGCGATGTAGTAATCACTGCCCACCCGGCAGATCGACGGGTCCGGGTTGAAGCCCCTGAGAACCGGGTTTTCGATCATCCGCCCCTCCATGGTCGCGCTGCTTCGGGCGCACCCTCGCCGCACATCATCTGATCCTGACCGGCCCGCGC
>JAKALB010000126.1 GCA_021813365.1 Pseudomonadota bacterium | reverse complement strand
GACGACAGACACCCGCGCCTGCAATCTGACGCCCCGTCCCCTGCGGCCGCGCCGCGGCGAGGCAGCCTTGCAGCCGGGGTCTCCTCATCCAGCCAGCCGCAACACCCGACCCGAATGCCGGGGCAGCGCTGCCGCTTCGCCCACCTCCCGCACCGGATAGCGGGCCAGATCCTGAAACCGCCCGAGCGGCAGGTCGGCGCGGCCGATGTCACCCACCAGCACCTCGGCCCGCTTTGCCCGCAGCAGAAAGGCCAGCACCCGCTGCGCCAGATCGGGCGCATAGAACATATCCCCCACCAGGATAAGGTCGACCTCCGGGTCCGGCGCGTCCAGCATGTCGCCCAGAACCGTCAACTCGACCCCGTTCAGCGCCGCATTCACCCCCACCGCCAACCGCGCGACCGGATCGGACTCGGAAGCCAGAACCCGGCGTGCGCCCGCCCGCGCCGCTGCTATTCCGACCAGCCCCGAACCCGCGCCCAGGTCCAGCACCGACCGCCCGCGCACCATTTCGGGAAAGGCCTGAAGATGCGCCACCAGCGCCGCCCCGCCCGGCCACAGATGCCCCCAGTAGGGCGCCCCTCCGCCCCCGGATTGCGCCAGCCGGCGCAGACCGCTGCCTGGGCCGGCCGCATGAAAGCGCAGCCCCAGGGGCCCGTCCAGAGCCACGACAGGCAGCTGCGCCGCGATCCGGCGGCGCAGCCTGGCAGCCTTTGCGGAAGGCAGCAGGGGTGGTGGCAAACCGGCGGTCAGGTCAGTCGTGGCCGATCATCCGGCCCATGACCTTGCCGCCCAGAATGTGCAGGTGATAATGCGGCACTTCCTGCATCCCATGCACTCCGGTATTGGTGATCGCGCGATAGCCCAGCCCCGGCGCGATATCCAGCATCGCCAGGACCGAGGCCGCGGTGCGGTGGAAATCGACGATCTCCTCCGCGCTCGCCTCGGCCGCGAAATGATCGAAATTCACATAAGGCCCCTTCGGGATCACCAGCACATGCACCGGCGCCTGCGGCCGAATGTCATGAAAGGCCAGGGTATGCGCCGTCTCGGCCACGGTTCTGTTGGGAATCTCGCCGCGCAGGATGCGGGCGAAGACATTGTTGTGGTCGTATTCGTAAGCCATCGGCATCAGTCCACGAAAAGGTAGTGTGTTCCGGCGATCTCGCGCGCCTTGTCGAGCGGGATATCAAGAAATTCGGCCAGTGGCACGGTGTTTTCATCCACCGTATTCGCCTCGGCGATGCGGTAGAAGCCGGGGAAGCCCGCATCACGGATCCGGTCACTTTCGAACTTCACGTCATAGCGGATCGTGGGCAGCAGCTTGGCGATGACGTCCGGCGGCGTCCGGTCGCCGGCCAGGCCGACACGTTTTGCATGGCCGATCAGATATTCGTCGGAGAACTCGCACTGGATTTCCAGCAGCCGCACCTTGGCCTTGTCGTTGTAGAAATCCTGCATCAGATCCATGTTGCCGACATCGATGCAGATCAGCAGCACGTCCGATTGCCAATAGTCGAACAGCATCCGCACCAGCGCCCGGCGATGGCGCGTGCGCTTTTCGATCGTGGTCTGGATGCCGCCCAGATCGGGCAGCGGCGTTGTCGCCTCGTTGAACAGGTAATCGACTGCCGGATAATTCGTGACCTGCCGCACCCGTTCCACCAGCCGCTTGGCCACATGCCACTTCTTGCATGTGACCATCAGCAGGGTGCGCTGGCGCCCGACCGAGCTTTCCGTTTCCCAGAAGCGGGGGGCAAAGCGGCGGCCCACGCGCCCCCGGCCTGTCAGGAACTTGAACAGGCTTCGTCCCTCGTTCGAGACGCCGAACTGCACACCCTGGGCCGCATACAGCTTTCCCAGGCGTTCCTTCAGGTCCGTGGCATCGGGGCTTATCTTGCGGGCGAACAGATAGTCCTGGCTCAGCAGCAGATCGTAATGGTCGTTGTAGAAAGTCACCGGCATGCCGTAGTCGGTGAACATCAGGAAGGTCAGAGTGCGGCTGCGGATTTCCGCCTCGGGCACCAGATGGCGGACGATGGTCTGAAAGAAGGTCTCGTCCGGGATCCAGGTGGTGCGGAAGAAACGCATCACGTCGGGGCGCTTGTCGCAGAACTCCAGCACCGATTCCACCGTGCGCCGGCGCAGGCACCACCACTGGCTGCCGATCATCATCTGGATATCCGCCGGAATCGACCGGGTCAGGCCCAGGCGACGCTGCAGGTTCAGCGAGGCGTAGAACGCCGTCTTCTGCGTGCGTTCGTTGAACCAGTGGCGGCAGATCAGCCGTTCTTCCTTGATCCCGGTCTTGATCCAGTCCGAGCTGAAGAAATCGACGCTTTCGATATAATCGGCCTCCTCGCGGTCCAGAAACTCGTGCGCGAATTCGGCCGTCTTGATCGGCATGCAATCGCCCGAAAGCATGTAGAAATGGGTGGCGCGCGGGAAAGCCTCGACCGCGGCGCGCAGTGCCTGCAACGAGGCCTCCACCAGGCTCCACTCGCCCCAGCCGCATTTCACCCGCCGGGATGCAAAGGCCACTGCCGGGTTGGTGGCCAGGGCGGCGCGGATCTTCTCGTAATCCTGCGCATTGGCCCGGCCGTCGAAATGGATGGCGATGAAGTCGCCTGCCGCTGTCAGCCGCCGGGCCTGGGCGATGATCCCGTCCGGGTCCTTGTGACTGAGAAGGATGTAGGCGATCCGGGGCATTGCGGAACCGATCCCGACGGTTAGAGAGACACAGTTGGACTAGATAGCTTTAACAGCGGTTGAAAAGACAGTACTTGTTTGCTTGTCTGCCGCAGGCAGTGAACCGACCGCGGGCCGGCGCGAAGCGAAGGGATGTTTCATGGGTTTTCCCGGCACCTGGATGACGGAGAGCGAAAGCGTGGTCTACCGCGTGGTGCCGAAATGCGCCTGCTCGACCATCGGTCAGATCATGTATTACGCCGATCACGGCCGGTATTTTGACGGCGATATCCATGATGCAACCGCCAATCTGCACAAGTGGTCGATGGAGGCAAGCCAACCGCTGATCGAAAGGGCGGTAAAGGGCCACAAGGTCTATGCCTTCACCTGCGTGCGCAATCCCTACCAGCGTATCCTGTCGTCGTTCTTCGACAAGATCTGCGGCATCCAGCGCAACGGGCGGCGCTATCGCGGCAACCTGGTGCCCTTGATCATCCAGAAATACGGAATCGAGGTGGGCGGCGACGATGGCAAGCAACCCTTCGACCAGATCGCCAGCTTCCGCCGCTTCCTGCTGTTTGTCCGCGATACGATCCGGTTCCGGAAACCGATGGAGCCGGATATCCACTGGTCGGCGATGTCGGGGCATGTCTCGACCTTCATCGTCAACGGCGGGCGCTACAACCAGATCTTCTTTACCGAGAAATTCGACGAAGGCATGGGCGAGGTGCTGAAGCACATGCAGCCCCGCCACCCGGTGGATCTGAAGGCGGTGCCGCGGTTCAACGAAAGCGCCGACCACGGCCCGAAGCGGGAACATCCGGTGTCCGCCTATTTCGACGACCTGTCGCGCCATCTGGTCTGGGAAATCTACCGCAAGGATTTCCAGCTGTTCAAATACGACTTTGACGATCCGGACAACAAGTTTCCCACGGGCGAAATCGACCTGGACGAGGTTCACGCCAAACTGGGCGACTGACCCGCCCGGCCCCGGACGGCGAAACAGCGGCCGCTTCGCGGCGCTTGCGTCTCGTCGTCGCCCGCGCTCTTGCGCAGGGCCGGGACGCAGGGCTGGGGGTTTCACACCCCCAGACCCCCGTGGGATATTTCAGGCAAGGTGAAATGGGCAGGCTTCTCTGCAACTTCACCTTGGCACAAATATCCCGGGGGGGCAAAGCCGGGGGCAGAGCCCCCTCGCGAGGCGGAGCGCAGGCGACGACGAGACGGGAGGCTTCGCCGCAGGCGGCCTCTGGATCACCGCCGCCACCGGAGATCAGATCAGGCCATGGGCGCGGAACAGGTCTTTCAGATCGGCTTCGGGTCGGGCGCCATAATGGCTGATCACCTCGGCAGCGGCAACGCATCCCATGCGGCCGCAGGTGGCCAGGCTCTGGCCGGTGGCGATGCCGTAAAGGAAGCCCGCCGCGAACTGATCGCCCGCGCCAGTCGCGTCGACCGGGACAATGCGGTTCACCGGCACGACCGCCTGTTCGTCGCCGCGCACCACGATCACCTCGTGCCCCGACCTGGTGCAGGCGATCATGCCGGCATCCGCCGCGGCCTGCTCGAGGGCCGAGGAGAGGTCGGTGTCATAGAGGGAACACCATTCGTGTTCGTTGCCGATCACAAAGTCCAGCTCCTTCACCAGCCGTCGAAAGTCGGTGCGGTGGCGGTCGACGCAGAAAGGGTCCGACAGGGCGATGCCGGCCTTGCCGCCTGCCTGGCGGCACAGGCGGGCGGCTGTCTCGAACGCCTGCTTGCCCTTGGGCTTGTCATAAAGATAGCCTTCCAGGAACAGGAGCTGCGTGGCGCCGGCCACATGGTCGGACACGTCATCCGGGCCGAGTTCCGAGGAAATCCCCAGATAGGTGTTCATGCTGCGCTCGCCATCCGGAGAGACGAAGATCATCGAGCGCGAGGTGGGCAATTCGCCACCCGCCACCGGGGCATTGGGGAAATCCGTGCCGCTTGCGGCCATGGACCCGGCATAGAACCGGCCCAGCGCATCGTCATGCACCCGGCCGATGAAGGCGGTTCTCAGACCCAGGTTGCCCAGGCCTGCGATCGTGTTGGCGACCGATCCGCCTGGCGCCTGCCGGCGCTCGTGCATGCCGGCATAGAGCAGTTCGCCCCTTTCGCGCTCCACCAGTTGCATGATGCCCTTCTGGATGCCCATCAGCTCCAGGAAGCTGTCATCCGCGGGGGAAAGCACGTCGACGATGGCATTGCCGATGCCGACGACATCATAGGCCTTCATTGGGTCTTCTCCGGATAGGGGCAGAGGTCGGCGATCAGGCAATCGGCGCAGCGAGGCTTGCGCGCGGTGCAGATATACCGGCCGTGCAGAATCAGCCAGTGATGGGCGTTTTGCTGGAACTCCACCGGAACGTGATCCTCGAGGGCGCGTTCGACGGCAATCTCGTCGCGGCCGGGGGCGATGCCGGTGCGGTTGCCGACGCGGAAGATATGGGTATCGACCGCCTGGGCCGGATGGTGGAACCAGATGTTCAAGACCACATTGGCCGTCTTGCGCCCGACACCCGGCAGGCTTTGCAGCGCCGCGCGACTGGACGGGACCAGGCCGTCGAAGCGGTCGATCAGTTGCCGTGACAGCCTGATCACGTTCTTTGCCTTGTTGCGGTAAAGGCCGATGGTCTTGATGTGCTGCATCAGCCCTTCTTCGCCCAGCGCCAGCATCTTGCCCGGTGTGTCGGCGATGGCGAACAATGCCCTGGTCGCCCTGTTGACCCCGGCATCGGTTGCCTGCGCCGAGAGCGCCACGGCCACCAGCAGGGTGAAGGCGTTGGTGTGATGCAATTCACCCTTCGGTTCCGGATTGGCGGCGCGGAACCGGGCGAAGATCGTCTGCAGGGTGGCGTAATCCAGTTGGGCCGTCATGCGCCTGCCTTAGCGACGGGCACGGGGCCGCTCAAGCGAAACCGCAGGTTTCGGGTCGCGGGCCAGCCCGTGCGTGGCTAATCTGCCCGGAGGGGAGGTAATCATGGCCGAAGACAGCTATCATTACGCGGTGATCGCGCGGGCGTTGCAAGAGATCGACGCCGGCGGCCCCGGCCTGACGCTGGAAGATCTGGCAGCGCGGATGCAGATGAGCCCGGCGCATTTCCAGCGGGTGTTTTCGGCCTGGGTCGGCGTTTCTCCCAAGCGCTATCAGCAGTATCTGACGCTTGATCATGCCAAGCGCTTGCTGGCCGACCGCTTTACGCTGCTGGACACCACGCTGGCCACGGGCCTGTCTGCGCCATCACGCCTGCACGATCTCTTCCTGACCTGGGAGGCGATGCGGCCGGGCGATTACGCCAGGGGCGGCGCAGGCTTGACGATCCATTGGGGCTGGTTCGACAGCCCCTTCGGCCCGGCGCTGGTGATGGGCACGCAACGCGGCATCTGCGGCATGGGTTTTGCCGCCGAAATGGGCGAGGCGGCGGCGTTCGAAGACCTGATCCGCCGCTGGCCGCGGGCCAGCTTTGTGCAAGATCCGGTGCGGCTGCGGCCCTGGGTGCAGGCGGCCTTTGGCTGCGAAGGCACGGTGCCCCTGCTGCTGATCGGCGCGCCGTTCCAGATCAAGGTCTGGGAGGCCTTGCTGCGGATTCCGTCCGGCCATGTGACGACCTATTCCGAGATTGCCGCGGCCGTTGGCGCTCCTCGTGCGGTGCGGGCCGTTGGCACCGCCGTGGGCCGCAATCCGATCAGCTGGCTGATCCCCTGCCATCGGGCCCTGCGGCGGGATGGGGCGCTCGGCGGCTACCATTGGGGCCTGCCGGTCAAGCGCGCCCTGCTGGCCTGGGAGGCCGCGCGCAGCGAGGATGCGGCCTGATCCCACGCAATGGTGATGGGCGGAAAGCGGCCTAGATGGCAGCCCGACTGTCCCCGCGGGGCGAGAGTCTGCTAGAAAAGGCCACGGCCCGTCAGTGGCCGAACGCATTTCACGAGGCAGCCCATCATGATCTGGAAAACATCAATTTCGCTGAGCCTGGCCGCCACGCTGGCCCTGACCGCCTGCGGCACACCCGACCAATATGCCGGGCGCCCGCATGGCCGGATGCAGGAAGGCGCCACCGCCGGAGCCGCCCTGGGTGCCGTGGCTGGCGCTGCAGCCAACAAGAACAACCGCCTTCTGGGTGCGGCCACCGGTGCCATCCTGGGCGCCGCCGTGGGCGGAACCATCGGCTCGGCGCTGGACCAGCAGGCCGCCGAACTGCAAGCGTCCCTGGCCGGCAGCGGCATCACCGTGACCAACATGGGCAGCTATCTGATCGTCAACACACCCAGCGACCTCTTGTTCGCCACCGACAGCGCCACGGTCTCGGCCTCGCTGTATGACGACCTGCAGGCCGTGGCCAGCAACCTGCAGCAATATCCGAACTCGACGATCCAGGTGATCGGCCACACCGACAACACTGGCTCGGCGGCCTACAACATGGACCTCAGTCAACGCCGCGCGGGGGCGGTGGCCGCCATCCTGATCAACGACGGCGTCACGGCCAGCCGGGTGCAGGTGATCGGCCGGGGCGAGGATCAGCCCATCGCCTCGAACCTGACCGAAGAAGGCAAGGCGCAGAACCGTCGCGTGGAAATCATCATTCGTCCGAACTGATCCGGCCGCCGGCGCGGGGCACCGGCCCCCGCCGGTCCGCCGCAGAATGCAGAAAGCCCCGAGCCTTGGCCCGGGGCTTTCGGTTTTGCACCGCGGGGTCGGTCAGTGCAGCCGGGCCGCGACCTTTTCGATGGCGTCGTCGATCGAGGCCTTGGCCGAAGCTGCCGTCACCTGCTTGGCCAGGATCTCGCCCGCAACCGAAACGGCCACGGAAACGGCCTCGATGCGCACCGAACGGATCGCGGCGGCCTCGGCCGAAGCGATCTTTTCGCTGGCAGCGGTCAGGCGCCGCTCGATGGCCTTGGCCAGATCGGCGCGAGCCTGGCCGGCAGCCATCTGCGCCTCTTCCCTGGCCTGAGCCACGATGCGGTCGGCCTGGGCCGAAACCTCGCGGCTTTTCGCCTCGTATGAGGCCAGCAGCGCCTTGGCTTCCTCGCGCAGCGCTCGGGCTTCGTCCAGCGACTTGCGGATGCTTTCCGCGCGGTCGTCCAGCATCTTGCCCAGCATCTTCGGCACGCCGGCATAGACCAGCACGCCCAGAAACACGACAAAGGCCACGCCCACCACGAACTCGGCGTTCCGCAGCGAGACGAAGGGGCCTTCCTCGGCGGCAAAGGCCGGGGCGGCAATCAGGCCAAGGGCGGCAGTGGTCAGAAACTTCTTCATGGCCTCACCCCTTCAACCGGGCCGAGACGGCCGCTTCGATCGCCTTGGCATCGTCATGCCCGCCCAGCGCACCGATCAGCGCCGCAGCCGTGTCGCGCGCCACTTCCGAAACGGCGGCCGCGGCCCCCGCCCGGATTTCAGCAATGCGCTTTTCGCTTTCGGCGGTCTTGGCCGCGATTTCGGCATCCGCCCTGGCGGTCGCCGCGTCCAGATCCTTCTGGATTTCGGCCTTGGTCGCGGCAATGATCTTCGCCGCTTCTGCCCGAGCGTCTTCCAGCGCCTTGTTGTAGGCCGCTTCCGCTGCCTTGGCCTTGGCCTTCAGCTCTTCGGCCGCGGCCAGATCGCCGCCGATGGTGCCCTTGCGCATGGCAAGAACCCCACCGATGCGCGGCATGGCGATCTGCGTCAGCACGAGCCAAAGCAGCACCAGTGCCACCAGAACCCAGAAGATCTGGTTCGGCCAGGTCGCGAAATTCAGTTGCGGCATGCCCTTTTCGGCCGCCTCGCCCGCAGCCGCAGCTACGGTTTCCGTGCTCGCCATAGCGTCCTCCGTGGATGGAACCCGACGGGACGGGGCTGATGCCCGCCCCGTCGCTGGTTTCGCACCGTCAGGATCAGACGGCGAACATCAGCAGAAGGGCGATCAGGAACGAGAAGATCCCCAGAGCTTCTGCAAAGGCGATACCGACGAACAGGTTGGCCATCTGGCCGCCGGCCGCCGACGGATTGCGCAGCGCGCCCGACAGGAAATTGCCAGCGATCGTGCCCACGCCGATGCCGGCGCCGCCCAGACCGATGGTGGCCAGACCGGCACCGATGAACTTGCCCATCAGGGCGAATTGAGCGAAATCGGCTTCCATTTTCGTACTCCTTGAATTCGAAAGTTTGGGATTGGGTTCAGTGGTGCGCTTCGCCAACGGCGTCGCGCAGATAGACACAGGTCAGGATCGTGAAGACATAGGCCTGCACGACGGCAACCAGCAGTTCGAGCCCGTAGATCGCCGCAATCGCCGCAATCGGAACGACCGAGGCAACGCCCATGACGCCGGCAAAGCCCGCGAAGACCTTGATCACCGCATGGCCGGCCATGATGTTGCCGCCCAGACGAATCGAGTGCGACAGCGGG
>JAKALB010000010.1 GCA_021813365.1 Pseudomonadota bacterium | reverse complement strand
CGATCTGGGAAGAAATCCTGGCCGGGCTTGGGCGTCTTGGCAAAGGTCACGTTGGCCATCACCTGGGTTTCGCCCAGGGTGGCGATGACCGAGCCATCCGCCTGACGGGCAATCTTGCCCGTCTCCAGCGTGAGCGTTTCATTGCCCCACTGGATCGATTTTCTCGTCACGTTGAACATGTATCGTTTCCTCTGGGAACCCGGCCCCTGCCGGCATTCCCCAAACATCTGGCGGCCCCATTGCCGCCGTCCCCCGATCCTTTGCATGCGCCCCGGGGGAGGGCCTCACGTCACAGATGGCGGGGCCATACAGGAATTTGCCCCCCATGGGAAGTGGCACGACAGGAAGTGGCACGACAGACTGCGACCGCGCCGACCGGGCCGGATCGGCCAAGTGCCGGCCCCGGATGCAAGACGCCCGCACCTTGCGGCGCGGGCGCTGCCATCCCGAAAACAGGAAAGCTTCAGCGGCGCAGGCCCAGGCGGGCGATCAGGCTGGTATAGCGGGCTTCGTCCTTGGACTTCAGATAGTCCAGCAACTTGCGGCGCTGCGCGACCATCATCAGCAGGCCACGACGCGAATGGTTGTCATTCTTGTGGCCCTTGAAATGTTCCGTCAGCGTGGCGATGCGCGAGGACAGGATCGCCACCTGCACTTCGGGCGAACCGGTGTCGCCTTCCCTGGTGGCATAGTCCTTGATCAGGCGGGCTTTTTCTTCAACGGTGATCGACATCGGGTTCTCCTGGGGTTGAATGGGACGGCGCAAGCCGGGATGTCGTCCAGCAGGGCCCTTGACCGCCCGGGCGAAGCCGGACGGATGCGGGTGCATAGGGGGATTCGCTGCAAAAGGGAAGCAGAATCTCGCCCGCGCCTGTGGCAGGACTTGTGGCAGGACTTGTGGCAGGAAAGGCTTAACCCTGTTTGCAGATTCCCCGAGGTCAGATCGCCGGGACCGTGGATTTCCGGCGCCGACCGTGGCACAGTGATCTTCGGTTTTCGTCGCCTTTTCAATTGGTTGTCGTTAATCTTCGTTAACGGTCCGGGGCTGGGCCGGGATCTGGGGACGGGATGCTGGGACTTCTGGGATTGTTCGGGGCCGTGCTGGCCGGGATCGTGGCTGATACGATGTACAACCACGCAGACCATCCGTCGGCAGACGACGACGGGGCGCCGGGCCGCGATGCCGACCAGCACGACGTCTCGGATGAAACCGACGAATCCGACGAATCCGGTCACGGCGATCTGCTCGACCAGATGGCCGATCCGGCCCACGGGCCCGCGCAGGATCCCACGGCCGCGGGCAGCATCGGCGGCATGCCCAGTTCCGACGATCTGCCGGATGCGCCGGATGCGCCGGTCCGGTCGCATGGCAGCGATCAGGCCGACCGGCTGGACGGCGGCAATTCCGATGACGCAATCGCGGGCGGCGCCGGCGGCGATGCGCTGGCCGGGCGCGGCGGCGACGACCATCTCCAGGGCCAGGACGGCGACGACACGCTGGACGGGGCCGAGGGCGCCGACCGGATGACCGGCGGCACGGGCGCGGATTTCCTGTCTGGCGGGGGCGCGGCCGATCACCTGAAGGGCGGCGAAGGCGCCGACCGGCTCGATGGCCAGGACGGCGCCGATCAGCTGAAGGCCGGGGCAGACAATGACAGTCTGACCGGCGGCCAGGGCGATGACCTCATGGATGGCGGCAGCGGCAACGACACGCTGGACGGCGGCGACGGCGCCGACCGCCTGTCCGGCGGGCGCGGCCAGGATGATCTGAACGGCGGCGCAGGCAATGACACGCTGACCGGCGCGCCCCAGGGCCCGGACGATGCCGAGGCCGATTTCCTGAATGGCGGCGACGGCGATGACCTGATCCACCTGGGCGCAGGGGATTACGGCAACGGCGGCGACGGTCTGGATCGGTTTGTGCTGGATGCTCACCCCGCCGATCAGGACGCCGCCCAGATCACCGACTGGAATCCGCACCAGGACAGCCTGGTCGTGGTCTATGACCCTGCCGCCCATCCCGATCCGACGCTGGAAGTCCTGACCGAACCGGGCAGCCCGGATGCCACGATCATGCTCGACGGCGTGCCCATCGCCCATGTCGCGGGCGGCGCGGGCCTGACGGCACATGAGATCACCCTGCAGGCGGCTGCCTAGCCGCTCAGCGCCAGACCTGCGGCACCAGATCATAGGGCAGATACAGCGGATGCCGCGGCTCGCCACCCCGGGTCAGCGCCAGATGGTGCAGCGCCTGACCCCGGCCGCTGAGCAGCCGCGTCACCTGCGCCGCGCGATCCAGGTGGCGGCCATGGCTGCCCCAGGCGCACAGGATCAGGTCGGCCTGGCCCGCCAGATCCAGCAGCACCGCGTCATTCGCGGGCCCCACCGGATCGACGGCACGCTTCAGATCCTCGGGCCTTGTCGCGCGCCAGGCGAACAGGTTGCCCACGGCAAGGCCACCATAGCCCCACATCCGCGCCCGCCGCTCGCAGCGTTCGATCGTGGCATCGTTCGACAGTTCCGTCGCCGTCGATGGGTTCAGCATCACGAACAGCAGGCAGGGCCCCGCCCGCCAACGCCGCATCAGCGCATAGCGATAGGCCTCATCCGAAGAATAGACCGCCTGGCTTTCGCAGCCGCCCCGCGCATGGCTGCGCGTGATCATCCCCGATCGGGCGCCGGATCGGGCGCGAAAACCCGGCTGGGGTGCAATTCGCCGGCGCGATAATGCCCCAGCGCCACCGCCCGGCCCTGATAGCTGGCCCAGGCCGGCGTGCCCCATTCCAGGCCCGAGGTGATGACCATCCCCGGATTGCCATGGCCGAGGCGCGCCGCGCCTTCGGGCGTGGCGATCACCTCGGGCAGATCCGCCAGGGCCCGCTGCAACGGCAGCACATGGGCGCGCAGGGCCTCGGTTCCGGCCAGATGCTCCACCTCCTGCAGCGAAAGCGCATCCTGCACGGCGAACGGCCCCGACCACAGCCGCCGCAGCCAGCCGACATGGCCCAGACAGCCCAGCGCCTGACCCAGATCGCGGGCGATGGCACGCACATAGCCGCCCTTGCCGCAGACCATTTCCAGCACCGCGTGATCGGCGCCCGCCGCAACCAGGCTCAGGCTTTCCACCCACAGCGGCCGGGGCGCCAGATCCACCATCACGCCCTGACGCGCCAGGTCATAGGCCCGCGCGCCATCGACATGCACCGCCGAAACCTGTGGCGGCACCTGGGCAATCAGCCCCCGAAAGGCCGGCAGGGCCGCCTCGATCGCCGCGCGCGTCGGCCGGGCGGCACTGGTCGCGATCACCGCGCCCTCGGCATCATCGGTGCTGGTGGCGGCTCCCCAGCGCACCTCGAAACGGTAGCATTTCAGCGCCTCGGCCAGGTGGGGCACCGTCTTGGTCGCCTCGCCCAGCGCGACGGCCAGGACCCCTGTCGCTGCCGGGTCCAGCGTGCCCGCATGGCCCGCCTTCTGTGCTCCGAGCGCCCAGCGCACCTTGCCCACCACCTGGGTCGAGCCGATTCCCGCGGGCTTGTCGATGATCAGCCAGCCCGAAAGGGCCAGACCCTTCCTGCCCCGCGCCACGGCTTATCTGGCCCGCCCGCCGGCATCGTCGCCTGTATCCGCGCCGGCATCGTCGCCGGGCGCATCCACATCGCGGCGCACCTTGGGGTCGTCGAACATCCGGCGCGTTTCATCCAGCCGGTCAAAGGTTTCGTCCGGGCGAAACCGCAGGTCGGGCGCATATTTCAGCGTCACTTCCGAAGAGATCCGGTGCCGCAACTCGCCCTTGTTGCGGGCCAGCGCGGCAATCGCAGCCTCAACCGGCACACTGCCCATCAGGGGCATCACATAGACCGTGGCGACCTTCAGATCGGGCGAACAGGAAACCTCGCCCACCGTGATCGACATGGCATTCAGTTCGGGGTCGTGGATTTCCCCCCGGTTCAGCACGTCCGACAGCGTGCGGCGGATCAGTTCGCCCACCCGCAACTGGCGCTGCGACGGGCCGTCCCCTCTGGAAATGCGATGGCTCATGGCCGCGCCCTTACGCCTTTTCCCCGTGCCCCGCAACGGCGAGGCTTTGAATGCTCCCCGAAAGCAGCTAAAGCGCCGGGGAAGACAGATGGAGGCTGCCATGGCACAGATGCCGGGGATCGTTGTCACAGGAGCATCGGGGCGGATGGGCCAGATGTTGGTGAAACGCATCCTGGTTTCCGACCAGATGCGCCTGTCGGGCTGCGTGGAACGTCCGGGTCATGCCTGGATCGGGCAAGACATCGGCCAGGCCATGGGCGGCGCCCCGGTGGGCGTGATCGTGACGGATGACCCGCTGCAGGCCTTTGTCGGCGCGCAGGCGGTCATCGACTTCACCGCGCCTGCCGCCAGTGTCGAGTTTGCCGCCCTGGCCGCCCAGGCCCGACTGGTGCATGTGATCGGCACCACCGGGCTGCAAGCCGAGCATCACGCCAGGATCGACGCCGCCGCCCGTCATGCCGTGATCGTTCAGGCCGGCAACATGAGCCTGGGCGTGAACCTGCTGACCCGCCTGACGCAAAAGGTCGCGCAGGCGCTGGATGCCGACTGGGACATCGAGATCGTCGAGGCGCATCACAACCGGAAGGTCGACGCGCCCTCGGGCACCGCGCTGATGCTGGGCCAGGCGGCAGCCGAAGGCCGCGGCATCTCGCTGGACGACGCCAGGGTGTCCGGCCGCGACGGCATCACCGGCGCGCGCAAGCGCGGGACGATCGGCTTTTCCGCCATCCGCGGCGGCGACATCGTGGGCGAACATGACGTGATCTTTGCCGCGCCCGGGGAAAGGATCGTCCTGCGCCACATCGCCACCGACCGCGAAATCTTTGCCCGCGGCGCGCTGAAGGCCGCGCTGTGGGGGCAAGACAAGAAGCCCGGCCGCTATTCGATGATGGACGTGCTGGGCCTGTGATTTGGGCCAGTGATTTGAACCTGTGATCCGCGGCCCGGTCAGTCGCGGATCACGGGCATTGGTCTCGCGCGCCGCAAGGCCGGACGGCATGGTCAGAAATCGATTGCCAGCCCCTTTTTCTCCCAATCGCCGTAGCGCACCGGTTCAGGCCCTTTGCGCCCGCCCAGTTCCGGCGGCAGATCCGGGCCGGCCGCGGCCTTGCGGCGCGCTTCGGCCTCGGCCAGGGCTCGCAGGGCTTCGGGCGGCAGTTGCGGTTCGGGGGTGGTCTTGGTCATCGGGATGGTCTTTCGCGGCTCTGCCCTGATATAGGGGCATGAAACTGCCAGCGGCAAGGTGCGGACAATTGGGGGCAGACATGGATCGGGCCAGGGATCAGGCGAGGGATCAGGCCAGCACGGCGCGGGGGGCGGCATTGCGCCTGCTGAACGCGGTGCTGATCGACCGTCGGCTGCTGTCCGACCTCTTGGCCGATGACGCGCTTGCGGGGCTGGCACCGGCCGACCGCGCCCGCGCCCAGCGGTTGGCCACGACCACGCTGCGCCGGATCGGCCCGATCGACACGCTTCTGGCCCCCCGCTTCACCAGGCCACCACCGATCCGGGTCAGGAACATCCTGCGCCTGGCGGTCAGCGAGCTGGCCACCGGCGCCGCCGCGCATGGCGTGGTGCACGAGGCCGTGGGCCTGGCCCAGGCCGATCCCGCCACCCGGAACTTCTCGGGCCTGGTCAATGCCGTGCTGCGCGCCGTCGGCCCGGCGCCGCAGCTGCAAGGCACGCAGGCTCTGCCGAAATGGCTGCGCCCGCGCCTGGTGGGCGCCTGGGGCAAATCCGCCGTCGCGGTGATGGAGACCGTGTTCGCCAGGTCTCCGCCGGTTGACCTGACGGTGAAGCCCGGCAAATCCGCCCCGCCCGGCGCGGTGCTGCTGCCCACCGGCAGCTATCGGCTGGCCACGGACGCCGGCCAGATCTCTGCCCTGGCCGGCTTTGTCGAGGGCGACTGGTGGGTGCAGGACGCCGCTGCCGCCGTGGCCGCCCTGGTGCTGGACGCCAGGCCGGGCGAGCGCGTGCTGGACCTTTGCGCCGCGCCGGGCGGCAAGACGCTGCAACTTGCCGCGGCCGGAGCGCAGGTGACGGCGCTGGACATATCCGAAGCCCGCCTGAAACGCCTGCGCGAGAATCTGGCCCGCACCGGGATGCAGGCCGAAGTCATCGCCGCCGACGCCCTGACCTGGGCGCCAGAGCAGAAATACGACGCCGTCCTGCTCGATGCGCCCTGTTCGGCCACCGGCACGATCCGCCGCCACCCCGACCTGCCCTTTGTCAAGGACGGCGGCGATCTGGCTGGCCTGATCGCCCTGCAGGCCCGGCTGCTGGACCGCGCGCTGACCTTCATGAAGCCCGGCGGGCGGCTGGTGTTCTGCACCTGCTCGCTGCTGCCGGAAGAGGGCGAGGGCCAACTGGAGGCCGCGATGAACCGCCACCCCGGCCTGCGGGTCGAAGCGCCCAGACCCCTGGGCCTGCCGAAGACCGCGCTGCACAAATCCGGGGCGATCCGCCTGAAACCCGATCACTGGGCCGAGCGCGGCGGCATGGACGGATTCTTCATCGCCCGGATGCGCTGGCTGTAACCGGGCCGTGCGGCCACCGGGCGCCGGGCAGGGGCACGTCGCCGGGGGGCCTTTCCGATCGGATCGACCGCTGCTGCGGCCGGCGGCGCCTGTCTCTGCCCGGCCGCCAGGGCGGTGCCGCTCTGCCGCGCCCGCGTCAGCCGATCTTTCGCATCGGATCGGGGTCCAGCCCCTCCAGCTTGACGGCCAGCGCCCGCCCCTCGGTCAGCCGGGCGCTGCCTTGCACCAGCATCAGCGCCCGGTCCGGCAATGCGCGCTCGCCGACCCGCGCCGCGCCCAGCGCATAAAGCACCAGCCAATCGCCCCAGGCCACCTGCCCCGCCTGCATCACCCGCACCTCTGGCCGGGGCAGCGCCCGCGCGGTCATCACGTTGAAATCGTCGCAGGGCGCCGTCACGCCGATGGCCCTGACCGGCACATCACCCGGAAAGGCCACCGGCAGCATGGGCCGCGCCTGCAGGGCCAGCCCGTCGCCCTCCAGGTCGAACCCCGGCCCGGTCAGCACGGTCAGGCTCCGGTCGATCCCCGGAAACAGCGAGAAATCGCCGTCCTCGACGACCTGCGCCCGCGACAGCCGCAGCACCAGGCCATCGGGCCCGTCGATCCGCAACATTTCCTCGGTCACACCCTTGCCATTGGCCCAGGGCATCCGGCGATAGCGGTCCGGCGTCAGGATCATTCTGCCACCTTGGGCACCAGAGGCGGCGGAGCTTCGGGTTGCGCCAGTTCCTCGAAGTCGAAATTGTCCAGCCGCCGCGCCCGTTTGCCGGCCTTTTCGGCGCTGGTCTTGATTTCCTCGATATCCTTGGCCGCCTGGCCGAAATGCCGGTCCAGATTGCCGACGCGCTCGGTCAGGCGGTCCACATCGGCATAAAGCGCGCTCAGTTCCTTGCGGATCGCCCCGGCCTGAGCCCGCATCCGTGCATCCTTGAGGATCGCCCGCATCGTGTTCAGCGTCGCCATGCAGGTGGTGGGCGAGACGATCCAGACCCGCGCGGCAAAACCTTCGCGCACCAGGTCGGCAAAGTTCGAATGCAGTTCGGCATAGACCGCTTCCGAAGGCAGGAACATCAGTGCCCCATCGGCGGTTTCCCCCTCGAGGATATATTTCTCGGCAATGGCGCGCAGATGATTACGAACGCTGGTTCGGAAAAACTGCTGCGCCTCGGCCTGCTCTCTCGCACCATTGGCCCGCTGCAACGCCTCATAGGCTTCCAGCGGAAATTTCGCGTCGATCACGATCGGGCCGGGCGGGTTTGGCAGATGGATCAGGCAATCCGCCCGCCTGCCGTTCGACAGCGTTGCCTGCATCGTATAGGCATCGGCCGGCATGGCCTTCTGCACGATGTCATGCAGCTGGATTTCCCCAAAGGCGCCGCGCAATTGCTTGTTCGACAGGATGTCTTGCAGGCTCAGCACATTGCCGGACAGCTTTTCGATGTTGGCCTGAGCCTTGTCGATGGTTTCGAGCCTTTGCCGCAGTTCGCCCAGGCTGTGGGCGGTCCGGGTCGAGCTGCCCTGCAGATGTTCACCCATGGCCCGGCTCACCTCGGCCAGCCGGGCCTCCAGATGCCCCAGCAGCGCCTTTTGCGCCTGTGCCTGCGCCTCGCTGACATGGGTCAGCCCGCCCGCCAGCTGCTGCTGCCCGTTCGACAAGGCCTGGACCTGCTGGCTCAGCCAGCCCAGTTCATGCAGCAGGGGCTCACTGGCGCGCGAACCGCGCAGCACCGCCCGCAGGATCAACCCCAGAACCAACAGCAACAGCAGAACCGCGCCCCCCGGCACCAGAACCTCGGGGTCGCTCCAGCGATAGCTCTGTCCAAACAGCGTGATCATCCGCGCCTGCCGAACAGGCGTTCGATATCCGCCAGATGCAGTTCGACATAGGTTGGCCGCCCGTGGTTGCACTGGCCCGAATTGGGCGTCGCCTCCATCTCGCGCAAGAGGGCGTTCATCTCTTCGACCCGCATCTGCCGGCCCGCGCGGACCGAGCCGTGACAGGCCATCCGGCTGAGGATCGCATCGATGCGCCCCTTCAGCCCCTCGACGCCGATCTGATCCAGTTCGTCCAGCACATCCATCAGCAGTCCGCGGGCCGAAATCTGGCCAAGGATCGCCGGCACTTCCCGCACCGCCACGGCCCCGCCGCCGAAGGGTTCGACCACCAACCCCAGCAGCGCAAGATCGGCTGCCGCCTCCAGCAGCCGCGCGGCATCCGGGGGCGCAAGCTCCACGATTTCCGGGATCAGCAGCGCCTGGGTCGCGATGCCGTGCTCCGCCAACTGCGCCTTCAGCCGTTCGTAGACCAGCCGTTCATGCGCCGCGTGCTGGTCGATGATCACCATGCCCGTCGCGGTCTGGGCGATGATGTAATTCTCATGCACCTGCGCCCGGGCCGCGCCCAGCGGATGGGTCTCCGCGCCCTGGGGCGCCGCGGGCTCCACCCGGGCAGAGGGCGCCTCGGCAAAGCCCGCCGCCGGCGCCTGCCAGGCCAGACTCCGCGCCAGCACCTGCGGCGCCGGCCGGTCCATCCCGGGCCGGAAGGCCGCCAGCGTTGCCCCCGCCACCGTGGACGATGCGCGCCGCGCCCCGCCGGCCAGCAGCCCGCGCAGGCCCCCGATGATCAGGCTGCGCGCCGCTTCCGGTTCACGAAACCGCACTTCGGCCTTGGCGGGATGCACGTTCACATCCACCCGCTCGGGATCTGCGATCAGGTTCAACACCGCCGCCGGATGCCGGTCACGGCCGAGCACGTCGAAATAGGCCACCCTCAGCGCGGTCAGCAGCATCCTGTCCTGAACCGGCCGACCGTTGACGAACACGAATTGCTGCACCGAGGAGCCACGCGAATAGGTCGGCAGCGCGGCATAGCCTTGCAGCCGCAACCCGTCGCGTTCCAGATCGACCCAGATCGCATTGTCGGCGAATTCGCGCCCCAGAATCCGTGTCAGCCGCGCCCTCAGTGCCTGATCCGGGGCCCCCGTCTCGGGATCGGCGCGCAGGATCACCCGCGGCGCCGCGCCTTCGACCAGTTCGTTCAGAGTGAATCCCACGCCCGGTTCGGCCAGCGCCAGCCGCCGGACCGCCTCGGCAATCGCCTGCGCCTCGGCCCGGTCGGTCCGCAGGAATTTCAGCCGGGCGGGCGTGGCAAAGAACAGATCGCGCACCTCAACCACCGTCCCCGGTGCCGCCGCCGCCGGCCGCACCGGCGTCTCGCGCGCCCCGGCGACCGTGATCGCCGCCCCGTCCTGGCCCGCCACCCGGCTGGTGATGGTCAACCGCCCCACCGCGCCCAGCGAGGCCAGGGCCTCGCCGCGGAAACCGAAGGAGTGGATATCCATGAGGTTGCTGCCGTCGATCTTGCTGGTCGCATGCCGCGCCACGGCCAGGGGCAGGTCGGCCGCCGTCATGCCGCAGCCGTCATCCGTCACCCGGATCAGGGTCTTGCCGCCCCCCGCATAATCCACGACCACCCGGCCTGCGCCCGCGTCCAGCGCGTTTTCCACCAGTTCCTTCACGGCACTGGCCGGGCGCTCCACCACTTCCCCCGCCGCGATGCGGTTGATCGCCGCCTCGTCCAGCGGGCGGATCACCGGGCGTGATTCCGGTCGGGTTTCATGGATATTGGGGTGATGCAACGTCATGCCACCAAGGATAGCAGCCCCCGCCGGCAAGAGCCACAGATTCGGTGGGCTGCGCCGGCGGGCCCCTCCTACAGCCTGGCGTCACCCACCACGACGAAGAACAGCTGCTCGGGCCGGATCAGCCGTTTCGCCACCCGGGCCACATCCGCCAGCGTCACCGCGGCGATCCTCTGGTTTCGCGTGGCCGGATAATCCACCGGCAACCCCAGGATCTGCATTCCCACCAGGATCGAGGCGATCCGGCCGTTGCCGTCGAACCGCAGAGGATAGGCGCCGGTCATGTAGGTCTTGGCGGCGTCCAGCTCGGCCTGGGTCACGCCATGCGCGGCAATGTCGGCCCACTGGTCGCGAATCACCTGAATCGCTTCGCCCACCCGGTCATTCGCGGTCGCCAGACGGCCCGACAGCATCTCGCCATGGTCAAAGGCCGCCAGCCCGGTGCCCACGCCGTAGGTCAGCCCCCGCTTTTCCCGCAATTCGTCCATCAGCCGGGAATTGAACCGGTCGCCGCCGATGATCTCGTTCAGCACGGCGGCGGCGAAGTAATCCGGATCCTCGAACCGGATGCCGCCCTGATAGAACCCGATCGAGCTTTGCGGTCCGGGAAAGCCGATCTGCTCGATGCCGCCCTGGGCGTTCAGCGCCGCCCGCCCGGGCTGCGCCAGGCCGGTTGCCGGCAGATCGCCCAGCAGCCTGTCCAGCATCGGCCCCAGTTCCGCCGCCGTCACATCGCCCGCCACCGCCACGAAGATCCGGTCGCGCGCCAGGGCACCCTTCCAGGCCGCAACGACGTCATCGCGGGTCAGGGCAGTCACGCTGGCCTCGGTGCCGGTGCCATCGCTGCCGTAGGGATGGCTGCCGAAGGCGCGCGCCATCAATGCCTGACTGGCGATCGCTTCGGGGTCTTTCGCCTTGCCGCGCAGCACCGACATGACCTGGCCGCGCACCCGTTCGATCGCATCGGGGTCAAACCGTGGCCGGGTCAGCGCCTGGTGCAGCAGGTCCAGCGCGGCATCGCGGTTCTCGGTCAGGAACCGGGCCGAAACCCCCACCCCGTCCAGATCGCTGTCGAAACGGAAATCCGCCGCCAGCCCGTCGCGCGCCCTGGCAAAGGCCTGCGCGTCCATCTCGCCCGAGCCCTCCTCGATCAGCGCGGTCATCAGGTTCACCGCGCCGCGCCGGGCCGGATCGTCCAGCGAGGTGCCGCCCAGAAAACGGATGTTCATCGCCGTGAAGGCGATGTTGTGATCCTCGACCAGCCAGGCCCTGATGCCGCCCGGAGAGGTCACTTCCTGGATGCGGATCTCGGCCATCGCGGGCCAGGCCATGACGGCCAGCACCGCCACCATGCGCAATGCCGCGGCGATCATGGCGCCTCCTCCCTTGCAGTCAGCCAGCCGGTGACCGCGCGTTTCCGATCCAGCACCTCACGCGCGGCAGCCATCACCTCTTCGGCCGTGACCGATTGCAGGATGTCGGGCCAATCCCGGATGTCCTGCACCGTCAGCCCGATCGAAAGGGCGGCACCGTATTTCCGCGCCAGCCCCTGGGTGTTGTCATCGCCATAGATCGTCTCGGCCCTGATCTGCGCCTTGATGCGGGCCAGATCCTCGGCATTCACGCCATCGGCGAGGAATCGGGCCAGCACGCCGTCCATCGCCGCCTCGGTCTCCTTCAGGCCCTGACCCGGCGGCGGAGCGACGATCAGGCCGAAGGTCGTCGCATCCAGCGACAGCCCGTCATAGTAGGCGCCGGTATAGACGGCCTGCTGCGTGTCGAACTGCAGGGCCCTGGCCAGGACCGCGGTCGTGGCGTTGCCGCCCAGCAGCTCGGACAGGATCGTCAGGGCCGCGGCCTTGCGCTGATCGCCCGGGTTGCGTTCCGGCGCCAGATAGGTCCGCATCACATAAGGATCGCTGACCCGTTCATCGACGAATTGCACGCGGCGCTCGGCCAGTTGCGGCGGCTCGGTCGGGCGGCTGCGCGGGCGGATGCGGTCCGAGGGCGGAAGCGGGCCATAGGTCGCGCGAGCCAGGGCCAGCACCTCGCCGGGCTGCACATCGCCCGCCACCACCAGGATCGCATTGTTGGGCGCGTAATTGGCCTGATAGAAATCCAGCGCATCCTGCCGCGACAGCTGCTCGATCTCGTGCCGCCAGCCGATGACCGGGATGCCATAGGGATGGTTCAGGTATTGCGCGGCCATCATCTGTTCGCGGAACAGACTGCCGGGATCGCTGTCGGTGCGCTGGTTGCGTTCATCCAGGATCACGGCACGTTCCGTGTCCACATCCTGCTCGGTCAGGTTCAGGTTGCGCATCCGGTCGGCTTCGAGGCGCATCATCAGGCCCAGCCGGTCCGCCGCGACGCGCTGGAAATAGGCGGTATAGTCCGGCGTGGTAAAGGCATTGTCATTGCCGCCCTGCGCCTCGACGATCCGGCTGAATTCTCCGGGCTCCAGCTGTTGCGTGCCCTGAAACATCAGATGCTCCAGAAAATGCGCGATGCCGCTGTGGCCCGGATCCTCATCTGCGGCACCGATCCTGTACCAGACCATGTGCACCACCACCGGTGCGCGATGATCCTCGATCACCACGATCTGCATGCCGTTGTCCAGCCGATCGGTCGTCACCGGCGCCGCGCGCAGGCCCGACGGCGCCAGCAACACCAGCACCGGGACCGCCAGCAGCGCCAGAGCCAAACGCAGGATCATGCCGTTCCTCCCTGTCCCGGCCCGGGGCGGGGGGTTTCACACCCCCCGGCCCCCCGTGGGATATTTTTCCCAAGTTGAAAGGTCGCGGTCCGGGCAGGCTAGACGAGACGGGCGCCAAGGCAAGCCCTGCCGTGCGGCCGGCACGGGCTTGTGAGATGCGAGATCAGTCTTCGCCCTTCAGCGGCGGCGGGGCCGAGGGCGTGGCTGCGCCCCGTGACCGCCAGTAGGCCAGTTCCTGGAACTGGTTCAGCTGAAAGTCGCGATAGGCCTTGTAATAGACGCTGACGTCGAAAAGTCTTTCCAGCAGGCGGCCGTCGTGGCGGCGGCGCCAATCGAGATCTTCTGCGGCCAGAAGGTCGCGGATGCCCTGCACCAGACCGAAGCGGCCGGCATAGGCCAGCAGCGCCCGATCGCCCGCCGGAACCCCTGCGAATGCTGCCGCAGGGGCCTTGGCCGGTTTGCCGCCCAGGGCCGCGATCGCATCGCCCTTCGGGTCACGGTCCGTCAGATTCGCGCCGCCCGGGGTCGGATCGGGCAGCGCGGTCAGATCGGCCGGCATTTCCAGCCCCTTGGGCGGCAGGATGGAGAATTCGTCCGGCCCGTCGCTGGCCGAGCGCAGATTCATCAGCTGCGGCGTGCCACTGCCGGCGCAGGCCGACAGCGTCGCCGCACACACCAGTGCGAGAAGCCCTGACCTAGCCTTCATCCGCCACTCCATCGCTTCGGCCCGTCTTAGCCGATCCATTCCTGCGCGTCACGGCCTGTTTCGGCGCCGGCTGCGGGCGGCGGGCGGGGTCTTGCCGCCGGACAACAGCACGAGCCCCACCGCACCCAGGAACACACCGAGATCGGCCAGGTTGAAGCTGAAGGGATTTTCGATGCCGCAGCAGGCCATGTTCAGGAAATCGGCCACCGCGCCATAGGCCAGCCGGTCGATCACATTGCCTGCCGCGCCGCCGATCAGGAGCCCCGCGGCGATCTGCATGGCCAGCCCATGGCCCTCGCGCCGGACCCAGATCCAGACCCAGGCGGAAATCGACAGGGCCAGCGCGATCAGCCCCCAGCGCATCAGATCGCCGTCATCGGCCATCAGGCCGAAGTTCACGCCGCGATTCCAGGCCATGCGGAACACCAGATAAGGCGGAAACACCTCGACCATTTCGACCTTGTCCAGCTTCAGCCCCCACAGCACGCCGATCTTGCTGGCCTGGTCCAGCACCAGCACGATCAGGGCGGTCAAGGGCAGGGGCGCGCGGCGGATCATGCGCGTCAGTGCCGGAAATGCCGCTGGCCGGTGAAGACCATCGCCAGCCCGGCCGCATCCGCCGCCGCGATCACCTTGTCATCGCTCAACGACCCGCCCGGCTGGATCACTGCCGTGGCTCCGGCCTCGGCCGCCGCCAGCAGCCCGTCGGGGAAGGGAAAGAACGCATCCGACGCCACGACCGAGCCGATGGTGGGGCTTTCGGTCAGCCCGAGGGCCTCGGCCATGTCGCCCGCCTTGCGCGCGGCGATTCGCGTGCTGTCGACCCGGCTCATCTGGCCCGCGCCGATACCCACGGTCGCACCGTTCTTCGCATAGACGATGGCGTTCGATTTCACATGTTTGGCCACTTTCCAGGCGAACAGCATGTCCTGCATCTCGGCCGGGGTCGGCGCCCGCTTCGTCACCACCTTCAGGTCGCTGGCCGGCAGCCCGGCGAAATCGCGGTCCTGCACCAGGAACCCGCCGGCCACCTGCCGGAAGGTCAGCCCCCTGGCGCGCGGATCCGGCAGGCCGCCGGTGGTCAGCAGGCGCAGGTTCTTCCTGGTGGCAAAGACCGCCCTGGCCGCGTCGCTGGCACCCGGGGCGATCACGACTTCGGTGAAGATCCTGACGATTTCCTCGGCCGTCTCGGCATCCAGCACGTCGTTCAGCGCCACGATCCCGCCAAAGGCACTGGTCTGATCGCAGGCATGGGCGCGCAGGTAAGCCTCGCGCAGCGTTGCCGCCTTGCCCACGCCACAGGGATTGGCATGTTTGACGATCACGCAGGCCGGCCCCTCGCCGGCAAACTCTGCCACCAGTTCAAAGGCGGCATCGGTGTCGTTGATGTTGTTGTAGGACAGTTCCTTGCCCTGCCACTGATGCGCCGTCGCCACGCCCTCGCGCCGGGTGCCGTCGGTGTAGAACGCCGCCTGCTGATGCGGATTCTCGCCATAGCGCAGGCCTTGCGCGAATTTGCCGGCAAGGCTGCGATAGCGCGGAAACGGCTCTTTCAACTCGCCGGCCAGCCAGCCGCTGACCGCCGCATCATAGGCCGCCGTGCGCGAAAAGGCGTTCAGCGCCATCCTCTGGCGAAAGCCCAGGCTGGTCGCGCCATCCTGCACCCGCATCTGGTCAAGCAGCGGCTGGTAATCCGCCGGATCGGTCAGCACGGTCACGAACCGGTGATTCTTGGCCGCCGCACGGATCATCGCCGGCCCGCCGATGTCGATGTTCTCGATGCAGGTGTCGTGGTCGGCGCCCCTGGCCACGGTTTCCTCGAACGGATACAGGTTCACGATCAGCAGGTCGATCGGCTCGATCCCATGGGCGGCCATGGCCAGCAGATGTTCATCATCGTCGCGCAGCGCCAGCAACCCGCCGTGAATCGCCGGATGCAGCGTCTTCACCCGGCCATCCATCATTTCGGGAAAACCCGTCACCTCGGCCACGTCCCGCACCTTCAGCCCTGCCGCCCGCAACATGGCCGATGTGCCGCCGGTCGAAATCAGCTCGACCCCATAGTCGGCCCGCGCGCGCCAGCTCCAGCAAGCCGGTCTTGTCCGAGACAGAGATCAGCGCCCGGCCGATCGGAACGAGGTTGGTCATGGGCAGCCCCCTTCGCATGACGCACGATCACCCGGTGACGGCCAACTCGTCCCGCTCAAGATCGCGAATGGCCAGCGGAGTATCCTGTGCCTTCGCCAAGGTCCAGACCAGCGAGGTTTCGAAATCGCTGGCGCGCCAGGAAAGCACGATCTGTCTTGTCGCACGCGGCTGCATCCGCGTCTTTTCGAGGTAGATCGAGGCATCCAGCGAAAGCCGTCCCACACCGTCATGGCGGAACACCCAGATTTCGCCGCTGCGCAGGGCCAGCGACACCGCGGTGCCGCCCATGTCCAGCATCGGCTCCACATCGGGATGGATGTGAAACCGCAGCGCGAAATCCACCCCCTGCACCCGCCCCTCGGCCATCAGCTGTTCGACGCGGCGCTTTTCGGCGGTCGAAATCGCCGACAACCGGTCGATCCCGGTCAGGTGGCGGCCGTCGTTGGTCAGCTTCAGGTCGCGAACATGCGACAGGCCATGCGTGCGCGACCAGCCGTCATGCACGATGTGCAGCGCCAGGCCGTTTTCTCCCGGTGTCAGCCGCAGGGCAGTGACCCTGGCCTTGTCGGTCAGGCTCTCCTCGCCGCCCGCGGGCCCGAACCGGGAACTGGAATAGCCCTCGATGCACAGGGTCGAATGGCTGGCCGTGGCCCGCCCCGCCTGGTGCCATTCCTCGCCAAAGGGCGTGCCCGACCCGCAGGACACGATCAGCGGCCTGCGCCCCGAGGTCAGCTCGAACGCATTGGTCGAGGCATGGGCGGCGCGGCCGTCGGGCGGGCTGGCGCCATCGACGATCAGCGTGGTGCGCCCGCCCTGCAACCGCACATAGCCCATGGCCAGGTGCTGGCCCGCCACGGCGCGCACGCCCGCCGCCGCCAGTGCCTGGTCCAGCCGGCCTTCCTGGCCGCGCCCGCCGCCATGAAACCGCGCCAGCCCGCCATCGGCATGGCGCAGGGCGCGCAGCACCGGGGCCATGCGCTCGATCGCGCCTTGCAGGCCGGGCGGGGCCAGCCGGTCATTGGCGGCAAGTGCCTCTTCCGCCCAGGTGAACAGGGTGAAAAGGTCCAGAAGCTCCTCGGGATTGCGCGAGGCGATGCCACCCTCGGCGTCCACGACCGCGGCCGCCTCGGCCGAAAGGGCCCTCAGCGCCGGGTCCACCGTATCGGCCAGCCCCATCAGCGCCAGCCCGGCGATGACCATGCCGGTCAGCGCCTCGATCCGCGCCGAGCCGGGCCGCGCCTTGCGCCAGCGCCGCGCCAGCAGCCGCGCCTGCGCCGTCAGGTGGCGGCGGAACGCCTCGACCTCGGGCGCCGGGCGGCCGGCGGTCAGGAAATGATCGTGACTGATCCAGCGAATCAACCGCCGCCCGATCAGCTCGGGGCGCCAGCCCGGCCCGCGCCCGGCGCCGAACCGCGCGATCCAGTCCTCGGTCCAGGCCCGCGCCAGGCTCCGCGCCCTGGCATCGCCCACCGCCGCCAGGTCGTCCAGCCAGACAAAGCCCTGCGTCAGGTCCACGAAATCGGCCATGTCGGTGTGCACGTCCCAGATCGCCGCCTGGGGCTGCTCGGTCAGGCGGCCGCCGTGAAAGAACTGCCCCGCCAGCAGCATCTTGCCGCGCGCATAAAGCCCGATGGTCCGCGGCTCCGGCGGCAGGATGTAGCCCACCGCGCTCCGCGCGCGCAGGCCCCGCCACATCGCCCACCGATCACCGAGCCTGCCCGGCCCTGCGGCCTTGCCCGTTGGTTCCGCACTCATCAGGCCCCTGCTCCCTGACGCCCGATTCCCGGGTCGTCGCCGGGCAGATTAGCCCGACCACCGCCCCGGCGTCACGTTTCGGATGCGCCTCCGGCAAAGCCTTGCGCGCCGGGCCGGAAGCCGGGGGGTTTCACACCCCCCGGACCCCCTGTGGGATATTTGATGCAAGATGAATGGATCACGCCAGATGGTCGATCCGCTCCATGTATTGCGCCAGGCTCCGCACCTGGCCCAGCCATTTCGTGACCAGACCGGGGTCATGCGGTGCCGGGTGCACGCCGGCCGGAATCTCGTGGTTCAGCAGCGAATCCACGGCAAAGCTGACCGGCATCGACACCAGCCGCGCCATGGCCGAGCCGCGTTCATCGCCCCAGGCATCCATCGCCCAGGTTTCATGGTAGGTGATCTTGCCGTCACGCTCGGCCTTCAGGCCGACGAACAGCACCACGCGGTCCGGCTCGCCCGGCGCGTAGGAGTTCTCCTTCAGCAATTCCGCCGCCAGGGCATTGATCGCCTTGTCGCCCTCGGGCCCGGTCATCCCCTCGATGGCGCGAAAGATCGGCGCCCAGGCCTCGGCCCAGCCGTTCAGCCGGATCGTGCCGCGCACGAAATCGCGCACCTTCCAGGCCTTGTCAAAGCGGTATTCCTCCATGAAGGGAAGGCTGTCACGGTTGGGATAGACTTCGAATGTCTCCGGGATGGGCAGCGGCGCCTCGTAGGCGGTGATCGCATCCCAGGGCCGCTGCACGCGCAGTTCGCTGAAATCCTTCAGACTGCGCGACGGCGAGCGCAGCGCCTTCAGCACGCCCGCCGGCGCCCAGCTGAACTTGTAGCGAAATGCGTTCGGAATCTTCGGGATCCCGCCGCAGTAGCTGAGGAAGCTCAGCACGTTGTCGGCGTGATAGCCCTTCGAGGCGCGGTATCGCGCCACCAGGTCATGCGCCATCAGATGGTCGATCCCCGGATCCAGGCCGCATTCGTTGATGCTGACCAACCCCTTGGCACGGAATTCGCCATCCAGCGCCCGCATTTCCGGCGCGATGTAGGACGAGGAGACGAAATGCGCGTTCCGATCCAGACAGGCCCTGGCGATCCCCACATGGTGATCCGCCGTCAGCATGGAAACCGCCACATCGCCCGGCTGCAACGCCGCGGTCAGCGCCGCCAGATCATAGGCGCGGATATCCTGGGTCAGATCGCCCACCACCTCGCGCGCCTTTTCCACCGTCCGGTTCCAGACCACCACCCTGTGGCCACCCTGGATCAACCGCCGAAGCCCGGGGGGTGAGGAAAGCCCGGTGCCGCACCAATGGATCGTCATGTCATCCTCCCGTGAATTTCTGGCCGTCAGACCGTCGCGATATGGCGGTCGAATTCCGCCCTCGCCCGGCCCCAGACGCCCGAACCAAGGTCGTTCAGGCTCAAGAGCGCGGGCAGAAGCTGCGCCGCGTAATCCTGCGAGGATTCCACCGGCATCAGCGAGGGCAGGTTGTCGATCGCCGTCACATCCAGCGGCGGGTTTTCCGCCACGCGCAGGGCCGGCGCGTCCCAGTCGGTCGCCTGGGAATAGACCTTGATCGGCGAGAAATCCGATGTCGGGTCGCAGGCGATATCGCCGATCACCGTCAGCTTGCGCGGATTGGTCCGGGCGCTGGCCGGCACGAAGACCGGGCAGCCCGGCCGCGCCAGGATGCAATTCAGGAAGATGTCGTGCTGCAGCACTTCCGGGAACGGTCCGCCGCTGGCGGTTTCGGCCATGTCCCATTTCGTCGGCGTCACGCCCAGCGCGCCCAGGCAATCCGCCGCCCCGGTGCCGACCCGGCCCAGCGCGCCGATGATGATGGCCGTGGGCCGGCCCAGCCCGGCCAGATCCCGCTCCAGTTCGGCCAGCAGCGCCGCGCGCCCGGCATAGACCGAGACCGGCCCGCAGATGCCGCCGCGTTGCTGCGCCGCCCAGCATTTCAGGCTCAGCGCCGCGCCCGCAAACCCGGCCCAATAGCCAAAGGCCGCCACCCGGCGCCCCCGCTCGTCGACCAGATATTCCAGGTCGTACAGCGTCCCGCCCCCGGCCTTGAAACGTTTCAGCAGCACCCGCCCCGCCGGCTGCCCCTTGAAGGCATGGCCAAACATGATGTGGCGATGCACCAGAGGCGTGCCATCCTCGGGCAGTTCCTTCAGCCCGAAGATGATCGCGTCCTTCGGCGCCTGCGGCCACAGGTTCTCGGCCACGATCTCGCATCCCGCCGCGCGATAGCCATCGATCGGAATCGCCCGCACATGGCTTTCCTCGACCGAGACCCTGATCCCCGCCTTCAGCAGCGCCGCCGCGCCCTCGGGCGTCAGGCCGACACGTTCCTCATGCGGGCGCTGCTCGGCGCGCACCCAAAGATGTGTCATGATGCTCTCCCGTGTCCGACCCGTCTGCGGCCAGCCGCCAGGCAGGCCATCCGGCTTTTGATCACATTTACCCAAGCTTCGATCCGGATTGAAGCCGCAATCCGACGCGCCCGCCGTCCAATCCGACTGCGGAAGCTTCCGGAAACTCTTGCCGATTTCTTTCGGCCCCGTCGGCAGGGCCGGCGCGACAGCCGCACCGGCCCGCCAGCCATGCCGCGCCAGGCCGCCCGTCCGGTCAAGGCATCATGGACCCGGTCTTCGCCCAGAACCGGAGGGGGCCGCGCCATGCGCCGCAGCCTGGGACGCTCCCTGGCCCTGTCCGGCCGGCTGCGCCCTGCCGCCGCCGCCGCCCGCAGCCGGGGCCCAGTCCACGGCCCGGATCGACTTCTGCTCCAGAAAGCGCAGCACCGCCGTCAGGTCATGACCGCGCCGCAGCACCTGGCCGGCCTGCCCGATCAGCGCGTACATGCCCTGGCGGTTCCGCAGCCTTGGCCGCTTTTCCACGCGATACGCCGGGTATTCCGCTGTCCGCCGGAAGATCGAGAACATGGCCACATCCGCCTCGCCGCGAATGCCGTAGTCCCGCATCTCGCCCGCAGCCACCATCCGGCCATAGACCGCCAGGATCGCCCCCAGTTCGCGACGGTCGAAAAACACCTGCTCGGGCAGGCGCGGCGCTTGATCCAGGGGCGTCAGAGGATGGACCGTCATCGGCCCAAGTTACGCCCGCCCGTCCACAAATCAAGCCTCGGGAAAGCCTGGCGCCGCCGCCACCACGCCGGTTTCGAAACCGCGCCAGTTCTTCTGCACCGCTCCCAGATAGCGCGCCACCACCGGATGCCCGGCCGCCAGCGCGCCGACCCGCACCAGCAGCGCCGTGATCGCCGCCTCCGAGGCGCGGGTGCCGCCATCCACGATCTTCAGCGCGATGCCGCGCCGCTGGTCCGGCAGGATCGCCACGAACACCGCCTCGGCCCCGGTCTTGACCGCCACCCTGTGCTGCATGGCGCGCATCAGGGCGGTGCAGGATCGCCCTTCGCCGGCCACCAGTTCGGGATGGGCCGCCATCGCATGGGTCAGCCGATGCATGGCCCGGCCCCGCCAGCCGCCATATTCGGACGCGCCGGAAAACAGCCCCATCGCATGGGCCAGCCCCGCGACCGAGGTCGCAAAGTTGGGCGCCGAACAGCCGTCGATGCCAAAGCCCGGGCTTGCCTCGCCCGTCACCTCCTCGAACGCCGCCCTCACCGCCTGCTGCACCGGATGGTCGGCCTCGACATATTCCGAATGGCCCCTCAGATGCCGGTTCATCGTCAGGAACCCGGCATGCTTGCCGCTGCAATTGTTGTGCAGCTGGCAGGGCGCCTCGTCTGACCGGATCAGCCGGTCGCGCTCTTCCCGGTCATAGGGCTCATGCGATCCGCAGCGCAGATCGGCCTCGCCCATGTCCAGATTGCGAAGCCAGTCCTCGACCATGTGGGTGTGCAGCGCCGCGCCGTTGTGGCTGGCGCAGGCCAGCGCCAGCTGCCGGTCGGTCAGACCCGCGTCATCCGCCGCACCGCTTTCGACCAGCGGCAAGGCCTGGATCATCTTGCAACTCGACCGCGGAAAGATCACCGCGCGCGGATTGCCCCAGGCCTCGATCACCTCGCCCCGATCGTCACAGATCACCGCATGACCCATGTGGGTGCTTTCCAGAATGCCGCCACGCCAGACCTCGACCATCGGCACGGCGCCCCGGTTGACGGCATCTTGATCGTTTCGCACGGACCACACTCCCGCAGCTTGGCCATTTTCCGCCCAGGATTCCGCCCCCCGGGCTTTCCGGGGGCTTTCCCGCCCCGCCGCTTTTCGGTTATGCATGTCCTATCGAACAGAACGGCGCCGCGCCACCCCGGAAAACCGCGACAAGCGGGCCAGGCGCGGGCAGAGGCTAGGCTGGAGGCCCGAGGACCATGACAAACCTTCTGACGCGCATCGCTGCGGCGGCGGCCCTCTCGCTGGCGATCCTGCCGGCCCTCACACCGGCCTTCGCCCCCGCCTTCGCACAGGAATCCACCAACCGCGTTGCCACCAAGACGGACTGGAGCGTCTTTGCCGAAGACAACCCCAGGGAATGCTGGGGCGTCTCCTCTCCGAAAGAATCGGTGAATACCCGCGATGGCCAACCCGTCTCGGTCAAGCGCTCCGACATCCTGCTGTTCATCACCTTCCGCCCCGGCCAGACGGGCGGCGAGATTTCCTTCACGGGCGGCTACCCCTTCGCCAAGGGCAGCAAGGTCGATGTCGATGTCGGCGGTCAGAAGTTCGAAATGTTCCCCCAGGATGAATGGGCCTGGACCTCGGGCCCCGAAGATGACGCCAGGCTGATGGCCGCGTTGCGGGCAGGCTCCGAAGCCAAGCTGACGGCGCATTCCGCCAAGGGCACGCAGACGGTCGACACCTTCAGCCTGAAGGGCTTCACCGCCGCGATGGACGAGGCCGCCAGCCGCTGCAAGTAAACCCGACACGCGGCAGGGTTTCCGCATCGGGGCCGGTTTTCACCGGACCGTCTTTGCCCTATATGCAGGGCTTGCGCGCGAAAGACTGGCAAAGACTGGCCATGACCAACCCCGATCTGCCCACCACCCCCATCACGCAAGACGTGCTGACCCTGCCGCGTAAGCTGGCCGAAGGCGGCCGGCGCAATCTGATCGGCATGACCCGCGCCCAGATGCAAGAGGCGCTGGTCCAGGCCGGCACCCCGGTCAGGCAATCGCGCATGCGGCTGGGACAGATCTGGCAATGGATCTACCATTGGGGCGTGCGCGACTTCGACGCGATGACCAATCTGGCCAAGGACTACCGCGCGCTTCTGAAGACGCATTTCAGCATCGACCTGCCCCAGGTCGTGACCCGGCAGGTTTCCGCCGACGGCACCCGCAAATACCTGTTGCGCGTGGCCGGCGGACACGAGGTCGAAACCGTCTACATTCCGGAAGAAAACCGCGGCACGCTTTGCATCTCCTCCCAGGTCGGCTGCACCCTGACCTGTTCCTTCTGCCACACCGGCACCCAGAAACTGGTCCGCAACCTGACCGCGGGCGAAATCGTGGGCCAGGTGCTGGTCGCGCGCGACGATCTGGGTGAATGGCCTGAAATGGGCCAGCCCAAGGATGAGACCCGCCTCGTGTCGAACGTCGTGCTGATGGGCATGGGCGAGCCCCTGTACAACTTCGAAAACGTCCGGGACGCGATGCAGATCGTGATGGATCACGAAGGCATCTCGCTCTCGCGCCGCCGCATCACCCTGTCGACCTCGGGTGTCGTGCCGGAAATCGCCCGCGCCGCGGCAGAGATCGGCTGCCAGCTGGCCATCAGCTTTCACGCCACGACCGACGACATCCGCGACCGCCTGGTGCCGATCAACAAGCGCTGGAACATCAAGACCCTGCTGGATGCGCTGCGCGATTACCCCAAGGCCTCCAATTCGGAGAGGATCACCTTCGAATATGTGATGCTGAAAGGCGTGAACGATACGGATGCGGATGCCAGACGCCTGGTCAGGCTGATCGCCGGCATCCCGGCCAAGATCAACCTGATCCCGTTCAACGAATGGCCCGGCTCGCCCTACGAACGATCGGATTGGGAACGCATCGAAAGCTTCGCCGATATCGTGCACAAGGCCGGCTATGCCTCGCCGATCCGCACCCCGCGCGGCGAGGACATCATGGCCGCCTGCGGCCAGTTGAAATCCGCCACCGAACGTGCCCGCAAATCCGCCAGGGACATCGCCGCCGAAGCCGGCCTCTGACCTTCTCCGATCTGGCAGACTCCGGCGGCCGCCTGCGACGCACCTCCAGCAGGTGAGGGGGGCTCTGCCCCCCGGCTTCGCCTCCCCCCGGGATATTTGTGGCAAGATGAAAGGCAGGACGGATCGCGGCTTTCATCTTGCCGCAAATATCCCACCGGGGGTCTGGGGGGTGTGAAACCCCCCAGTTCCGGGATGAGGCAGAGCGAAGGGGGCGCCGCAGATCACCGCCGGCCGCGGGATTCGGCCCGGCTTTACAGGCGCTCGCGCGCGCCCTAGCCTGCCCCACCCATGCCGCCGATCCGCCTGTCCAACCGCGACGCCCGCCGTCTGTTCCTGCATCGCCACGCCCTGGCCGAGCCGCCGCGGGGCGGCGGGCGCGATGACTTGCTGGGATTGATCGACCGTCTGGGCTTTGTCCAGGTCGACAGCATCAGAACGGTCGAACGCGCGCATCACATGATCCTCTGGTCACGGCGCCCCGCCTACCAACCCGACCAGCTGAAGGCGGAACTGGAGCACCACCGCAGCCTGTTCGAACACTGGACACATGACGCCGCCGTCCTGCCCGTTTCGGCCTTCCCCTATTGGCACCATCGTTTCGAGCGCAGCCGCGCCCGTCTGGCGGAGAAGTGGAAGCAGTGGTTCCGTCCTGGCTACGAGGCGCAATTCGACACGATCCTTTCCCGCGTCACCGCCGAGGGCGCGCTGCGCGTGTCGGATGTGGGCGAAGGCGAGCAGCGCTCGAAGGGCGGCTGGTGGGACTGGCATCCTTCGAAGACCGCACTGGAATGGCTGTGGCGCACCGGCGATCTGGCCATCACCCGGCGCGAAGGGTTTCAGAAGGTCTATGATCTGACCCACCGTGTCATCCCCGCGGCCCACCGCGCCCCGCGCCCCGACGAAGCCGCGATGATCGACTGGGCGCTCTCCGGCGCGCTCGAGCGGCTGGGCTTTGCCGACCCGTCGGAACTGCGCGCCTTCTGGCACCTGACCACGCCCGAGGAAACCCGGGCCTGGGTCGCTTCGGCCCTGGGTCGCGGCGAGATCTGCCCGGTCGAGATCGAGGGCGCCGACGGCCGCTTGCGCCGATCGCTGGCCCGCCCCGACATCCTGGCCCGGCTGGCCGAAGCCCCCGAACCGCCCGGCCGCATCCGCATCCTGTCGCCCTTCGATCCCGCCCTGCGCGACCGCGACCGTGCCGAATTCCTGTTCGGCTTCTTCTACCGGATCGAGGTCTTCGTGCCCGAACCGAAACGCCGCTTCGGCTATTACGTCTTTCCGGTGCTGGAGGGCGACCGAATCATGGGCCGGATCGACACCAGGGTCACGGGTGACACCCTCGTCACCCGCGCCTTCTGGCCCGAACCGGGGCTTCGCATGGGCACCCGGCGCCTCGACCGGCTGCAGGCGGAACTGCTGCGACTGGCGCGCTTTGCCGGTGCCACCCGGACCGCCTGCCTCCCCGGCTGGCTGCGCGAGCCGCGCGATCCGCGCTCTGCCTGATCAGCCAGGAAAGCTCTCCTGCCCGGCGAACAGGACGGCCACGGCCTCATCCGCCGTCTCGACGAACCGGAACAGGTCCAGATCCTGGGCATTGATCGTGCCGGCATCCACCAGCGCCTCCCAGTTGATCACCTTCTGCCAATAGGCCTGGCCAAACAGCAGGAACGGCACGCGCCGCATCCGGCCGGTCTGCATCAGGGTCAGCGCCTCGAACATCTCGTCCATCGTGCCAAAGCCGCCGGGAAAGATGCAGATCGCCGCCGCCCGCATCAGGAAATGCATCTTCCTGATCGCGAAATAGTGGAAATTGAAGGAAAATTCCGGTGTCACCCATGGGTTTGGCACCTGCTCATGCGGCAGCATGATGTTCAGCCCGATCGATCGACCGCCCGCCTCGGCGGCACCCCGGTTGCCGGCCTCCATCACGCCCGGCCCACCGCCGGTGCAGATCACCCAGTCATGGCCATAGGTCTGCAGGCTGCGCCGCGTCACCTCGGCTGCAAACTTGCGCGCCTCTTCGTAATAGGGTGCCAGGGCGACAAGCCCGGCCTTGCGGGTTTCTGCAACCTTCTCGGGCGAAGGGATGCGCGCCCCCCCGAACAGCACCACCGTCGACCGGATCTCGGCCGAATCCAGCGCCATCTGCGGCTTCAGCAGCTCCAGTTGCAACCGCACCGGCCGCAGTTCCTGCTTCATCAGGAAATCATCGTCGGCAAAGGCCAGCCGGTAGCTGGGCGATCGCGTCTGCGGCGTGTCGGGCAGGCGGTGGCTGGCCTCGACATCCTGGACCGAATCACGGAGAGGATGCGGGCGGCTGGGTAGGTCGGTCATGGACAAGCTTGCCTTTGTTCTTTGCCCCATGGCTATCTTTGCAGCACGGCAAGGGAAAGGCTCATCCATGAACTGGCGAGAGGAAATCATCGCCGCGGCCGAGCGGATCGCCGGCCACGTCCGCGTCACCGCGGTGATGCAGGCCACCCTGCCCGGAACCGGCATCAGCTGTGGCCCCCTGCAACTGAAGTTCGAACACACCCAGCATACCGGCAGCTTCAAGGCGCGCGGCGCCTTCAACACATTGCTGCAGGGGCCGGTGCCTCCGGCCGGCGTCGTCGCCGCTTCGGGCGGAAACCATGGGGCGGCGGTGGCCTATGCCGCCCGCAGCCTGGGCTATCCGGCCAGGATCTTTGTCCCCGAATACGCCGGCCCCGCCAAGATCGCCCTGATCCGCGAGCAGGGCGCCGATCTGGTTGTCGTCCCCGGCGTCTATGCCGATGCCGCGGCCCTGGCCCGGGCCCATGCCGCCGCCACCGGCGCGTTGCAGATCCATGCCTACGACGCGCCGATGACCATCGCCGGACAGGGCACCCTGATGAAGGAATGGGAAGACCAGGGCCTGACCGCCGACACCGTCCTGATCGCCGTGGGCGGCGGCGGCCTGATCGGCGGTGCACTCGCCTGGCTGCAGGGCCGCCGCCGCGTCGTGGCGGTGGAACCCGAACTTGCCCCCACGCTGCACATGGCGCTGCGCGACGGGCCGCAGGCCAGGGTCGATGTCTCGGGCATCGCCGCCAACGCGCTGGGCGCCGGCCAGATCGGCCGTCTGTCCCATGGGCTGGCCGTGCAGGTCGGCGTCACCTCGGTCCTGGTCAGCGACGCGGCCATCGCCGAGGCCCAGCGCCTGCTGTGGCGCGGTCTGCGGCAACTGGTCGAACCCGCCGGGGCCACCGCACTGGCCGCCCTGATCTCGGGTGCCTATCGACCGTCGCCGGGTGAACGGGTCGGCGTTCTGCTCTGTGGGGCCAACCCCGCGCCAGACCCTCTGGGCTAGGTGCCGCCGCGCTGTCGGGCCCGGCATCCGGCGGATCGCCCCCGCACCGGCCTCGCCTGCCCCGGCCTAACCCGCACCGGCCTCACCTGCCCCGGCCTAACCCGCCCCCCCGCCGCGGCCTCACCCGCCGCGGCCATCCTGGCGGCAATCGCGTTGGCGGTCCGCCCCGATCTGGCCTAACCTGCACCCCAACCCCGATGCGAGGCCGCCATGCCCAAAGGCTATCTGATCGCCCAGGTCGATGTGACCGACCCCCTGGCCTACCAGGCCTATGTCGCTGCCAATGCCCTGGCCTTTACGAAATATGGCGCGCAGTTTCTGGTGCGTGGCGGCCAGGCCCTGCTGGCGGAAGGCCGGTTCCGCCAACGGCTGGTGGTGCTGGAATTTGTCAGCCTTCAGGCCGCCACCGCCTGCTACCACTCGCCCGAATATGCTCGCGCCATGGCCCTGCGACAGGGCGCTTCGGTCGCCGACATCGCCCTGGTCGCCGGGCCGGACGCGCCTGACCCCGCCGCGCCTCCGCGCACGGCCCCGGCCCGGGCCTACTGGATCGTCGCCGGCCACGAGGCCGACCCCGGTGACGACCGGTCCCTGGTCGCCGCATGGAACGATGCCCTGGCGCGATGTGGCGGGCGGGTGCTGGTGAGCGGCACGGCCGCCCTGCGGCCCGAGGGCCGGTTCCCCGCCCGGATCGCCGTGATCGGCTTTCCCAGCCTTCAGGCTGCCACCGAGTGCTACCACACGCCCGACCACGGCCGCCCCGTCGCGATGCGTCAGGGGCAAGGGCAGAAGCGGGAGCAGGCGCAGGCGCAGGCGCAGGGGCAGCTGAGCCTGGCCATCCTTCCGGGCTATGACGGCCCGCAACCCGGTGATCCGGCGATCGACTGACCCTGTGCAACACCTTACCACCAGGTTAACAGAAATTTTTAAATGACATGATTTCAATATGTTGCCTGAGGCCCCACGCGTGTTACACCGCAGATTTCACCGCGGCCCGAGGCGCGCATGCACAGCCATGACCGCACCCCCTCCGCCGCCCAGGTCCGCGCGCTCCTGTCCGAACAGATGCCCGACCTGGCCGCGCTGCCGCTGCGCCGGGTCGGGCAGGCGGGGACCGACAACGCCCTGTTCCGCCTGGGCCCCCGGCTTGTCCTGCGCTTTCCCCGCCTGCCCCACGCCGCCGATCAGCTGACCCGGATGACGGCCCTGCTGCCCGGACTGGCCGCCGCCCTGCCGCTGCCGGTGCCGGTTCCGCTGCGGCTGGGCCGGCCCGGCGCGGGCTATCCCTTCCCCTGGATGGTCACGGCCTGGCTGCCCGGTCACCCCGCCCCACCCCGCCTCAGCGACCCCGCCGTGGCCCTGGCTCTGGCCGAGATGATCCGCCGCCTGCACGCCCGGCCTGCCCCGGCAGGCACGATCCGCCGCGAAGGCGACGAGCCCGCCCTGCGCCTTTCCGCCCTCGAGGCTTTCATCCCCAAGGTGGTCGAGGCCGACCCCGCCCGTCTCCTTTCCCTGCTGCACCGCCTGCGCCCGCTGCCGCCCCATGCCGGCCCCCTGGTGCTCAGCCACGGCGACCTGCACCCGCTGAACCTGCTGATGCGGCGCGGAAGGCTGGTTGCGGTGATCGACTGGGGCAACCTTTGCCTGGGCGACCCGGCGATGGACCTGCTGCCGGCCTTCATGGCCTTTGACGGCCCCGCCCGCGCCGCCTTCCTGCGGGTGATGAACCCCGCCCCCGACGCTCTTGAGCGCGCCCGCGCGGTCGCCCTGTCGAAAGTGGTGCACGGTCTGCCGTATTACCGCAGCTCGAACCCCAGCTTCCACGCCATCCTGCTGGCCACGCTGGGCAGGCTGTGGCCTGATTGACCCGGTTGCGCGGCAGCCCATCCCCGCGTAGATGCGCCTGAGACCCGGACCGGAGGAAGCCCATGTCCCACGCCCAACTTGAAGCCGCCGTCGAAGCCGCCTGGGAATCGCGCGAGACGATTTCCCCCGCCACCAGGGGCCCGACCCGCGAAGCCATCGAAGCGACGCTGGCGGCGCTCGATTCCGGCAGGCTGCGCGTCGCAGAGAAGCGCGGCAATGACTGGCATGTGAACCAGTGGGCCAAGAAGGCGGTGCTGCTGTCGTTCCGCCTGACCGACATGCACGAGATTTCGGGATCCAGCGGCGGGTCCAACTGGTGGGACAAGGTGCCGTCCAAGTGGCAGGGCTGGACCGAGGCCGACTGGCGCGCCGCCGGGTTCCGCGCCGTTCCCGGCTCGATCGTCCGCCGCTCGGCCTATATCGCCAAGGGGGTCGTGCTGATGCCCTCCTTCGTGAACGTCGGCGCCTATGTCGACGAAGGGTCGATGGTCGACGGCTGGGCCACGGTGGGCAGTTGCGCCCAGATCGGCAAGAACGTCCACCTGTCGGGCGGCGTCGGCATCGGCGGGGTGCTGGAGCCGATGCAGGCCGGACCGACGATCATCGAAGACAACTGTTTCATCGGCGCCCGATCGGAAGTCGTGGAAGGCTGCATCATCCGCGAGGGTTCGGTTCTGGGGATGGGGGTGTTCATCGGCAAGTCCACCAAGATCGTCGACCGCGAGACGGGTGACGTCATGTATGGCGAGGTTCCGGCGGGGTCGGTCGTCGTCGCCGGCTCGATGCCTTCCAGGGGCGGGATCAACCTCTACTGCGCGGTGATCGTAAAGAAGGTCGATGCCCAGACCCGCGCGAAGACGTCGATCAACGAACTGCTGCGCGACTGACCCGGGCCGATGGCGGCGAAGGCGGCGGAGGCGGAGGCGGAGGCGGCAGGTGATCGAAACCGGGCAGGGCTGGCGGGCGTAACACGCGTGGGGCGCCAGTTAACGTATTGAAATCATGGTATTTTGCCTGGCACCATCAACCATTTGTTCACCATGATTCCCCAACCGGCGGCCTTGCCCCAGGGCGGGGCCGCGCCCGATCGGAGGGGCCTGCGCCCTGGTTCGGGCAGATCGGTGCCGATGGCCGGTGGGCCCGCAATACCCACCGTGCCGCAGGGCACCCACCGGCTGCGCCTGCCGAACCTGGTGTGGTGCCCCGTCTTGCCGCCAGTCTTGCCGCCAGTCTTGCCGCCGGTCTTGCCCCGGTCCCCTTGCCTCTGGCCGATCCGGCGATCCGCCGATACAGCCCGGCCACCCCGTGCCAGAGCCGGATTGCGGCCACCGCCTGGCCGACCGCCCGCAAATCCGACGTATCCCAGGCGGCCCCGACCCTTTCGCACCCGCAGAAATCCGCCTATTCTGGGCCACGAAACCTGAAGGGAGTGTTCCATGGCCCAGCGCCTGCATCTGGTCTTTGGCGGCGAGCTGATCAGCCCGCAGAAGACCGTGTTCAAGGATGTCTCGAAGCTGCATGTCGTCGGGATCTTCCCCGATTATGCCAGCGCCTTTGCCGCCTGGAAGGCCGAGGCGCAGCGCACCGTCGACAATGCCCACATGCGCTATTTCATCGCCCATCTGCACCGGCTGCGAGAAGAGGCCGCGCAGGCCTCCGCGACCGAGGCGATGGGTGACGACGCCTGATGAGCTTTTCCCTGGGGCTGACGCTGTATCGGTTGACCGGCGGGCGCGAGGCGCGTCGGACCGAGCCGTGGCCGCCCCGGCCCCCGGGGCGCCTTGTCTGGCTGCACAGCCCCACGGCGGAAAGCCGCCCCGCGCTGATGAAACTTGCCCGGCAGTTGAACGAGGAGGATGGCGTGCCGGTGCTGCTGACCAGTTCCGAGGCGCCGACCGGCCCGGCCGATCCGGCCGATCCGACCGATCCGGCCGCGCCGATCGCGGCCACCCCGCCGGTCGATGCGGCCGAGGCGGTGCGGGCCTTTCTGGAGCACTGGCAGCCGGAAGTCGCGGTCTTTGCCGAGGGCGAGTTGCGCCCGATGGCGCTGGAGACGCTGGCGCGGCGGGGCATTCCCCGGCTGTTGGTCGACGGCCTGGCGCCCCGGCTGATCGCTGGCCGCAGAGGCTGGTTTCCGGGTCTTCACGCCCATGCCCTGGGCCGCTTTCCCATGGTGCTGGCACGCGATGCGGCGGCGGCCCATGCCTTTCGCAAGGCCGGGGTGGCGCCGGATCGTCTGCGTGTGACCGGGCCGATGGAGGAAGCCTCGGCCGCCCTGCCCTGCAATGAACGCGACCGGGTGGCGCTGGCCGCCGCGTTGGCGACCCGGCCGGTTTGGCTGGCCGCCGATGTGCCCGAGGCGGAGGAGGCCCTGGTCGTCGCCGCCCACCGCGAGGCGCTGAAACTGGCCCACCGGCTGGTGCTGATCCTGGCGCCCGCCGACCCGGCACGCGGCGCGGTGCTGGCCGACAAGCTGGAGGTCGAGGAAGGCTGGCGCGTGGCCCGCCGCGCGCTGGATCAGGAACCCGACGCCGAGACCGAGGTTTATCTGGTCGAAGGCGGGTCGGAATGCGGGTTGTGGTATCGGCTGGCCCCCGTGGTCTATCTGGGTGGCGGATTGACCGAAGGCTGCCGACGCAACCCGATGGAGGCGGCGGCCCTGGGATCCGCCATGCTGCTGGGCCCGCGCGAAGGGGCGTTTTCCCGCGCTTATGGCCGGCTGGCGCGGGCAATGGCGGCGCGGATGGTCGCCTCGGGCGGAGACCTGACACTGGGGGTCAGTGACCTTCTGGCGCCCGACCGGGCGGCGCGGCAGGCGCAGGCGGCCTGGGCGATCGCCTCGGAGGGCAGCGAGGTCACGCAACAGGTGCTGGGCATGATCCGCGCGCTGATGGATGGCATGCCGCTGCCCGCGCCCGGCCGGGCGCTGCCGGCGCCTGGCCAGCCGGGGCTGGCCTGATGCGCGCGCCCGGGTTCTGGGACAATCCGCCCGAGGCTCCGGGCTGGCAGGCGCGGCTGATGGCGCCGCTGGGGGCGGCCTATGCCGCGGCCACGGCGCGGCGGGTGGCACGGCCGGCGGGCTATCGGCCCGGGGTGCCGGTGATCTGCGTGGGCAACCTGAACGCCGGCGGCACCGGCAAGACCCCGACGGTGATCGCCCTGGTGCAGCGGCTGGCGGCGCGGGGGCGGCGGGTCGTGGTGGTCAGCCGGGGCCATGGCGGCCGCCTGGAAGGCCCGGTGCAGGTTGATGCGGCGCGGCATGTGGCAGCCGAAGTGGGGGATGAGGCACTGCTGCTGTCGGCTTTTGCTGCGGTCATCGTGGCCAAGGACCGGGCGGCGGGCGCCCGGGCGGCGATGGCGGCGGGGGCAGAGGTGATCGTGCTGGACGACGGGTTCCAGAACCCGGCCGTCGCCAAGGATCTGTCCATCGTGGTGGTCGATGCGGCCTCTGGCTGGGGCAATGGGCGCTGCCTGCCGGCCGGCCCGCTGCGCGAACCGGTGCGCGCGGGCCTGGCTCGGGCCGATCTGGTGCTGGCGATCGGCGATGCTGCGGCGCAGAGGGCCTTTGCCGCACGCTGGGGCCGCAGCATCGCCTGCCCGCTGCTGCAGGGTGAGCTGCGGCCGCTGAAGATGGGCATGGACTGGGCGGGCGCCCCTGTCCTGGCCTTTGCCGGCATCGGCCGGCCGCAGAAATTCTTCGACACGCTGCGCCGCGAAGGCGCGATCCTGGTTCGGGCCGAGGCGCTGGACGACCACGCGCCCCTGTCGCCTGCGCTGCTGGCGCGGCTGGAGCAGGAGGCCATGCAGAAAGGTGCGCAACTGGTGACGACCGAGAAGGACGCCGCCCGCCTGCCCGCCGATTTCCGCGCCCGGGTGCTGACCCTGGTCGTCCGCCTGGAATTTTCCGACCCGGGCCCGCTCACCGCCGCCCTGGACCATCTCTGGCCCTGACACCGATGGCCTGCCCCTCCGGGCCTGGCCCATTGCCCTCGCCGCGCCCCGGATCCGGGGGCCTTCCCATTTCCCGCCCCCTGGCTTACCCATGCCCAAAGCCCGGAGGTTCCGATGACTGCCGCCCCCCTCGATCCCGTCGCCCTGACCGCCGAGCTGATCCGTTGCCGCTCGGTCACTCCGGCCGAAGGCGGGGCGCTGGTGCTGCTGGAGCGCGTGCTGACCGGGGCGGGCTTTGCCTGCACCCGGGTGGATCGCGGCCCGACGGCAAACCTGTTCGCCCGCTGGGGCGCCAGGGGGGCGAACAGGAGCTTCGGCTTCAATGGCCATACCGATGTGGTGCCGGTCGGCGATGCGGCGGCCTGGACCCATGATCCGTTCGGCGCCGAAGTGGTGGACGGCTGGATGTACGGCCGCGGTGCCACCGACATGAAATCCGGCGTGGCAGCCTTTGTGGCGGCGGCGGTGGATTTCGTGCAGACGACTCCTCCCGATGGCGCGGTGATCCTGGCCATCACCGGCGACGAGGAAGGCGAGGCCACCGACGGCACGCCCGCCCTGCTGGACTGGATGGCCGCCCAGGGCGAGCGGATGACGCATTGCCTGGTGGGCGAGCCGACCTGCCCCGAATTCTTCGGCGACATGATAAAGATCGGCCGCCGCGGCTCGATGACCGCCTTCTTCACCGCGACCGGAGTGCAGGGCCACTCCGCCTATCCGCACCGCGCCAGAAACCCGCTGAGCGCACTGGTCAGGCTGATGACCCGGCTGGAAGCCGAACCGCTGGACGGTGGCACGGCGCATTTCGATGCCTCGACCCTTGCCATCACCACGATCGACTGCGGCAACCCGGCCACCAATGTCATCCCGGCCCGGGCGCGGGCAACCGTGAACATCCGCTTCAACGACGCCCATTCCAGCGACAGCCTCGGCCGCTGGCTGGCCGAACAGGCGGCGGCGGTGCAGGCCGAGACCGGCGTGACGATGGAACTGCGCCTGTCGGTGTCGGGCGAAAGCTTTCTGACGCCGCCGGGCCCGCTGTCCGATCTGGTGGCCGGGGCCGTGCAGGCCGAAACCGGCCGCCGGCCGCAGCTCTCGACCTCGGGCGGCACTTCGGATGCGCGCTTCGTCAGGAACCACTGCCCGGTGGTGGAATTCGGCCTGGTGGGCAAGACCATGCACCAGGTCGACGAACGGGTCGAACTGGCCCAGATCGCCGCGCTGAAGGCGGTCTATGCCCGTATCCTGAAGGACTATTTCGTGTGAACCTGACGATCGAGCCGACCCGCGACATCGCCACCTGCCACAGGCTGCGCCGGCTGGTGTTCATCGAGGAACAGGGCATCAGCCTGCAGGACGAGATCGACGGCCGCGATGCGGAGGCCCTGCACCTTCTGGCGCGCTGGAACGGCCGACCGGTCGGCACGGCACGCATCCTGCTGGCCGCAGACCATGGCAAGATCGGCCGGGTCTGCGTGCTGGCCGACGCGCGCAACAGGGGCATCGGGGCCGCCCTGATCCGCGCCGCGCTGGACCGCCTGCGCCAGGAGCCCGGCATCACCACTGCCAGGCTGGGCGCCCAGATCCATGCCCTGGACTTCTATGCCGCCCTGGGCTTCACCGCCGAGGGCCCCGAATACCTCGATGCCGGCATCCCGCACCGGGACATGACCTGCGTTCTGCGACCCGAACCGTGACCCGATCGATCCGGCGGCGCGAAGGCGGGGGGTTTCACACCCCCCCGACCCCCCGTGGGATATTTGCGGCAAGATGAAAGCAGGGCCGCGGACCAGCCTTTCATCTTGCGCCAAATATCCCGGGGGGCGGCGAAGCCGGGGGGCAGAGCCCCCCATCGCCCGAGGCGGCGCGAAGGCGGCGCCGAGACAGGGGTGTCGCCGAAGGCGGCCGCTGGTTCAGCGGCCGAGGCGGGCCAGCAGGTCCGGGGTGGGGAAACCGTCGGGGGGCAGGGACCGGGCCAGTTGCCAGGCGCGCAGGGCGGCCACGGTTTTCGGGCCGATCCTGCCGTCCGCGCCGCCGGTGGGAAAGCCCGCCGCCGTCAGCCCCCGTTGCAGCGCCACGCGTTCGTCATAGGTCAGGGCGCGCAGGTCGCGCGGCCAGGCGGCCTGGACCGCGGCACCGCCCAGGATCTGCCGGGCCAGTTGCGAAACCGCCAGCACATAGGCATCGGCCGGGTTGTAACGCTCGATGACGCGGAAATTGGGATAGGCCAGAAAGGCCGGGCCGCGGGCGCCGGCGGGCAGCAGCACCCAGGATTCCGGCCCCCCCGGCAGATCGCCCGCGACCGGCGCCAGCCCCAGGGCACGCCAGTCGGCCACGGATCTGACCACCTTGACGTCGGCCAGAAGCAGGTCGAACCCCGGCGGCAGCCTCACTTCCACCGCCACCGGCTGACCCCGGGTCCAGCCCCAATGTGCCAGATAGGCGGCTGTCGAGGCGAGGGCATCCCGCGGGTCGGCGCCCCACAGGTCTCGTCGGCCGTCCTGGTCGAAATCGACGGCGAATCTCAGATAGGTCGATGGCATGAACTGCGTGTGCCCCATCGCCCCGGCCCAGCTGCCGGTCATCCGGGCCGGACTGGCATCGCCGTGTTGCAGGATGGTCAGGGCGGCGATCAGCTCGCCCTCGAAATAGGCGCCGCGGCGGGTGTCGGCGGCCAGGGTCACCAGCGCGTCCAGCACCGGGATGTCGCCCTTCACCGCGCCGTAATCGCTCTCGAGCCCCCAGATCGCCGCCAAGACCGACCGATCCACGCCATAGGCGGCCTCGATCCGGTCGAAGGCTGCCCCGGTTCGTGCCAGGGCCATCCGGCCCGCGGCGACGCGCTCGGCCGAGACCGCCCTGTCGAGATAGGCCCAGACGGTGCGCACGAATTCGGCCTGGTTGCGGTCGCGGTCCAGAACATCCGCACGGATCCGGCGGCCTGCCATGCCGGCGTCGAAACTCGCGGCCGAGATGCCGGCGGCCAGGGCGCGATCGCGGAAGGCGGCGATCCAGGCGGGCAGGCTGTCTTGCGTCACGGTCATGGTCACGTCCTGGGGCGAGGGAGCGGGCATGGCCTCGAATGTCTGGGCCGGGGCGGCCAGGGGAAACAGCAGGCACAAGAGGACCGGGAACCGCATGGCCCCAGCCTAGCGCAGCGCGGGCCGCCTGCAAGCTCAGGGCTTGCGGTCACGTTTCTTGCGGATCGCCCTGGCCTGGGCCCTGGCGCGGCCGGGCAGGCGGGCGGCCCGCCCCCCCTTGCGCGCCGGACGGCCGCCGGGCATGGCCGCGCCTTCAACCTGCAACAGCTCCAGCATCAGGCCGCCAGTCACCGGATCGGCCTCTGTCAGGCGCACGGTCACACGCTGGCCGATGCTCAGGGTGGTGCCGGTATCGGCGCCCAACAGGGTCTGGGCATCAGGATCGTAATGAAAGAATTCGCGCCCGACCGAGCGGATCGGCACCAGCCCGTCGGCCCCCGTCTCGTCCATCTTCACGAACAGGCCGAACCGCTGCACACCCGAGATGCGCCCCGCGAACTCGGCCCCGACCCGGTCGGCCAGATAGGCAGCCAGATAGCGGTCGGTCGTTTCGCGTTCGGCCATCATCGACCGCCGCTCGGCGTCGGAGACCTTTTGTGCCGTGTCCTCCAGATTTTCGATGTCCCGGGCCGACAGGCCGTCGTCGCCCCAACCATGCGCCGTGATCAACCCGCGGTGCACGATCAGGTCGGAATAGCGCCGGATGGGCGAGGTGAAATGGGCGTAGGATTTCAGCGCCAGGCCGAAATGGCCGAAATTCTGCGCCGAATAGTAGGCCTGCGGCATCGATCGCAGCGTGGCGATGTTGATCAGCTCGTCGAAATCCGTGCCCTGGGCGGCGGCCAGAAGGCGGTTCAGGCTGCGGGTCTGCAGCACCTGGCCCCTGGCCAGTGACAGGCCGGCGCCTTCGGCCACTTCGCGCAGCGCCTCCAGCTTTTCGGGCGTGGGCTCTTCATGCACGCGAAACAGCAGCGGCGTGCGCAGGCGCACCAGCTCTTCGGCAGCCGCGACATTGGCCAGGATCATGAATTCCTCGATGAGCTTGTGCGCATCGAATCTCTCGCGGAAGGCGACGGAGGTCACCTTGCCCGCGTCGGAAATCTCGATCCTGCGCTCGGGCAGATCCAGATCCAGCGGCTGCCGCGCCTCGCGCGCGGACCAGGCGGCCTTCCAGGCGGCGAACAGCGGTTCGATGATCGGCGCCAGCAAGGGTTCGGTCACCGCATCGGGCCGGCCCTCGTGCGCGGCCTGAACCTGGCCGTAGTGCAGCGAGGCGCGCGAGCGCATCAGGCCCCGGTGAAAGCGCTGTGCGATCCTGCGGCCATGGGCATCCAGCACCATCCGCACGGCAATGCAGGCGCGGTCGACATGTTCGTGCAAGGAACACAGATCGCCCGAAAGGATATCGGGCAGCATCGGCACGACACGGTCGGGGAAATAGGTGGAATTGCCACGCCGCCGCGCCTCGCGGTCCAGGGCGCTGCCGGGGCGGACGTAATGCGCCACATCGGCAATGGCCACCCAGACCACGTGGCCGCCGGGGTTTGCGGGATCGGCGTCGGGCTCGGCATAGACCGCATCGTCACGGTCGCGCGCGTCGATCGGGTCGATCGTGACCAGGGGCAGGTCGCGCAGATCCTTGCGGTCGCCCAGGGGTGCGGCCACCGCGGCATCGGCCTCGGCGATCACGTCATCGGGAAACTGGTCGGGAATGCCGTGCTGGTGAATGGCGATCAGGCTGACCGCGCGCGGACCGTTCGGGTCGCCCAGCCGCGCCACGATCCGCGCGGCGGGCAGACCTAGGCGAGGCCGACCGACCGTTTCGGCCTCGACCAGCTCGCCATCGCGGGCGCCGCCGGTGGCATCGCGGGCCACGCGCCATTCCCGGTCCTGACCCTTGTCGATCGGCAGGATGCGCCCGCCCTCGGCACCCTGGCGGAAGATGCCCAGCACCCGCGAGGGGTTGGCACCCAGACGCCGGATCAGCCGCGCTTCATGGGTCTGTTCCTGCCCCTCGACCGGGGTCAGCCGGGCCAGGATGCGGTCACCGGGCCCCAGGGCCGGATCGCCCTTTTGCGGGACGATCAGGATCTTCGCCTCGGGCGCCTCGATCCCGGTTTCCAGCGGCCTGGCCCAGAGATCGCCCTGCGTGTCGGGCTCCACCTGCAGCACGGCGACCGGCGGCAGCCCTCCCGGCGTCTGATGGCGCCGTGCCCGCCGCTCCAGCGCGCCCTCCTCCTCCAGCTCCTGCAGCAGGCGCTTCAGGTCGGCGCGGGCATCGCCCTTGACACCAAAGGCCTTGGCGATGTCGCGCCTGGCGGCGGAACCGGGGTTTTCGGCGATCCACTGACGGATCTGGTCTTTCGAGGGCAGAGCTTTCATCCCCTGCCCCTAGCACGAAGGCCGGCCCGCGGAAAGCGACGCCGCGCCCGGCATCGACGTCGGAGCCTCCGGCGGGGATATTTATGGGCAAGATGAAAGGGCCGGACGCGTGCCCGGATAGAGCGCCGCTTTGCGGGGCCGGTTTGCAGGGCCTGGGCGCCGCGCCTCGGGCCGTGCAGACGGGGGAGACGCGGCGCTTTCACCTTGCACGGTCATCGGGATCCCTCCCTGTACCGTGACATCTTGCTGGCCCGACAAGGTTAATATTTCGTTGCTTTCATCTTGCCTGAAAATATCCCGGGGTCTGGGGCAGCGCCCCAGTCCGGCCTTCGACGCACTGGAAGGTCCGGGGAGGAGTTGCTAGCATGTTCCTCTTATGTTCCAGAATGCCCGCCCCATGGACCCGCTGCCCCGATTCGCTGCGATGCCGGCACGCGACGGCAAGCGGGCTGCGTCGTCCGCGCCCGGGTCTGGCGCGCCCCCCCGACGCGGGCGGCGGGCGGGCGGGTTCGTGGAACTGTCGGCGCTGTCGAACTTCACCTTCCTGACCGGCGCCTCGCATCCCGAGGAATATGTGCTGCGCGCGGCGGATCTGGGGATGGCGGCGATTGCGATCGCCGACCGGAACTCGGTCGCGGGCATCGTGCGCGCCCATGCCAGGGCGCGGGAGCTGGCGCGGGATGGCGGGCCGGTGGTGCGGCTGATTCCGGCGGCGCGGATCGTGTTGCGGGATGGGTTCACCGTGACCGCCCTGCCGCAGGACCGGGCGGCCTGGGGGCGGCTGTGCCGCCTGCTGACCCTGGGCCGCAGGCGGGCGCCCAAGGGGGACTGCGAACTGCACTTCGACGACCTGATCGACTGGGGCCAGGGGCTGGCCCTTGCCATTCATCCCGCCGGGACACAGGCGGTCCGGCCGGGTGGCGGCGCGGGCGCATGGGCAACACAGGCCAAACGCCTGGTGCGCCGCTTTGAAGGCATGTGCCACCTGATCCTGGCGCCGCAATACGACGGCCAGGATCCGGCGCGCCTTGCCCGCCTGACCGAACTGGCCGACAGCCTGGGCATCCCCACGATCGCCTCGGCCCTGCCGATGATGCACCACGGATCGCGCCGCCGCCTGGCCGATGTGCTGACCGCCGTGCGCCTGGGCTGCCGGGTGGACGAGCTGGGCCGCGCCGCCCTGCCGCATGGCGAGTTCCGCCTGCGCGGGCCCGCCGAGATGCGGCGGCTGTTCAAGGGGTTCGAGGCCGCGGTCGACCGGGCCGGCGAGCTGGCCGCGCGGCTGACCTTCTCGCTGGACGAGTTGCGCTATGAATACCCGTCCGAGATCGCCGGAAACGAGACGGCCTCGGGCCGCCTGGCCCGGCTGGCGCGGGAAGGCCTGGCCTGGCGCTACCCCCACGGCGCGCCGGAAAAGGTGCGGGCGCAGATGGAGCACGAGCTGGATCTGATCGCCCGGCTGCGCTACGAGCCCTATTTCCTGACCGTCCACGACATCGTGTCCTTCGCGCGTGAGCGGCAGATCCTGTGCCAGGGTCGAGGCTCGGCGGCCAATTCCATCGTCTGCTATGCGCTGGGGGTCACCTCGGTCAGCCCCGAAATCGGCACGATGGTCTTCGAACGCTTCATCTCCGAAGCCCGGAACGAGCCGCCCGACATCGACGTGGATTTCGAACACGAACGCCGGGAAGAGGTGATCCAGCACATCTATGCAAAGTATGGCCGGCATCGCGCGGGCCTGTGTGCAACGGTGATCCACTATCGCGGCAAGCGCGCCGTGCGCGAGGTCGGCCGCGCCATGGGCCTGTCGGAAGACACGCTCTCGGCCATGTCGTCCCAGATCTGGGGCTTCGGCTCCTCGAAGGCGATGAACGAGACGCGCCTGCGCGAGATCGGCCTTGACCCCAACGACCGCCGCCTGCAACTGACGCTGAACCTGATCGAGGAGGTGCAGGGCTTTCCCCGCCATCTGAGCCAGCATGTCGGCGGCTTCATCATCACCGAGGGGCGGCTGGATGAACTCGTTCCCATCGAGAATGCGACGATGGAGGATCGGACGGTCATCTGCTGGGACAAGGACGACATCGATACGCTGGGCATCCTGAAGGTGGATATCCTGGCGCTGGGCATGCTCAGCTGCATCCGCAAGGCCTTTGACCTGATGGACAAGCATCTGCACATCCGCCACGATCTGGCCAGCCTGCCGCCGGAAGACCCCGCCACCTACGACATGCTGTGCGAGGCAGACAGCCTGGGCGTCTTTCAGGTGGAAAGCCGGGCGCAGATGAACTTCCTGCCCCGGATGCGGCCGCGGAATTTCTATGATCTGGTGATTCAGGTGGCAATCATCCGGCCAGGGCCGATCCAGGGCGACATGGTGCATC